>JAJPHQ010000063.1 GCA_021325195.1 Gammaproteobacteria bacterium | reverse complement strand
TCCTCTTCGTCGTGGCCGGCGCGTTCCAGCCGGGCACGCAGTTCGCGCTGCGAATACTCGCGCCGGGCCAGCAGGCCGATGCCGCGATCCCAGGCGCTGCGCTCATCGCGATGGCTGTCTGAATTCTGCCTGCGATTTCTCATGCAAGCCATTGTACGAGCGTGCATGCCCGCGCCCACGGCGTGTGCTGCCGTGGATGCCGGTCAGGGTTGCCGCGATGGTCACCTGCACGCAGGCACCCGCCTTTCACACGTCCGCCCCCTGCCCGACCGCTGCCGGGGACAGATCCGCCGGATGGTCGCGCCCGGGCCGGTTCAGGCCTCGGCCTCGACGGCGTCGTCGCTGGGTGCGGCGGCAACGAACCGCCCGTTTTCCGCCAGCAGCTTGGCGCGCAACGCGCCATCCAGTTCCTTGGCCACGCTGGGGTTGTCCTTGAGGTACTGCCGGGCGTTCTCCTTGCCCTGCCCGATCCGCTCACCGCCGTAGCTGAACCATGCGCCGGACTTCTCGACCAGGCCGTTGGCGACACCCAGTTCGAGCAGCTCGCCCTCGTAGGACGTGCCTTCGCCGTACAGGATCTCGAACTCGGCCTGCCGGAACGGTGGCGCGACCTTGTTCTTGACCACCTTCACGCGGGTTTCCGAACCGATCACTTCCTCGCCCTTCTTGACCGCGCCGATCCGGCGGATGTCCAGGCGCACCGACGCGTAGAACTTCAGCGCATTGCCGCCGGTGGTGGTTTCCGGATTGCCGAACATCACGCCGATCTTCATCCGTATCTGGTTGATGAAGATCACCAGCGTGTTGGAACGCTTGATGTTGGCGGTGAGCTTGCGCAGCGCCTGGCTCATCAGGCGCGCGTGCAGGCCCACGTGCGAATCGCCCATCTCGCCTTCGATCTCGGCTTTCGGCGTCAACGCGGCCACCGAGTCGATCACCACCACGTCCACCGCGTTGGAGCGCACCAGCATGTCGGCGATTTCCAGCGCCTGCTCGCCGGTGTCGGGCTGCGACACCAGCAGGTCGTCGACGTTGACGCCCAGCTTCTCCGCGTAGCTCGGATCCAGCGCGTGCTCGGCGTCCACGAACGCCGCGGTGCCGCCGTTCTTCTGGCAGTTGGCGATCACCTGCAGCGTGAGCGTGGTCTTGCCCGAGGATTCCGGACCGTAGATTTCCACCACGCGTCCGCGCGGCAGGCCGCCCACCCCCAGCGCGACGTCCAGACCCAGCGAGCCGGTCGAGATCACGTCGATCGGTTCCTGACTGTGGTCGCCCATGCGCATCACCGCGCCCTTGCCGAACTGCTTTTCGATCTGGCTGAGCGCGGAAGCCAGTGCGCGGCGCTTGTTGTCGTCCATTGCGGAACCCTCGGATTGGTGAACGGCGTGGAGTGTGGCGGGTAACGATCTCACCGGCTGCGACATCGCCAGGGTGACGGCGGCATTATTCCACAGCGACCGGCGCCGGGCAGCGGCAGTCGTCGCATCAGGTTGTAAGGATTTTCCTGATCCCTTCGAGCGCGTGCGCCACGGTCTGGCGGCGGATCGCGTCGCGGTCGCCGGAGAAATGGAACAGGCCGGCGCGCGCGTAACCGCCGCGGCGCTTCCACGCGATCCACACGGTGCCGACCGGCTTGTCCGGCGTGCCGCCGGTCGGGCCGGCGATCCCGGTCACCGCCACCGCGACCGTCGCGCCGAAGCGCGCCAGCGCGCCCGATACCATTTCCACCGCGGTTTCCTGACTGACCGCGCCGTGCCGCTCCAGCGTGGACGGCGCCACACCCAGCAGGCCTTCCTTGGCCTCGTAGCTGTAGGCGACCACGCCGCAATCGAACCACGCCGAACTGCCGGGGATGTCGGTGAGCACCTTGGCGATCCACCCGCCGGTGCAGGACTCCGCCGTAACCAGCATCTGGCCGCGTTCACGCAGGGCTTCGGCGATGGTTTCGGCCTGGGCGCGCAGCACAGCATCGGTGGGCAAGGTCGCTTCGCTCATGGCTGCCATCGCGGGACGAAAGCGGGATTTCTACACCGATTGCAGCGCGTCCGCCATGCCCCACGGGCAACGGTTGCAACCGGGCATTACCGCAGCGCAATCGAAATCGTGCCCATCACGCTGCGCCCCGCCACGCCGTAGAACAGCGGCACGTTGCCGGCGGTGTAGCCGGCCAGGGCGTCGATCTTGTGCGTATCGGTCAGGTTGAACACCTGCAGGCCCAGCCTGCTCCCGCGCGGCAGGAAACCGCTGTCGCGGAACGTGTAATGCAACGCGAAGTCCGCGACCGTGTTAGCCGGTATGCGATATATGTTGATGGCATTCCCGCTGGCGTCACTGCCGGTATCACCCCAGTTGCTGCCGACATATTTGGCAAGCAGGGATGCGTCCCACGGTCCCCGGTGGTACAGCACACCCGCCGCGGCGGTGGTTTTCGGCACACCCGTCAATTGCAGGCGGGTATCGCTGACGGTGGCCTTGTTGTAGCTGGCGTTGCCGTACAGGCTGAAGCCCGCGCCCAGCGCATAGCTGCCCTCGACCTCCGCGCCGCGGTAGCGCACACCGCCCAGATTGCTGAAGTACTTGACGCCGGCGATCGTGGTGGTCTTGACCATGTTGCTGAAGTCGATCGCGTATGCGGCCGCGGCAAGGCTGGCACGATCACCGCGCCACACGGTGCCGAGCTGGTAGTTGGTGGTGGTCTCCGGGGTCACGTTCTGGTCGGACGATTGCGGATTCGGTACGTAGAACAGATTCTCGTTGGGTGCGAGATACCCGCGCGCAGCCTGCGCGTACATCGACCACTCGGGCGTGATCAGGTAATGCAGGTCCAGTGACGGCAGCGGCTTCTTCCAGGTCTGGCTGTAGTTCAACGGCTTTTTGGTCTTCTGCTCGATCGGCGCGTCGTCGTGGCGCTTGAACCAGGCATACTTGATGCCGGCGGTCAGGATCAGGTTCGGCGCGATTGTCCATGCATATTCGGCATACGACTGCACCGTGGTGAACGTGCCGTTGATGTAGCGATCGATGGCGTCGATCGGAATCACGTTGTTGAAGGCCAGGTCGTTCGAGTAATCCACCTCGGCCTGGTAGCGGTGATAAAGCTGGCGGTTGTACCAGATGCCGTAGCGCAGTTCGCCGGGGCCCAGCGTCTGGCCGAGGCGCAGCAGGTCGCCCCAGTTGCGGTAATCGTTGTACATGCGCTGGCCGGGGATGTTGTCGGGGCCGTACACCGTGCCGTTCGGGGTATCGGCACCCGCCGGAAACGTGCCATCGGGCACGAGGCAGTTGATCTGGCCGTAGTCGCAGCCGCCGCCGTTCGGGTCGAGGCCGTTGTAACCGTGGTGGTAGTAGGCAAAGGTGTACAGCTTGTTGTCCAGCTTCACCGCACCGAGCTGCGATTCCACCCCGATGTATTCGAGGTCGGTGGTGATGTCATCGTGGTTGTAGCCGGTGTAGGCCTGGCTGAGCGGGTTGCTGCTCAGCCCGTAGTTGTCGCCGAACACCTGCATCTGGCCGGGCAGGCTGCAGGTCAAGTCCGGACCGCCGTTGTTGACCGCGACATACGGGAAAGACGTGGCGCCGTAGAACGCCGAGCTGTTGCCCGTGCTCTTGTTGACCATGCCGACGAAGGTCAACTGGCTGGAGTCGCCGATCGGCTTCACGCCTTTCAGGAACAGGTTCTTGCGATCCAGGTTCGCACCGGTCAGATAGCCGTCCGAATGCATCTGGCGCACGTCGATGAAGCCGCTGAAGTTGCCGTAGGCCGGCATCAGGCCGGTGTCGAATTCGGCGCCGAGCAGGCGCGTGTCGAAACTGCCGTAGCTGCCGTACAGCGTCGTGGTGGTTTCGGGCAGCGGTGACTTGGTGGCCACCCCGATCGTGCCGCCGAAGGTCGCGAAACCCACCGTCGAGGCGCTGCCCGGACCGCGATCGACATCGATCCGCCCGATGTCCTGGGCCATCAGGTAGTCGGCGGAGTGGTGGGTGAAATCGTTCGCGTCACCAACGGGAATGCCGTCCCAGGTCAGGTTGTATTGCCCGTCCTGGAAACCGCGGATGGAAAGATTCACGCTGTCGCCCATGCCCGGCCCGTTCGGCTGGATGTTCACGACGCTCGGCGCGATGGCGATGATCTCGCTGTAGTTCGCCGTGGGCGCCTGACTGTTGTCGATGTAGTCCTTGCCGATGACGGATGTCGGCTGGGTCACCGCGAGCGAGCCGCGGGTCGGCGCACGCTCGTCCTGCTTCAGCCGCTTGCCTTGCACTTCCAGGACCGGAAGTGTCTGGGCGGCGGAAACCGGGGTTGCCGGTGCCGTCGCCGCATGTGCGACCGGCAGCATGAACACGCTGGCGATCGCGCATGCGAGCGGCATCATCGGACGCAGGGGTTTCGAGGTTGGCGGGGTCGTCATGGGAGAGATGCCTGTGGGTCGCGTGAGCACGGTGGGAAGGGAATTCGCAAACGCCTCGCGTCGCAGGCGCGGGGCGCTTGCGAATCCTTGACAGCGTGTATTCCGGAGATGACGCGAATGCGACCGTTGTGTTCGGGATCCGTGATCGAACGATTCCGCGATCGCGTCGAACGAGGCGCGTCACGCGCGGGTCATCACCCGGTCGCCACCGCGTCATCCCGGCACGGGAAGCTTCCGCGTGGTCCATACGGAGCTCCAACCATGCACGTCGTTTTCGTCACCGAAACCTGGCCACCCGAGGTGAACGGTGTCGCCCTCACGGTGCAGACGCTGGCACGCGGTATGGCGGCGCGCGGCCACCACGTCGAGGTGGTCCGGCCAGGCGAGGACGGCCGTGACGGCAACGTGGAACTGGTGTTCGCACGCGGCGCGCGTCTGCCGCACTA
Source organism: Gammaproteobacteria bacterium (assembly GCA_021325195.1). Taxonomy (GTDB): domain Bacteria; phylum Pseudomonadota; class Gammaproteobacteria; order Xanthomonadales; family Rhodanobacteraceae; genus 66-474. The sequence continues at coordinate 31,676 of JAJPHQ010000063.1, read as the reverse complement.
CCCGGGTCTGCAGGTCGGCATGCCGCAGGGCACGGGTTTGCGCAGGCGCTGGTGTTCACGGCGACCGGACGCGGTTTACATCGCGACGGAGGGCCCGCTGGGCATCTCCGCGATGCGCGCGGCCAACATGCTGCGGATTCCCGTGGTCACGGGTTTCCACACGCGGTTCCATGATTACGCCGCGCACTACGGCGTCGGCCTGCTGGCACCGCTGGTGCGTTCGCGCCTGCTGCAGTTCCATCGCCGCGCACAGATGACGCTGGTGCCCACCCGTGCCCTGGCCGAGGAATTGCTCGACGCGGACATCCGCCACGTGCGCAAGCTGCGCCGGGGCGTGGATACCGAACTGTTCTCGCCCGCGCGGCGTGATCCGGAATTGCGCAGAAGCTGGGGTGCGCACGCAGACGCGCCGGTGATGCTTTGCGTCGGACGCATCGCCGCGGAGAAAAGTCTCGGGCTCGCCTTGCAGGCCTTCCGGGCCCTGCACGCGCGGATTCCCGGGACGCGCATGGTGATGGTCGGTGACGGCCCGCAACGCGCCGCACTCGCCGCCGCCTACCCGGACGTACTGTTCGCCGGAACCAGGCACGGCGAGGAACTGGCCACGCATTACGCCAGCGCGGACATGTTCCTGTTTCCCAGCCTCACCGAAACCTTCGGCAACGTCGTGCTGGAAGCGATGGCGTCGGGCCTCGCGCTGGTCGCCTTCGACCGCGCTGCGGCGCAGGAACACGTGGCCAACGGCATTTCCGGACTGGTCGTTCCCGAAACGGACGCGCGCGGCTTCATCACCTCGGCGTACGAACTGGGACTGGACGGCGAGACGCGCCGGATGCTCGGCACCAACGCGAGGATCGCCGCGCAACAGTGCGAGACCGCAGCGGTGATTGCCGATTTCGACCGGTTGCTGCGCGCCATGCTGCGGGAGCACGACCATGATCCCCTCGGCGCTGCCGCCTGAGCCGGCAACCTGGCGTACCCTCGATCCACGGCTGTGCCGTGCGGCGAGCCGCTGGGCCGCCTGGCAAGGCGTTCACCGCTTCTTCGGCGCCGTGAGCCGGCTCGGCGACGGCTGGTTCTGGTACGGCCTGATCGCCGTGCTCGCCCTCGCCGGCGGCGGACGGGGCATCCGTGCCGCCCTGCAGATGCTGGCCACCGGTTTCATCGCGTGGCTGCTGTACCGCGCGCTCAAGCGGCGCACCCGCCGGCCACGGCCGTTCCGCGCGCATCCGGAGGTGGTGGCCCGCGCGCTGGCGCTGGACGAATACAGCTTTCCTTCCGGCCACACCCTGCATGCGATCAGTTTCACCATCGTCGCCGCGGGCTGGTTTCCCTTCCTCGCGCTGCCGCTCGCCGTGTTCACGCTGCTGGTGGCGGTGTCGCGCGTGGTGCTGGGCCTGCACTATCCGAGCGACGTGTTGGCCGGGCTCGCGATCGGCACCGTGCTGGGCGGGGTTTCGTTGTGGTCCGGCTCCATCCTCGCTACGGCGCTGCCCTGATTGCATATAAAAATTGCGGCGGGTCCTGACAGACCCGCCGCCATCGCCTCCCTGCCCGGCATCCGATATTGGTTCGCGAGGTTCGCTTCGATGCGATACCGACAGGAAACCGGCGATGGATCAGAACTTGTACGCGATCATCAGGCGGTTGTAGGTGAACGACCCGTTGCCGGGATTCAGGCCGTTCGCGCCGCCGCTGGAACGCTCCCAGCGGTCGCGCAGCGACAGGCCCTTGAGCCAGCCGTCCAGGTTGTAGGCGATGTCGAGATACACGTTGTGGCTGTCGCCGCGCAGCACCGTGGTGTACTTCGCATACGCCGCCTGCAGCAGCAGCCGGTCGTCGAACAGGTTGTACGTGAACCTGGCCTTCCACGCATGTCCCGGCCCCTGTTCGACCAGGCCGCGGATCATGGACGTGGTGTAGAGCGGATCGGTCGCATAGGCCGCGGTGTACGGCGAGATCAGGGCGCCGTCGCCGATCGCGCCGGTCTCCTGCGAGATCTTGTTGTAGGACACGTCGAACTTGCCGTGCGGAATGTTGACACCGACGTCCGCACCCCAGGCCTGGCTCTTCACCTTGCTGCCCGCGACCCCGAACAGCTTGGCGCCGTTCTCGACCAGGATGTTGCTGGAGCCGCCGGTCTCGCCGACGTACTGCGCCGCGACGAAGGGGTCGTAGCCGCTGCCGGTCTTGAAGGTGTAGCTGCCGTCCACGTAGCCCATGCGGGCGAAACCGAGAAAGTTGTAATACCACGCCTGCGCCTTGAAACCGCCGACGCCGTAGGTCGTGCCCAGCGCCCAGGTGCCACGCGCCGCGCGGGCGGTGGCCGGCAGACCGCCGATGCCGCCGTACATCGAATCACCGCGCCAGGTGGAGGGATAGTAGAGATTGTCGAAGCTGTAGTCGCCGGACGTGCGGCTCTTCCAGGCGAAGCTGCGCAGTCCCAGGATCTGCCAGCCCTTCACCGGCGTGATGCCGAAGCTCACCGCCTGATAGGACGCCGGCATCACCCGCGAATCGCTGCTGCCCATCCAGGGCGTGTTGAGGTACTGGTCGCCCGCCCTGAACAGGAACGTGTCGTTCTGGTACTGCACGTAAGCCTGGCTCAAGGCGGTCACCGCGTTGCGGGGGCCCATCAGTGTGGTATCGATCCTGGCCGGATTGCTCGATTGGGTCCCGAATGCGTTGGCGCTCAACAGCGAGGCGCCGAGGCTGAATCCCCCCCCGAACGTCGCGGTCTGCGCATTCAGGAGGATGGCACCCGACAGTGCATGGGCATCCGGCACCGACTCGGTGGAATAGAGGCGATCGAAGTCGTAGAGGCGCAGCTCGCCGTCGACGTGCCCCCGGGTGAACACGTCCGCAAACGATTGCGCATGTGCCCCGGCGCAGGCGAAACCGAGCGCGGCGGCGATACCCAGGGTCAGCACTTTGCAACGCATGAAAACTCTCCATGGTTCGGGATGGATGGCGTTCCCCAAGCGGAACCGCATTGCATCGGGAACGGGCGCAGCCTGCCCGGCCATCGTTGCAGTCGTGTTGATTCTCGATGACGGAATGAAGACGTCTGTCCGGAATCGACGCGCGTCCTGTCACGCAACCGCAACATGGGCATCACGGGACTGCAACACGCGGCGCTTGCAATACGGGGAACGGGCGACGCCCCGCCATCCTGCAAGGAGCCAACCGTGTTCAAGCGCACTTCCCTCGCATCCCGTCTCGCCGCGTTCGCGGCCCTCGCGGTGTTCGGCGCGGCCGCGCAAGCCGCCAGCATCACCGGCGCGGGCAGCACCTGGGTTTACCCGCTGGTCGCCAAATGGGCGGCCGCGTATGCCGAGCAGACCGGCACCCAGGTCAATTACCAGTCGATCGGTTCCGGCGGCGGCATCGCGCAGATCAAGGCCGGCACCGTGGCCTTCGGCGCCAGCGACAAACCGCTGACACCGGAGGAACTGGCGCAGGCCGGGTTGATCCAGTTCCCCACCGCGATCGCGGGCGAGGACCTGGTTTACAACCTCCCCGGCGTGCAGCCGGGCGAATTGATCCTGAGCGGTCCGCTGGTCGCCGACATCTACCTCGGCAAGATCACCAAGTGGAACGATCCGGCGATCGCCAGACTCAACCCCGGCGTGAAACTGCCCGACATGCACATCACCGTCGTGCACCGCTCCGACGGTTCCGGCACCACTTTCACGTTCGCCGACTATCTTTCCAAGGTCAGCCCCGAATGGAAGGCCAGGGTCGGCGCGGACACCTCGCTGGCATGGCCGACCGGCGTGGGCGGCAAGGGCAATGAAGGCGTGTCCTCGTACGTGCAGCGCATCCCGGGCTCGATCGGTTACGTCGAGTACGCCTACATCCTCGAGAACCACATGTCGTACGCACGGATGATCAACCGCGACGGCAAGGTGGTCGGCCCCTCCCTGAAGGGCTTCCAGGCCGCGGCCGCCAACGTCGATTTCACCAGGGCCAAAGACTTCTACGTGATCCTGACCGACCAGCCGGGCGCGGACAGCTGGCCGATCTCCGGCTGCACCTGGCAGATCCTGCGCAAGGACGCGCCCAAGGCCACCAACGAGGAAGTGGCCAGGTTCTTCCTGTGGGGCTTCGAGCATGGTCAGGACATGGCGCGCTCGATCGCCTTCGGTCCGCTGCCGGCCAGCACGGTCGCCGCGATCAAGGCGTACTGGAAGAAGAATCTTGGCATCTGATTGTTCCCCGGGCACGCGTGCCGACTGGCCATGAAGGCATCCGAAGCCGCCATCGCGATGCAGAACGGCGCCCCGTCCGCCGGGCAAGCCTGGCGCTTCCCGGCGGACCCCCTGTTCCGCAAGCTCACGGGCGGCATCGCGCTGCTGGTGGCCGCCACGCTGCTGGCGATCCTGATCGCGCTGATTGGCGAAGGCTGGCACGCGCTGCGCGTGTTCGGCTGGCGGTTCCTGGTCACCGGCACGTGGAACCCCGTCTCCGGCCAGTTCGGCGCACTGGTCTTCATCGTCGGCACGCTGATCAGCTCGATCATCGCGATGCTGATCGCGATCCCGGTCAGCTTCGGGATCGCGCTGTTCATTTCGGAACTGGCGCCGCGCTGGCTGCGGGGGCCGGTCTCGACCGCGGTGGAACTGCTGGCCGCGGTGCCCAGCATCATCTACGGGATGTGGGGCCTTCTGGTGTTTGCGCCGCGGTTCGCGCAGATCGAGCCGTGGATCGACGATCACCTCGGCGCGATCCCGGGTCTGGGCGTGCTGTTCCGCGGACCGCCGATGGGCATCGGCATGCTCACCGCCGGTATCGTGCTCGGGATCATGGTGATCCCGTTCATCGCCGCGATCATGCGCGACGTGTTCCTGGTCACGCCGGCGGCGCTGAAGGAGTCCGCCTACGCGCTGGGTTCGACGACCTGGGAAGTGGTGCGCCACGTGATCCTGCCGTACACGCGCACCGCCGTGACCGGCGGCATCTTCCTGGGCCTGGGGCGCGCGCTGGGCGAGACCATGGCGGTCACCTTCATCATCGGCAATTCCAACAATCTCGCTGCCAGCCTGCTGATGCCGGGCAGCTCGATCGCCTCGGTGATCGCCAACGAGTTCACCGAAGCCACCAGCGACCTCTACAAGTCCTCGCTGCTGGCGCTGGGCCTGATCCTGTTCCTGATCACCTTCGTGGTGCTGGTGTTCGCCAAACTGCTGTTGCTGCGCCTCGAGCGCGGTGCGGGGAGCCGGCCATGATCCCCCTGCGTAGCCGCCGTCGCGCGATCAATGCCTTCAACCTGACGATGGCCGTGCTGACCACCGTGTTTGGCGTGTTCTGGCTGGTGTGGATCCTGTGGACCACGCTGAGCCACGGCATCGGCGCGCTGCATCTTTCGCTGTTCACGCAGGACACGCCGCCGCCCGGCGGCGAGGGCGGCGGCCTGCGCAACGCCTTCGTCGGCAGCCTGATCCTGCTTGCCCTGGCGGTCGCAATCGGCACGCCGATCGGCGTGCTGGCGGGCACCTGGCTCGCGGAATTCGCGGCGCGGCGCAGGTTGGGTTCGGTGATCCGATTCCTCAACGACATCCTGCTCAGCGCGCCGTCCATCGTGATCGGCCTGTTCACCTACGCGATCGTGGTCGATCCCGGCGGCCATTTCTCGGCGTTCGCGGGCGGCGTGGCGCTGGCGCTGATCCTGATTCCGGTCGTCGTGCGCACCACCGACGAAATGCTGCGGCTGGTGCCCGGCGCCTTGCGCGAGGCCGCCATCGCGCTGGGCACGCCGTACTGGAAACTGGTGATGCGGATCACCTGGAAGGCGGCGGCATCCGGCATCCTGACGGGCGTGCTGCTGGGCATCGCGCGCATCAGCGGCGAAACCGCGCCATTGCTCTTCACCGCGCTCAACAACCAGTTCTGGAGCACCGACCTCGCACGCCCGATCGCGAACCTGCCGGTGGTGATCTTCCAGTTCGCGATGAGTCCCTACGACAACTGGCAGAAGATGGCCTGGGCCGGCGCGTTCGAGGCGATGGCCTTCATCCTGCTGCTCAGCGTATTCTCGCGGCTGCTCCTTCGACGCGGCATCCATCGATCATGACCCAGGACAGTTTTCAGGAACGCATCTGGAACCCGCCGGCGGCCGTGCCGCCCGGCACGGGCGGCACCGTCGCGGGCGGCCGCGTCACCGTGGCTCCGGCGGCGAAGATCAGGGTGCGCGACCTGAATTTCCACTACGGCAGGTTCCACGCATTGAAGGACATCTCGATCGACATTCCCGAGAAACGCGTGACCGCGTTCATCGGGCCGTCCGGCTGCGGCAAATCGACCCTGCTGCGCACCTTCAACCGCATGTTCGAGATCTATCCCGAGCAGCGCGCGGACGGCGAAATCCTGGTGGACGGCGAAAACATCCTGGATTCCCGGCAGGACATCGCGCGGATCCGCGCGCGTATCGGCATGGTGTTCCAGAAACCGACGCCGTTCCCGATGTCGATCTACGACAACATCGCGTTCGGCATCCGGCTCTACGAACGGCTGCCGAAGCCTGAAATGGACGCGCGCGTCGAACAATGCCTCAGGCAGGCCGCGCTGTGGGACGAGGTCAAGGGCAAGCTGCACCAGAGCGGCACCAGCCTGTCCGGCGGCCAGCAGCAGCGCCTGTGCATCGCGCGTGCGGTGGCGATCAAGCCGGAGATCATCCTGCTCGACGAGCCCTGCTCCGCGCTGGACCCGATCTCCACCGCGCGCGTCGAGGAACTGCTGAAGGAACTGGTACGCGACTACACGGTGGTGATCGTCACCCACAACATGCAGCAGGCCGCGCGCGCCTCCGACTACACCGCGTTCATGTACATGGGCGAGCTGGTCGAATTCGGTGACACCGCGACGATCTTCACCCGCCCTTCGAAGCAGCAGACCGAGGACTACATCACCGGACGGTTCGGGTGAGGCCTGCACGGCCGAGCCTCGTGAGCCGATCCACAAGCCATTCTTTGCTTTTTTTCGAGACCCCCATGACCACGCCAGCCCACGAACACATCGTCAAAAGCTACGACGAGGAAATGTCGCGCCTCACCGGCGAAATCGCCGCGATGGGCGAGCTCGCCGTCAAGCAACTCGAGGCTGCCATGGACGCGCTGGGCAAGCGTGACAGCAGGGCCGCGCAGCGGGTCGCCGACAACGACGATGCGCTGGATGCGCAGGAACGCCGGATCAGCGACGACGTGCTGCGCCTGCTGGCGCTGCGCCAGCCGATGGCGCGCGACCTGCGCGAAATCCTGGCCGCGCTGCGCATCGCTTCCGACATCGAACGCATCGGCGACTATGCGGCCAACGTGGCCAAGCGCTCGAAGACCCTGAACCTGTCCGCACCGGTGCCGCTGGCGGGCGCGCTTGCCCCGATGGCGCGCATGGCCGGACGCCTGGTGCACGAGGCGATGCAGGCCTACCTCGCGCACGATGCCGGGCTGGCGCACGCGGTGTGGGAACGCGACGCGGACCTCGACACGCTCTACACCACCCTGTTCCGCGAGCTGCTCACCTACATGATGGAGGACCCGCGCAGCATCACCGCCTGCACGCACCTGCTGTTCATCGCCAAGAACATCGAACGGATCGGCGACCACGCCACCAACATCGCCGAGAACATCTGGTTCGTGGTGCGCGGCGAGCCGCTCGGCGAACCGCGCGCCAAGCGCGACGTGACCGATGAATCGTGAGCGGCCGGGAGGGAGCCGGTGCCGACGCTGGCTTCGCCCCGATTCCCCGGGCTCGCCGGGACTGGCGCCCGGAAAGGCGAGGACGCCCCGAATCGCCCGCACGCACGCGGCGGACCGCAATCAGCCCGCATCCCCCTCCGCCTCCAGCAGCCGCGCCGCATCGAACGCGCAGGTGAAGGTGGAGCCCTTGCCGGGTTCGCTTTCGATCCGCAACTGAGCATGGTGCAGGTTCAGCACGTGCTTGACGATCGAGAGCCCCAGCCCGGTGCCGCCGGTCGCGCGCGAACGGCTGGACGACACGCGGTAGAAACGCTCCGTCAGCCGCGCGATGTGTTCGGCGGGAATGCCGTAACCGGTGTCGGTGACGGAATATTCGGCTCCGTTCCGGGTGCGTCGCCAGCGGATCGTGATCGAGCCGTGCTCAGGCGTGTAGCGCACCGCGTTGCTGACGAGATTGGAAAAGGCGCTGTGCAGGTCCTTGGGTGAACCGAGCAGGTCCGCGTGTGCCTGATCTTCCAGCGCGATCCGGTGACGGCCGTGGCTCAGCGCCTCCGCTTCCCTGCGCAGCGTCGCCAGCAGCGGTGCCATCGGCACGCGTTCCTCGGGCAGACGCTGCTGCATCTCCAGCCGCGAGAGCGTGAGCAGGTCCTCGACGATCTGGCCCATGCGCTGCGACTGCGCACGCATTTCCTTCAGCACCGGTGCCAGCGCGGGCACGTCCTCGGGGTCCAGCAGTTCCAGATAACCATGGATCACGGTGAGCGGCGTGCGCAGTTCGTGCGACACGTTGGCGACGAAATCGCGCCGCACCTGTTCCAGCCGCGTGAGGCGGCTCACGTCGCGAGCCAGCAGCAGGCGCCGGTCGTGACCGAACGGGATCGCCTCGACGTGCAGGCGCACCGCCTGCCCGCCGGGCGCGGCAACGTCATCGGCCACGGCTTGGTCGCCTTCGCGCAGCCAGGTCCCCAGTTCGCTGTCGCCCAGCCTGTCCGCCAGCACCGCGTTGAGGTCGTGCGGCCATTCCAGACCCAGCAGCCGCCGCGCGGCCCGGTTGAACCAGCGCACGCGGCCGGCGCGGTCCAGCAGCACCAGCGCATCCGAGAGCGCAGCCGCGGCGTCGCGCAGGTCACGCAACTGCGTCAGCAGCCGGCGCGCACGCGAGCGGTCGCCGTTCATGCGACGACCGAGAAACGGTAACCCGCACCGCGCACGGTCTGCACCAGGCCATCCAGCCCGTACGGTTCCAGCGTCTTGCGCAGCCGCCGGATGTGCACATCGACGGTGCGCTCTTCCACGTACACGCTGCCACCCCATACCTGGTCCAGCAGTTGCGTGCGCGAGTACACGCGTTCGGCGTGGGTCATGAAGAAATGCAGCAGCCGGTATTCGGTGGGACCGATCGCGATCTGCGTCGGGCCCGCGTACACGCGGTGCGCGGGGCCGTCGATGCGCAGGCCGCCCAGTTCGATCGAACCGGAACCGTCGTCGCCATGGCTGCGCCGCAGCACGGCCCTGATCCGGGCGATCAATTCGCGCGTCGAGAACGGTTTCACCACGTAGTCGTCCACGCCGGCCTCGAGGCCGTTGACGCGGTCCGCCTCCTCGCCGCGGGCGGTCAGCATGATGATCGGCACCTCGGCGGTGGCCTCCTCGCGACGCAGGCGCCGGGCCAGTTCCAGCCCGCTCATCCCCGGCAGCATCCAGTCCAGCAGGATCAGGTCGGGCGGCTTGTCGGCGATGGCAACCAGCGCCGCGCGGGCGTCGGCGGCGTTGACCGCGTCCATGTCCGCCTTGCGCAGCGCGAAGGCGACCATGTCGCGGATCGAGGCTTCGTCCTCGACGATGAGGATGCGCTTGTGCATGCCCGGTATCCGTATCCGCTCGATGACGCGATTATTGCAGCGGCGGAACATTGCATTTCCGTGACAGGCCAGCCGGCATTTTGGACCGCCGGCCGATGCATGCGAAACTTCCGGCTCCGCCGTTGTCGTCCGCGCCCGATGGATCAGGCCAGCCTCGCCCGCCACACGCCGCTGATGCGCCAGTATTTCGCCGCCAAGGCGGAATACCCGGACACGCTGCTGTTCTTCCGGATGGGCGATTTCTACGAACTGTTCTACGACGACGCCCGCAAGGCCGCGCGGCTGCTGGACATCACCCTGACCCAGCGCGGCGAATCGGCCGGCGCGCCGATTCCGATGGCGGGCGTGCCGTATCACGCGGTCGAATCCTACCTGGCCAGGCTGGTGCGCGCGGGCGAGTCGGTCGCGATCTGCGAGCAGATCGGCGATCCGAACGGCAAGGGCCCGATGGAGCGCAAGGTCATTCGCGTCGTCACGCCCGGCACGCTGACCGACGAGGCGCTGCTGCCCGAGCGGCGCGACAATCTCCTGCTCGCCATCGCCGCGGGAAAGTCGGATTACGGACTGGCGTGGGTGGATCTGGCCGGCGGACGGTTCCTGCTGGGCGAAGTGGCCGACGCCGATGCGCTCGCGGCGGAGCTGGCACGCCTGAACCCGGCGGAAACGCTGGTCGCCGAGGACGTCGCCTGGCCGCCGGCCGTCGCCGCCTTGAACGGCCTGCGCAAGCGTCCGCCCTGGCATTTCGACGAAACCAGCGCGCGGCGCGAGCTGACGCGATTCTTCGGCACACGCGACCTGTCCGGGTTCGGCGCGGAGCATCTTTCCGCTGCCATTGCCGCGGCCGGCTGCCTGCTCGGTTACCTGCAGGAAACACAGAAGGCCGCGCTGCCCCACCTGACCGGGCTCGCGGTCGAATCGGCCGATGAAACCGTGGCATTGGACGCCGCCACCCGCCGCAACCTCGAGCTCGACTCGCATCCCAGCGGCGAGGTGCGCTACACCCTGCTGGGCGTGCTCGATTCCACCATCACGCCGATGGGCGCGCGCGCGTTGCGGCGCTGGCTGCACCGGCCATTGCGCGACCACGCGGCCCTGCGCCTCCGACATCAGGCATTGGACGCGCTGATCGAATCCGGCGTGCTGGACACGTTGCGCGAGAAGCTGCGCGCGATCGGCGACCTCGAGCGCATCCTCGCGCGCGTCGCGCTGCGTTCGGCGCGGCCGCGCGATCTCGCCACGCTGCGCGATGGCCTGGCCGCCGCGCCGGGTTTCCGGAGGGCGGTTTTCCATGCGCTCGTCCCCGAGCGCGAGAATCCAAAAGCGGGCATCCCTGCCCGCACTCTTCAAGAAGCTTCGCCGCTGCTGCATGAACTGCTGGAACGTCTCGGCGAGCACGAGGACACGGCACGCCTGCTGCAAACGGCCATCGTGCAACGCCCGCCCGCGCTGCTGCGCGAGGGTGGCGCGATCGCCGACGGCTACGACGCCGAACTGGACGAGCTGCGGCAACTCTCGACGAACGCCGATCAATACCTCGTCGAGCTCGAACAACGCGAGCGCGCCGCCACCGGCATCCCGACGCTGAAGGTCGGCTACAACCGCGTGCACGGCTACTACATCGAATTCGGCAAGACGCACGATGCCAGGGCGCCCGCGCACTACACCCGCCGCCAGACCACCAAGAACGCCGAGCGCTACATCACCGAGGAACTGAAAGCCTTCGAGGACAAGGTGCTGTCGGCCAAGGAACGCGCGCTGATGCGCGAACGCGCGCTGTACGACGGCGTGCTGGATGCGCTGATCGAACGCCTCGCGCCGCTGAAACAGGCCGCGCAGGCGCTGGCCGAACTGGACGTGCTGGCCGCGCTGGCCGAGCGCGCGGACGCGCTGGACTGGTCGCGGCCGGCACTGGTGGAAGAGCCCGTGATCGCGATCGAACGCGGCCGGCATCCGGTGGTCGAGCAGGTGCGCGACGAGCCGTTCGAGCCCAACGACCTCGCCCTCGACGACGGCCGCCGGATGCTGGTGATCACCGGCCCCAACATGGGCGGCAAGAGCACCTACATGCGCCAGAACGCGTTGATCGTGCTGCTGGCGCACATCGGCAGCTACGTGCCGGCGACGCGTGCGACGATCGGCCCGATCGACCGCATCTTCACCCGGATCGGCGCGGGCGACGACCTCGCGCGTGGGCAATCGACCTTCATGGTCGAAATGAGCGAAACCGCCAACATCCTGCACAACGCGACGGCGAATTCGCTGGTGTTGATGGACGAGGTCGGGCGCGGCACCTCGACCTACGACGGCCTTGCGCTGGCGCGCGCGACGGCGGTGCACCTCGCGACGGTCAACCGCGCGTTCACGCTGTTCGCGACGCACTACTTCGAGCTGACCGGACTCGCCTCGCAATACGATGGCATCGCCAACGTGCACCTCGACGCGGTCGAATACCACGACCCGAAACTGGGCGAGCAACTGGTGTTCATGCACGCTGTGAAGGAAGGCCCGGCCGACCGCAGCTTCGGCCTGCAGGTCGCCGCGCTGGCGGGATTGCCCAAGGCGGTGATCGCGGAAGCCAGGCAGACGCTGGCGTCGCTGGAACGCTTCGGCCATCCCGGCGCCATCGCGAAACCGTACGGACCCGCCGGCAAGGCGGCACCACAGGCGGACCTGTTCGCTCCCGCACCCGATCCGGAACTGGCCGCGCTGGCCCGCGAGCTGGACGCGCTCGACCCGGATGCCCTGACGCCTCGCGAAGCGCTGGACTGGCTGTATCGCCTGAAGCAACGCGTCAAGCCTTGAAGGATGCCACGCCCGCACACCGGCACTGGCGGCGGCTTGCATGCAGGCGTAGGCTCCCGCGTGCCGTCAGCCAAGGGGGATCCAGCATGCGCAAGTCCGTCGCGATCGCGGCCGTCCTGACGGCCGCCGCCCTGCCCTGCACCGTGCTTGCCGCGCACCGCGTGCCCGGCGAATGGGAGATCACCAGCCAGATGCATTTCACCCAGGGCGGCGTGCAGATCCCGCCCGAAGTGCAGGCGCAGATGAAGGCGCGCGGCATCAAGCTGCCCGACTTCACCGAGCCGCACACCTTCAAGCAGTGCCTGACGCCGGAGCAAGCCGCCAGGGACGAGCATCCCGATTTCAGCCAAGACAAATCCTGCACCTCGCGGAACGCCAGCTGGTCGGGCAGTCATTTCCATGCCGACATCACGTGCAACGGCGCTCACGGCCCTCGCCACGGCGTGATCGACGGAACGATCACCGCGGGCGGCAAGGCGTATTCCGGCACCTTCCGGATGGAAGGCGACGATCCGCACATGGGCGGCCACTACGTGATGCAGGGCCGGTCGTCCGGCCAGTGGCTGGGTCCGAGCTGCGGCAAGGACGACCCGTGAGACGATCCGTTTTCTGCGCGACCTGGCGCCGCGCGCAGGTCAGAACGTCAGCACGTTGCCCACGACCCATTCGGGACGCCGGTGAATGCCGACGTCGGTGACGAGCGGTTCGGCGACGGTGAAATACAGCACGCGGTTGAACGAGCCGCGCAGGTTGCCGATCCGGAAACCCGCACCCGCGCTGGAATACCACTTGCTCCAGCCCTGTCCCGCGCCGCGGTCCACGATCGCGCTGTCGCTGAACACCACGAAGCCGACCTGGAAGGTGTGGAACCACACCATCGGCGTCACGATCCGGTCGGCGACGGTCACGCGCACGCGCCGGTTGCCGGTGGCGTAGAAGTTGGGGTAGCCGCGCAGCGCCTGGAAGCCGCCGATGTAGAGACGGTTCTCGGGATCGGGATGCAGCAGCGAGGCGTAATCGACGTGGAACACCAGCGTTTGCCGGCTCCACGGCTGGCCATACGCGGTGGCTTCCGCCGTCAGCGATTCGTTGCGCCAGTTGCCGCCGTCGCGCCGCGCCGAAAACTCGCCATCGGTCAGCACCACCCATTTCGGCAACGGCTCGAAACCCTTGCTCGCCGTCACGGTCACGCCGGGTCCGTTCACGGTTCCACCCAGCGCGGTCGAATCCCACAGCACCTGCGCGCTGACATCCCAGCCCAGGTTGTAATCCTCGACCCGTTCGACCTCGCGCAGGTTCATGAAACTGGCGTAATCGTCCTGGTGCAGGCTGACCACCGGCCCGATGCCCGCCACGCTGCGCGGATACGCCAGCGGCGGCGGCAGCACGCCCGGGCTCACCTCCACCGGCGGCCCGTAGCCGTAATGCTCGTAGTCCGCGGCGATGCCCGCGCGCAACGCGGTCTTGCCGTCGAAGCTCAGCAGCTTCTGCCAGTCCGCCTGGAATTGCCGTTCGCGCTGCGGCAGGTACCAGGCTTCCACGCCCCGGTTGTAGAAGCCGAGATTCAGATGCTGGTTCAGCGCCGCGAAATCGGCGCCCCACGGCGTGGTGTCGAGCAGGAACGGCCTCGATATCGCCAGCGACTCGGCCTTGCCGTCCGAAAGATCCTCGTAGTACGCGGCCATGGTCCAGTCGGTATTGGCCAGCGTGGGATCGAGATACTCCAGCACGTTCATGCTGCGCTCGAGCGTTTTCTGGCGTCCGATCGCAAGCGTCCGCCCGGTGCCCAGGAAATTGGAATCCTCCAGCTTGAAGCGCCATTCGTTGGCATTGCCCGCGCGCGCGAAGCGCGTGTCGATCTTCAGCGTCCACGCGTCGCGCACATCGACCAGCACGTTCACGGTGCCGTCCGCGCAGCCCAGCGGCGTGATGTCGGCGGCGCGCACGAAGGTCTGTTCGCGCAGATGGCGGATCGCCTCGTAAACCTGCTGCGCGCTGACCGGTTGGCCCGGCTTGATCAGCATCAGGTGCTTCACCACCCACTCGCGGGTGCGGATGTGCACGAAGTCGGCGGCGCGGGTGTACCAGGTGTTCTCGCGCGGATCGGTGAGGTCATAGACGTTGTCCACCTCGATCCGGATCGCGCCATAGCGCAAACCCGCCCGCTGGATGGCCTGCCACTCGGCCTCGCCGGCCCAGCGTTCCCCCGTGACCGCTGCGGGCCGCGGGCACACCGGCGCGGCCGCCACGCCCGGCGCCGCCACGCCGAGGGCGACCAGCATCCCTCCCCTCACCAGAAGCGAGCGCGCAGCCATGACCGCACCCGATCGAGCGGGGTCGCCGCCGGATCCGACGGCCGACCGTGCCATGCTACGCTTCCGTTCGTGTAGGGCGCGTCATGCACGCGGCCCGCATGCAACGGGTCCCGGCGCCGCAGGGCGGCGGCCTTCCGGCGCTGTACGCATGCAATTGTGCGGCGGCCATCGCGTTGCCGGGGAACACCCGTGAACCAATCGAAGCGCCGGATCGGACTGGTCATCGCGACGGCGCTGGTGCTGGGCAACATGATCGGCTCGGGCGTGTTCCTGCTGCCCGCGTCGCTGGCGCCCTACGGCGGCTACGGCCTGATCGGCTGGCTGATCAGCGCGTGCGGCGCGCTGCTGTTGGCCGGCGTGTTCTACCGCCTGGCCAAACGCGCGCCGCGGGCGGGCGGTCCGTACGCGTACAGCCGCGAAGCCTTCGGCGACTGCGTCGGTTTCCTGGTGGCGTGGATCTACTGGGTCGGCCTGGTCGGCGGCAACGCGGCGATTGCCGTCGCGTTCGCGAGTTATCTGTCCGCGCTGTTCCCCGTGATCGGCGGGAACGCCTTGTTCGGCGCTCTGGCCGCGATCGCCGCGATCTGGGTGCTGGCCGCGGTGAATATCGCGGGCATACGCAGCGCGGGCATCGTGCAAGTCGTGACCACGATCCTGAAGCTGTCGCCGCTGCTGGCGCTGGCGCTGTTCGGCTACGCACATTTCGACCCGCACCTGCTGAGGCCCGGGCCGCAAGCCGGTCCTGCGTGGAGCGCGATCAACGTCTGTGTCGCGGCGACGCTGTTCGCCTTCATCGGCGTCGAAGCCGCCACGATTCCCGCGGGACACGTACGCGAGCCCGAAAAAACCATCCCCCGCGCCACCCTGCTGGGCACCGCGATCGCGGCCGTGGTGTACATCGCCTGCACCACGGCGGTGATGGGCGTGCTGCCCGCTTCCGAACTCGCGAAATCGCAGGCACCGTTCGCGGATGCCGGACGGCTGCTGTGGGGCGGATGGGCGGGTTGGCTGATCGCGGGCGCCGCAGCGGTGTCGAGCTTCGGCGCATTGAACGGCTGGATCCTGATCGCCGGCCAGTTTCCGCAGGCCGTGGCAAACGACGGTTTGTTTCCGCGTTTCTTCGCGCGTGAATCCATGCAGGCGACACCGGTGATCGGTCTGCTGGTCGCGGCCGCGATCACCAGCATGATGGTGCTGGCCAACTACACCCGCGGCATGGTGGAGATGTTCACCTTCATCGTGCTGCTTTCCACCCTGAGCGTCGTGGTCGCCTATCTGTTCAGCGCCATGGCCGACATCGTGCTGGCATACCGCGATGGCCGCGCGGTGCCGGTGCGCAACGTGGTGCTGGCCTGCGCCGCATTCGGCTTCTCCCTGTGGGCCGTGATCGGCGCGGGCGAGGAAGCGGTGTACTGGAACTTCATTCTGCTGGCGCTGGGCATTCCGCTGTACGTGTGGCAGGCGCGCCGTGCGCAACGCAACGCGCAGAGGAAGCCTGCGGCATAGTCAGCGGCTATCACCCGAATCGAAACAATCGATTTTCATCGCGGGAAGGGAATGGCCTATGCTGCGACTTCCCATCCGACGAGGAGGCTGCCATGGCCAAGCCCCGCAAACCACGCCTCACCACCGCCGCCGGCGCGCCCGTGCCTGACAACCAGAACAGCCTCACCGCCGGACCGCGCGGTCCGATGCTGCTGCAGGACGTCTGGTTCCTCGAAAAACTCGCGCACTTCGACCGCGAGGTTATCCCCGAGCGTCGCATGCACGCGAAGGGTTCGGGCGCCTTCGGCACGTTCACGGTGACCAAAGACATCACGAAGTACACCAAGGCGAAGATCTTCTCGAAAGTCGGCAAGCAGACCGAACTTTTCGCACGCTTCTCGACCGTTGCAGGCGAGCGTGGCGCCGCCGACGCCGAACGTGACATCCGCGGCTTCGCGCTGAAGTTCTACACCGAGGAAGGCAACTGGGATCTGGTCGGCAACAACACCCCGGTGTTCTTTTTCCGTGATCCCCTGAAATTCCCCGACCTGAATCATGCGGTGAAACGCGACCCGCGCACCAACCTGCGCAACGCGCGCAACAACTGGGACTTCTGGACCTCGCTGCCGGAAGCCCTGCACCAGGTCACCATCTTGATGAGCGACCGCGGCATCCCCGCCAGTTACCGCCACATGCACGGCTTCGGCTCGCACACCTTCAGCTTCATCAACGCGAAGAACCAGCGCTTCTGGGTGAAGTTCCACCACGTCTGCCAGCAGGGCATCAAGAACCTCACCGACGAACAGGCGGCTGCGATCATCGCCGGTGACCGGGAAAGCTCGCAACGCGACCTGTACGAGGCGATCGAACGCGGTGACTTCCCGAAGTGGAAACTGTGCGTGCAGATCATGCCCGAGGCCGAGGCCGCGACGTATCGTTTCCATCCGTTCGACCTGACCAAGGTATGGTCGAAGAAGGACTATCCGCTGATCGAAGTCGGCGTGTGGGAACTCAACCGGAACCCGGAAAACTATTTCGCCGAGGTCGAGCAGAGCGCGTTCAACCCCGCGCAGATCGTTCCCGGCATCGGCTTCTCGCCCGACAAGATGTTGCAGGGCCGGCTGTTTTCCTACGGCGACGCGCAACGTTACCGGCTCGGCGTGAACCATCACCAGATTCCGGTGAACAAGCCGCGCTGCCCGTTCCACAGTTTCCACCGGGACGGCGGGATGCGCGTGGACGGCAACCTCGGCAGCACCTTGCACTACGAGCCGAACAGCTACGGCGAATGGCAGGAACAGCCCGACTTTCGCGAGCCGCCGTTGTCCATCGGGGGACCGGCCGATCGATGGAATTTCCGCGAGGACGATGACGACTACTACACCCAGCCGGGCGACCTGTTCAGATTGATGACGCCGGCACAAAGGAAAGCATTGTTCGAAAACACCGCCCGCGCTATGCAGGGCGTGCCGGAAGAGATCCGGCGCCGCCACGTCGCCAACTGCACGAAGGCCGACAAGGCCTACGGCGCGGGCGTGGCAAAGGCCCTGGGTCTGAAAACCTGAGCCCTGACTTGATCTGGCCGCCGCGAAGTGTTGCGGCACGGCTGCTTTCCTTTCTTCCATCACGGAGATTCGCCATGAAACCCGAAAAAATCCTCTACACCGCCGAAGCCGCCGCCACCGGCGGACGCGACGGCCGCGCCAGAACCTCGGACGGCAAGATCGACGTGCGCCTGACACCACCCAAGGAGATGGGCGGCACCGGCGAGGGCACCAATCCCGAACAACTGTTCGCCTGCGGCTATTCGGCGTGTTTTCTCGGCGCGATCAAGTTCGTCGCCGGCAAGGAAAAAGTCGCCGTGCCCGCAGACGCGTCGATCACGGGCCGCGTCGGCATCGGTCCGATCCCGACCGGTTTCGGCTTGCAGGTGGAATTGCGCATTTCGCTGCCGGGCATGGACCGTGAACAGGCGCAGGCGCTGGTGGACAAGGCGCACGTCGTGTGTCCTTACTCCAACGCCACGCGCGGCAACATCGAGGTGAAGCTGACGCTGGCGTGATGGATCAATGGGCTTCGATGTCGCCCAGTGCGCGCAATAACCGCCGCGCGCGCTTGTCGGGGCGTCTGGGCGGCGG
The DNA here is from genome assembly GCA_021325195.1 of Gammaproteobacteria bacterium. GTDB lineage: Bacteria > Pseudomonadota > Gammaproteobacteria > Xanthomonadales > Rhodanobacteraceae > 66-474. The sequence goes on along the minus strand of JAJPHQ010000063.1, from coordinate 13,380 downwards.
CTGGTAGCCGGTGCGTTCGGCGTGGCGCCGTTCGCGCGCGGCTTCGCGCGCCTCGACCGACGTTTCCGATTCGCGGTACAGCGTTTGTGCGAGCGCAGCCGAACCACGCTTGTGCGCGAGCCCCGTCACTTCGACTTCGAAGGTTTCCTCGCCGCGCACGATGCGCAGCGCGTCGCCGGGCTTCACCGGATGCGACGGTTTCAATGCCGCGCCCGCGAGCGTCACGCGTCCGCGCTCGACCGCCTGCTTCGCGAGCGCGCGGGTCTTGAAGAACCGTGCGGCCCACAGCCACGCATCGAGGCGAACGGGTTCGATCGCGGACGCCATCATCAAGCCGACAGCAACCGGTTCATCCGCTGCACGAACGCCGCCGGATCGGGCAATTGCGCACCGGCGGTGATCTCGGCCTGCTCCAGCAGCAGCAGCGCGAGGTCTTTCGCCCTGGCCTCGTCGGTTTCCGACTCGACCCGCTTGACCAGCGCGTGCGCGGGATTGATTTCCAGCGTGTGTTTCGATTCCGGCACATCCTGCCCCGCTTCACGCAGCAGCCGCGCGAGGTGCGGCGCGAGATCGTAGTCGGACAGCGCGAGGCACGACGGCGAATCGGTGAGGCGCGCGGACACCTTCACGTCGGTGACGCGATCGCCCAGCAGATCCTTGAGCTTCTTCAGCAGCGGCTCGGCTTCCTTCGCGATCTCTTCCTGTTTCTTCCTGTCGGCCTCGTCCAGCGGCAGATCGCCCTTGGCGACGTTGCGGAAAGGCTTGCCCGCATACTCGGCGAACTGGCCCATGATCCATTCGTCGATCCGGTCGAACATCAGCAGCACCTCGATGCCCTTGGCCTTGAAGGCTTCGAGTTGCGGACTGCCGGCCGCCGCACGATAGCTGTCGGCGGTGACGTACCAGATCGCATCCTGGCCCGGCTGCATCCGCGCGACGTAATCGTCCAGCGACACGTTCTGCTCGGCGCCTTCGCCTTTCGTCGAGGCGAAACGCAACAGCCTGGCGATGCGTTCGCGGCTGGAAGGATCCTCGACGATGCCTTCCTTCAGCGTGTTGCCGAAGGCCTTGCAGAAGGTCTTGAATTTTTCCGGCTCGTCCTTCGCCAGTTTTTCGATCAGGTCCAGCACGCGCTTGACGCAGGACGCCTTGATCCGTTCGATCTGGCGGTTGTGCTGCAGGATCTCGCGGCTGACGTTGAGCGGCAGGTCGTCGGCATCGACCACGCCGCGCACAAAACGCAGGTAATTGGGCAACAGTTCCTCGGCCGCGTCCATGATGAAGACGCGCTTGATGTAGAGCTTGACGCCGCGGCGCTCGTCGCGCGCGCCCATCAGCAGGTCGAACGGCGGCTGCGCGGGGATGTACAGCAGCGTGGTGAAGCGCTGTGCGCCCTCGACGCGATTGTGGGTCCACGCCAGTGGATCGCTGAAATCATGCCCCAGCGACTTGTAGAACGCCTTGTAGTCGTCATCGCCGATTTCGGACTTGGACTTGGCCCACAGCGCCGAGGCGTCGTTGACCGTTTCCCACTCCTCGGTGGGCTTGCCGTCCTTCTGCTTGCGCATCCGGATCGGGAACGCGACGTGGTCGGAATACTTGCGGATCAAATCCCGCAGCTTCCAGTTGTCGAGAAATTCGGTGTCGTCGTCCTTCAAGTGCAGGATCACCGACGTGCCGCGCGCGGGGATTTCCTCGACGGCCAGCGAATATTCGCCCTTGCCGTCGCTTTCCCAGCGCACGCCGTCCTTGGCGTCCGCGCCCGCGCGGCGCGACAGCACCGTCACCCTGTCGGCCACCACGAACGCGGAATAGAAGCCCACGCCGAACTGGCCGATCAGGCGTGCATCGGCCTGTTGCTCGCCGCTCAAGGATTCGAGGAACCGCCGGGTGCCGGAACTGGCGATCGAACCCAAGTTCCCGATCACCTCGTCGCGGCTCATCCCGATGCCGTTGTCGCGCACGCTGACGGTTTTCGCGTGCTTGTCGAATTCGACGTCGATATGGAATTCGCTGTCGTCGCCCAGCAGGTCGGGCTTGCCGATCGCCTCGAAACGCAGCTTGTCGCAGGCGTCGGAAGCGTTGGAAATCAGCTCGCGCAGGAAGATTTCCTTGTGCGAGTACAGCGAGTGCGTCACGAGATGCAGGACCTGCGCGACTTCGGCCTCGAAGGGACGGGTTTCGGTGGTGGCGTTCATGCAACTGACACTCCGGCATGATGGCGATTCGGTGCCCGACCCCTTGCACGCGGTGAACGCCTCGGAGAAATCTCGACGTTTTCCGCCGCGCCAGAGGTCGGGCCAACCCGCGGCGGGAATCAATTCGTGCCCCCAGCCCTCTTCCGAAGGAGGGGGAGGCGAGAACCTCAAAGCGCCGCGATGCCGCGCAGGCGCGCGATCCGCTCCTCCAGCGGCGGATGGCTCATCCACAACCGCGCGATGCCCTGCCCCACGCGGTCGGAAATCCCGAACGCGGCGATCGCCTTGGGCAGGGTGTTGGCGCCGTCCTGCTGGCCCAGCCGCTGCAAGGCCGAGATCATCCGGTCGCGGCCGGCCAGACGCGCGCCGCCCGCGTCGGCGCGGAATTCGCGCCAGCGCGAGAACGCCATCACCACCAGCGAGGCGAGCAGGCCGAACACGATCTGCAGCACGATCACGATCGCGAAGTAGCCCAGCCCGCCGCCCCGGTTGTTGGAGCCGCCCATCGCGCTGTCCACGATCCGCCCGACCACGCGCGCCAGGAAGATCACGAAGGTGTTCATCACGCCCTGCAGCAGCGTCATCGTCAGCATGTCGCCGTTGGCGACGTGGGTGAGTTCGTGACCCAGCACCGCGCTGATCTGGTCGCGGGCCATGTTCTGCAGCAGGCCCGCGCTGACCGCCACCAGCGCGTGGTTGCGGCTCATGCCGGTGGCGAACGCGTTCATCTCGGGGCCGTCGTAGATCGCGACCTCCGGCATCCCGACGCCGGCCTTGTTCGCCAGTTGCTGCACGGTCGCGACCAGCCAGCGTTCGGTTTCGTCCTGCGGTTGGTCGATCACCCGCGCGCCGGTGCTCCACTTGGCGATCGACTTCGACATCGCCAGCGAAATGAAGGCGCCGCCGAAACCGAACACCGCGGCGTACACCAGCAGCGCGCCGAGGCCGCCGTAGCCGTGCGCGGCGGTCCACTGGTCGATGCCGAAGATCCGGCAGACGATGGCCAGCAGCGCCAGCACGGCGATGTTGGTGAGCACGAAAAGCAGGATGCGGCGCATGACAGGCAGACTCCGGGCGGTTGCTCCGCTTGGACTATGGAGTTGCGGAAAAGGTTTCTCAAGCCGGGGCGCGGCCCCTCCGGGCGGCCCACAGGTAGGTCACGATCACGATCGCGGCGAACACGATGCCGCCCAGGATCAGCGCCGGCGTCGCGAAGCCATCGCCCACCAGCGCCAGGGGTTCTTTCGGGTTCTTGAATCCGAGCTGGTCGGCGAACGCGACCAGCGCGGCCACGATCACCGCCAGCAGGCTTTCGCCCACGATCAGGCCGGAAGCCAGCAGCACGCCGAGCTGCTTGGTGCCTTCCGGATTGCGGCCGCGTTCGGCGCGCCTGTCGAAGATCGCGCCGATGATCGCGCCGACCACCACCATCAGCGTGGTCGAGGTCGGCAGGTAGATGCCCAGGCCCACCGCCAGCGGCGGCAGGCTGGTCTTGCCGGGCACGCGCCGCAGGATTTCGTCGACGATGATCACCGCCACGCCGATCAAGGCGCCGATGCCGATCAGGCTCCAGTCGATGTTGTGCTGGATCACGCCCTGCGCCAGCGCGGAAATCAGGCCGGCCTGCGGCGCGGGCAGCGCACGCGCGGGATCGGCGCCGGGCGCGCCGTTGAAACCGTAGGCCTGCTGCAACAGGTTCAGCACCGGCGGAATCACGATTGCGCCCGCGATCACGCCGATCACCAGCGCCCATTGCTGTTTCTCGGGCGTGGCATCGACCAGTTGCCCGGTTTTCAGATCCTGCAGGTTGTTGTTGGCGATCGACGCCACCGCAAACACGATCGCGGTGATGAACAGCGCGAACGCCACCAGCGCCTTGCCGGCGCCCACCTCGGTCGCCGCCTGCACGCCCAGCACCAGCAGCAGCGCGGCGATGATCACGACGAGGATGCCGATGCCGGAAAGCGGAGAATTGCTCGAACCGATCAGGCCGGCCATGTAACCACACACCGCGGACACGACGAAGCTCAGGATCACCACGAACAGCACGCCGCCGATCGTCAGCAGCCAGGTGTGGTCGCCAAGCCCGCTGGTGCGGCTGAAACTCCACAACAGGAACGCGACGGGAATCAGACACAGCAGGGAGATCAGGCCCACCATGCCGATCGGCATGTCGTGTTCGGTGCGCGGCATCGAAGCCAGCGTGCCGGCGCTGCGCGCGCGCGAGGCACGCAACGCGCCGGCCAGTCCCGCGATCACCGGCTTCACCAGTTTGGCCAGCGTGTAGATCGCGGCCACGCCGATGGTGCCCGCGCCGACGAAGCGCACGTAATGGCTCCACGCGTCCTGCGCGACGTCCGCCGCGGCGCCCGCGGCCGGATGCAACGCGGTGAAGTGCGGCACCGCCCAGGCCCAGCCGATCAGCGCGCCCACGCCCATCGCCACGCCGACCCACAGGCCGACCAGGTGGCCGACGCCGAACAGCATGAAGGACAGGCTGAAATCGAAACCGCTGGTCGCGCCGCGCTCGCCGATCCGGAAATACGAGGCGACGTCGGACGCGAACACCCGGGTCTGCACGATCACGTAGAAGATCGCCGATGCCACCGCGCCGGTGATCACCGCACGCACTCCCGCCCCGCCGCCCTCCGCCGCCTGCGGCGGCGAATCGGCGTGTGCGCGTGTTTCCACCGGAATGTTGCCGAGCTTTTCGGCGCTGCCACCCGCGCCCACCTTCAGCACTTCCGCGCAGGCCACGCCCTCGGGGTACGGCAGGTCGGAATCGGTGACCAGCGCGCGCCGCAGCGGGATGGTGTACATCACGCCCAGGATGCCGCCGGTGACGCAGATGCCGAACGAGGTCCAGAACGGAAAACCGGTCCACCAGCCGATCATGACCAGGCCCGGCAGCACGAAGATGATCGACGACAGCGTGCCCGCGGCGGACGCCACGGTCTGCACGATGTTGTTCTCCTGGATGGTCGCGTCGCGCACGGCCTTCAGCAGCGCCATCGAGATCACTGCGGCGGGGATCGAGGTGGAGAACGTCAATCCGGCCTTCAATCCCGCATAGACGTTCGCGGCAGTGAACACCACCGTGATCACCACGCCGATCAGGATGCCGCGGATCGTCAGTTCGCTGCGCGGCGCCAGGCCGGTCACTGCGTTCATGGAATGCCTCCCGTCGTGTGGTCCCCGCCGCGCGGCGTTGCCGCATACTAGCTTCTCCCCTCTCCCGCCGGGAGAGGGTGTCCCACCACTTGAGTCGATGGAGTGGCTTCGTCAAAAACGGGGCGTTCTCGTGGACGCAAGGGCGGGGCGGACGAGGGTTCGGTGATTCCCCATCCAATCCAGCAAACCGGGCCCTCACCCCAGCGCCGCGCGCCCGGCGCTACGCGTCGCCTCTCCCGAGCGGAGCGGGGTTCCGGTTCTCACCGCGGCCGCTTCGCCCCGTCGCCCACCGGCGACCTGCACCTAGGCTCGCTGCTGGCCGCGCTGGGAAGCTGGCTTTGCGCGCGCAAGCCAGGCCCCGGAACCGATCCGGGGGCCGGCGGCAGATGGCTGGTGCGGATCGAGGACATCGACCCGCCCCGCGAAGTGCCGGGCTCGGCGGATTCGATCCTGCGCAGCTTGCGCGCCTGCGGGCTGGAACCGGACGAACCGCCGCTCTACCAGAGCACGCGCATGGCCGCTTACGCGGCGGCGTTCGAGCGGCTGCGCGCGGAAGGCCACGTGTATCCCTGCTGGTGCTCGCGCGCCGATCTCGCCGCGTCGGGCGGTTTGCATCCCGCCACCTGCGTGGCGAAACCTGATCCTTCGCGCGAACCGGCCTGGCGCGTGCGCGTGGGCGACGCCGTGATCGAATTCGACGACGTGCTGCAAGGCCCGCAGCACTGGCATCTCGCCGACAGCGCGGGCGATTTCGTGGTCAAGCGCGCGGACGGGCCGTTCGCCTACCAGCTCGCCTGCGCGATCGACGATGCCGCGCCGGGCATCACCCAGGTCGTGCGCGGCGCCGATTTGCTGGATTCCACGCCGCGCCAGATGTTCCTGCGCCGCCTGCTGGGCCTGTGCGATCCGTCCTGCCTGCACCTGCCCGTACTGGTCGATCGGGAGGGCCGCAAGCTGTCCAAGTCCGCCGGCGCCGCGGCGATCGATCCCGGCGACCCGTTGCCCGCGCTGCGCACGGCGCTGGCGGCGCTGGGCATTCCCGGCGACGCCTTGCGCGCCCGCGAACCGCGGGCGCTGCTCGACGACGCGCTGGCCGCGTTCGACATGGCGCACCTGCCGCGCTGCCGCGTGCTGACGTTGGCCGAACCTGCGCACACGACCGCCGATCGCAGTGCAGCATTCCCGCGCGATTTTGCTGTCTAGAATGGATCCGGCGAATTCCGCGCCCCGATCGAGACAAGGAGCACGACATGGCCCAGCAACGCGTGGCACTGGTCACCGGCGGCACCGGCGGCATCGGCACCGCGATCGTCCATCGGCTGGCGCGGATGGGTCACAAGGTCGCGACCAACTACCGCAACGAGGAAAAGACCAGGGCCTGGCGCGACAGGCTGGCCGCCGAAGGCATCGAGGTCTGCACCGTCAGGGGCGACGTGTCCGACCCCGTTTCCAGCGAGGCGATGGTCCGCGAGATCGAGGCAAAGCTCGGCCCCATAGACATCCTGATCAACAACGCCGGCATCACCCGCGACACGACGTTCCACAAGATGACCTACCAGCAGTGGATCGACGTGGTGAACACCAACCTGAATGCCTGCTTCAACGTCACTCGCCCGATCATCGAGGGCATGCGCGCGCGCAAGTGGGGACGGATCGTGCAGATCAGCTCCATCAACGGGCAGAAGGGCCAGTACGGTCAGGCCAATTACGCCGCGTCGAAAGCCGGCATGCACGGCTTCACCATTTCACTGGCGCAGGAAAACGCCAGGTTCGGCATCACCGTCAACACCGTCTCGCCCGGTTACATCGGCACCGACATGGTGATGGCCGTGCCCGAGGAAGTGCGCGCCAAGATCGTCGCTCAGATTCCGCTGGGGCGGCTCGGCGAGCCCGACGAAATCGCCTACGCCGTCGCCTTCTTCCTCGACGACAAGGCCGCGTGGATCACCGGCGCCAACCTCGCGATCAATGGCGGGCATTACATGGGGTGGTGATGCGGGACTCGCCGAGAAATCTGTATGGGCTCGGAATTATTGCCCGCCGAGATTCTCAAGCATGCAGGTCTGGTAATGGCGCATGCTGCGGCCATCGTTTCCAGGCTGAAACCCGGCGAGTTGATCTGCCCCTTTGCGGTGCTCACAAAGGGTGAAAATCGACAATCGATTGCGTTTGAAGCCGCGACCCAAGATGAAGCCGTGAGCCAAGGGTGGGACAGCTTGAAAAAATACAAAGGCTGTTTCGACTTGTGGGCTTTCGCCCGCGAAGGGTTGGCAAAAGGGGATCACGGCAAAGTTGATGTCTTGGTAGTAGCTGCGTGGACCCGTGGAATGTCCGAGCCTGTGGTATTCACCCAAGACTTCGTTCCACCTGACGCGGGCGAATTTGCCCTTGTCGGGCCTGTAGCCATCATCGGCAAAAATCATGGCGATGACTTGGAAAGAATCAAACAGTTGTTCAATGAAGGGATAGCGGAACATCCCGAGGGCGATCGTTGGGCAGCATGGCATCGTGATTGAAGAAGCGCAGGCCATGGATGGCCGGAAACGGAGTGAGCTTTCCCCGCGCCGTTGCATGACGCCGCGGCGCGCAGCCGATCGCGCGAGCAAGGCGCGCATGTTCGAGGCCAGGGATGGCCGAGTTCGCGCCGGCGCGCGATCGGCGAGCACCAAGGGCAGTTTCGCCGACACGACGTCGGCGAAACCGTCATGCCCGGCGCAATGGCTTTGCCTACTTTTCCCGAAAGGAAAGTAGGTCGCGCGCTACGCGCGCGAAACCGCTTTTCGTGTCATGCGATAATCCGCGATCGCCTTTCGATCGCAAGTCCCAGCAATGCCCCGCGAAATCCTGGTCACCAGCGCCCTGCCCTATGCGAATGGCCGCATCCATCTGGGCCACATCGTCGAGCACGTGCAGTCGGACATCTGGGTGCGCGCGATGCGGATGGCCGGGCACACGGTGCACTACGTCTGCGCAGACGACGCGCATGGCACCTCGATCATGCTGCGCGCGGAGAAGGAAGGCATCACGCCGGAAGCGCTGATCGACGGAGTGTGGAAGGAACACACCGCCGATCTGCGCGATTTCGGCGTCGCCTACGATCACTATTCCAGCACCCACACCGAAGCCAATCGTGAGCTGACGTACCGGATCTGGCGGGCGCTGGAAGCAAACGGACACGTCGAATCGAAGCCGGTCAAGCAACTGTTCGACCCCGAGCGGCAGATGTTCCTGCCCGACCGCTTCATCAAGGGCGAGTGCCCGGTATGCCATTCGAAGGACCAGTACGGCGACGCCTGCGAGGTGTGCGGCAGCACCTACAACCCGATCGACCTGATCGATCCGTATTCGGTGGTGTCGGGCGCCAAACCCGTCGAAAAGGAATCGCTGCACTTCTTCGTCAAGCTGGCCGATTTCGAGGTGCTGCTGAAAACGTGGCTGCAGGAACGCCGCGCGGCTGGCGGCCTGCAAGCGGAAGTCGTCAACAAATTGCAGGAATGGTTCGCCGGCGGCCTGCGCAGCTGGGACGTGTCGCGCGACGCGCCCTACTTCGGCTTCGAGATTCCCGGCCAGCCCGGCAAGTATTTCTACGTGTGGGTGGACGCGCCGGTGGGCTATCTGGCCGCGTTCAGGGAACTGTGCGAGCGCGGCTCGAAACCTGATTTGAAGCCCGCCGATTTCGAACGCTTCATCCGCGCCGGCAGCGACACCGACATGGTGCACTTCATCGGCAAGGACATCATCTATTTCCATACGCTGTTCTGGCCGGCGATGCTGCACGGCGCCGGTTTGGGGATGCCGACCGCGGTGAACGTGCACGGCTTCCTGACCGTGGACGGCGCCAAGATGTCGAAGTCGCGCGGCACCTTCGTCAACGCACGCACCTATCTCGATCATCTGGATGCGGACTGGCTGCGCTATTACCTCGCCACCATGCTGGGCCCGACGCTGGCCGACATCGACCTCGACCTGAAGGCCTTCGAGGAGCGCGTCAACTCGCACCTGGTCGGCAAATGGGTAAACATCGCCAGCCGTTGCGCGGGTTTCGTGCACAAGTTCTTCGACGGCAAGCTCGCGGACACACTTCCGGAAACGGCGCGTGCGCGCTACGACGCGGCCGCCGCCAGGCTGGAAGCCTGCGCCGCGCTGTACGAAGCACGCGACTACGCCGCCGCGGTGCGCCTGATCATCGAGGTGGCGGATGAAGCCAACGCCTACGTCGCCGACCACGCACCGTGGGTGATGGCGAAGGATGAATCCCGACGCGACGAATTGCACATCGTGCTGACGCTGGCGCTCAACTATTTCCGGCTGCTGACGATCTGGCTTTCGCCCGCGGTGCCGGCTACCGCGACGCGCGCGTTCGAGTTTCTCGACGACAGGCCGGCCCGTTTCGACGCCGCGCGCGCGCCATTGCTGGGCCACGCCATCAAGCCGTTCGCCCCTCTCGCCACCCGCATCGACCCCAACCGGATCACGGCCATGATCGAAGCCTCGAAAGAATCGTTGCAGGTTAAATCAAACCCATCCCCACCCAACTCTCCCCTTGAAGGGGAGGGCTCAAAAGCGCGAGCCGCTGCATCTCCGAGTCCCGAGTCCCGAGTCCCGAGTCCCGAAACCATCTCCATCGACGACTTCGCCAGGCTCGATCTTCGCATCGGCAAGGTGCTGGCCTGCGAAGCGGTGGACGGTTCGGACAAGCTGCTGCGCTTCGAACTGGACGCCGGCGAACTCGGCAGGCGTCAGATCCTTTCCGGCATCCGGGCCGCCTATGCCGATCCGTCCAAGCTGGTCGGCCGTCACGTGGTGTTCATCGCCAATCTCGCCCCGCGCAAGATGCGCTTCGGCGTCAGCGAAGGGATGATCCTGTCCGCAGGAACCGGCGGCAACGAGTTGTTTCTGCTGGATGTCGATGCTGGCGCGCGCGCGGGCATGCCCGTGAAGTGAACCTCAACACCGGCGCAACAATTTCTTCGCGCCCCCGCGACTACGCTGCCGGTTCGTGACGCCGTGCGGCCCGAAAAGGAAGCCGCACCGCGTGGCCGTCGCGCACGCCGATGCATGCGAGGTGCGGGCCATGATCAGGCACTGGGCGTTCTTCAAGCAGGGGGACACCTCGTTCGGCACCTTCTATCCGCGTCATTACATCGTGGCCGGATACCGAAGTTTCCGCGAAGCCGAGGCCGCAGAGATGGCCTTTACCGCGGCGGGGACAGAGGCCGAGGACGTGCGCGCAGCCACCGGCGACTTCGTGGTGAACCAGCTCGAGGCGCACCGCAAGGCGAGCTGGCTGGAGCGCGCCGAGGCGCGGCTGGCGGAGTTCGCCGGGACCGAAGCAGGCTTCCTGCACGACGACGCGGAACTGGCGCGCAACGGCGGCGCCTTCCTGTTCGTGTACGCGCCCGCGGAACATCACGTGCGACGCGCCCGCGAGGTCTTCGAGCGGCATCCGCCGGCCTACGCGCGGCGCTATCTGCCGGTCGCGATCGAGCGGCTGGTCGAACCCGCGCACGCCCGCGCCTGACGCGACGCGTCATCACATCGCCACCCCTGCTTTGGTATCGTGCGGTTTCGGGCGCCGGGGCTGGCGCGCACCTCGTCCTGCACGAAAGGGGGTCGGATCATGATACGGCGCATTCTCCGCGGGCTGCGGACAAACCGGTATCTGCCGCTGATCGCGGGCGCGGTGCTGGCCGCGTGCACCAGCGTGCCGCCGCATGCACCGCGTGCGGCGCTCGCGCATCCGCCCCGCCACGTGTTCCTGATCGTGCTGGAGAACGAACCCTACCAGGTCACCTTCGGCGAGCATTCGCCTGCGCCTTACCTTGCGCACGAGCTGCCCAAGCAGGGCGCGCTGCTGACGCAGTACTACGCGATCGGGCATTACAGCCTCGACAACTATCTCGCGATGATCAGCGGGCAGGCGCCCAACCCTGAAACCCAGCAGGACTGCAAGGTATTCAGCGAATTCAGGCGCAGCGCGCCGGGTTTCGACAGCGACGGGCAGATCCGTGGCTCGGGTTGCGTGTACCCCGCCGACGTGAAGACGCTGGCCAACCAGTTGCAGGACGCGGGTTATTCGTGGAAGGGCTACATGGAGGACATGGGCGCCGATCCCGGACGCGAGGCGGCGGCCTGCGGGCACGCGGCGATCGGCAGCCCGGACCGCACGCGGCTTGCGGAGAAGGGCGACCAGTACGCCGACAAGCACGACCCGTTCGTGTATTTCCACTCGATCATCGACGATGCGGCGAATTGCGCGGCGCACGTGGTCAATCTGGACCGGTTGCCGCATGACCTGCAACGCATCGACACCACGCCGAACTTTTCCTTCATCACGCCCAACCTGTGCCATGACGGCCACGACGCGCCGTGCGTGGACGGCGAGCCCGGCGGTCTGGTCTCGGCCGACAGATTCCTGCGCGAGTGGGTGCCGCGGATACTGCAATCCCCCGCATTCAAGCAGGACGGCGTGCTGATCGTCACCTTCGACGAGGGCACCGACGGCGCCGCATGCTGCGGCGAGACCAGACCCGAAGGCGCGCCCGAGCCCGGCCAGTTCGGTCCCGGCGGCGGACGGATCGGCGCGGTGATGATCTCGCCGTTCATCGCGCCGGGCACCGTGTCCGGCGTGCCGTACAACCACTACGGCCTGCTGCGCAGCATCGAGGACTGGTTCGGTCTGTCCCATCTCGGCTACGCCGCCGCGCCGCAATTGCGCACGTTCGGCACGGACCTGTTCAACCGCGCTCACACGCCACGATAGGGGGATCGTCATGCCTGGGCCTTTTTCGAACTCCCTCGAGAACCCTCTCCCTCCGGGAAAGGGTTCCCGAAAAGCGGGTGAGGGTTCGGCACATTGCGGTCGTCACGCGGTCACCGAACCCTCACCCCTGCCCCTCTCCCGAAGGGAGGGGGGTTCTTCATCGATCAGCGCGATTGCCCGGCACGTGTTGCCCTCTCTTCTGGTGTGCCTGACGCTCGCTGCGCCTGCTGCCGATATGCCAACCCCGCGCACGGCGCCGACCATGCAGCAGGTGCTGGACGCGTCGAAACCTTCCGACTGGCGCCCGCTGAATCCGGACGACACGCTGTACATGGATCTGCCGCAAGGGCGCGTGGTGATCGAACTCGATCCGGCCTATGCGCCGCTGCACGCGCAGAACCTTCGCACGCTGGCACACCAGCATTACTGGGATGGCCTCGCGATCCTGCGCGTGCAGGACGATTTCGTGACGCAGTGGGGCGACCCCGCGGCCGAGGCGAAACATCCCGCGCGCCCGCCGCGTTCGCCCGGGAAGGCCAAGGCCACGATTGCGCCGGAATTCGAGCGCGACATCACGCCCGACCTGCCCTTCACCGGGCTGCCGGATGGCGACGTCTATGCGCCGGAAGTCGGCTTCAGCAACGGCTTTCCGGTCGCGCGCGACCCGAAGACGGGCAAGACCTGGCTGGTGCACTGTTACGGCATGGTCGGCGCCGGCCGCGACAACGCACCCGATTCCGGTCCCGGCACCGAACTCTATGCGGTGATCGGCCAGGCGCCGCGCCAGCTCGATCGCAACATCGCGCTGGTCGGCCGCGTGGTGCAGGGCATGCCATATCTTTCGGCGCTGCCGCGCGGCGATGGGCCGATGGGGTTCTACAACCACCCGGCGCAGCAGACGAAAATCCTGCGCGTGCGTTTGGCGTCCGACCTGCCGCCATCCGAACGGATGCATCTGGAAGTGCTGCGCACCGACACGCCGACCTTCGCGGCGCTGGTGGAATCGCGCCGCAATCGCTCCGATGCGTGGTATCTCCACAAGGCCGGCAGGATCGACGTCTGCAACGTGCCGCTGCCGGTGCGCGCCGCTCCACGCGCCAACGGCAACGGCCAATGATCCTTAGCAGGTGTTGAAAAACAACCTGCTAGCGCAGGCCATGGATGGCCTGCCGCGGATCAGGCGCTGCAAGCGATTGATCCGTCGGGAGCGAGTCCGGACATGTGCCGGACTCGCGACGTTGAGAAAGT
>JAJPHQ010000052.1 GCA_021325195.1 Gammaproteobacteria bacterium | reverse complement strand
TCGACATCGCGGAAGGCGCGGAACACGGTGGACGAACCGCCCTCGCCCAGCACTTCCAGCAGTTCGAACGGACCGATCCGGCTGCCTCTGGGCAACGGTTCGACGGTTTCGGTGTCGCCGATCGCCTGCGCCGCGCTGGCCGCGTCGCCGGCGCCCAGCCATTCGCCTTCGTTCGCATCGGCCGCCAGCATGCGCTCCAGCTCCGCGCGTACCGACGCATCGGCGCAGCGTTCAGCCAGCAGGCGCGCGCGTTCCGGGGACGGCAGCTTCAGCGCCGCCTCGAACAGGTCGCGCAATGTCGGTGTGGAATCCACCGCGCATTCTCCGATCGTGTCCTGTCATAAACCCCTTGCGCGCGCCGGTTGCGACACCGGATGCCACGGTTCAATCCAGACGCGCCTTGATGAATGCGCGTGCGAAGCGCCAGTCGCGGTCGATGGTGCGGCGCGCCAGCTCCAGCGTTTCGGCCACCTGCTCCAGGCTCAGACCCGCGAAGTAGCGCAGTTCCACCACCTTGGCCGCGCGCGCGTCGGTCTGTTCCAGCTCATCCAGCGCCGCGTCCAGCGCCAGTGCCTGCTCGGCGGTTTCGATCGCCAGTTGCGTGTTGCGGTCATCCAGCGTCACGCGGTTCCACTGGCCGCCGGCGCGCAGCCGCAGACGGTCGCGCGCGCGGTTGATCAGCAGGTGGCGCATCGCGCGTGCCGCGTAGGCAAAGAACTGCGCCGGCTCCCGGAACTGCAGCGCAGGGCGGTCGCCCATCCGCAGATACAACTCGTGCACCAGCTCGGTGGTGTCGAGCGTGGCGTTGCGGCGGTGGCCGGCGAGCTGGCGCGACGCCATCGCCTTCAGGCGCGCATACACCTCCGCGAACAACGCGTCGGTCGAACTTCCCGCCGGCATCCCACTGCTGCCGTGCATGACAGCGACTCCACCCCGCGGCTTTCCGGCCCGCGAGCTCCAGCGTCGCGCGGAAGGGCCGCGAACGCAAGCTCGCGTTGACAATCCGGCCGGCGTCACGCTAGCTTATGCGGCCCGCCGGAGCGCTCCGGCGTGTTCCGGAACCTGCCCAGGTGGCGGAATTGGTAGACGCACTAGTTTCAGGTACTAGCGGGTAAAACCGTGGAGGTTCGAGTCCTCTCCTGGGCACCAAGCAGCCTTGTGGCACAACGTTTCTGAAGACTTTGACGAGATTTGACGGGCGGCCTTGCGGATTGTTCGGCCTCCATCCGCACAACGTCTTGTCGGTCTTGTCGTAATCGCGAATCTGCCCGCAGCGGCTATTCGAACCCCGATCCCGTCACGCCGAGCACCTTGCCGTTTTCCCGGGCCGCGCGCACCGTGCCCTCGTCGAAACCCCGTGTGTCGTGCGCCTCGATGTCCACTTTGATTGTCACGCGTGCCGAGGGATGCGCGGTAAACAACCCGATCAATTCGTTTTGAATTTTCGAGAACTGGACCGCCGCGCGCACCGCATCCAGTTCGATGGTCGCGAAATAGCGTTTGGGTTGCGGGGGTACAGCGCCGGCGGTTGGGTTTCCTCCGGTCGCGGCATTGGCCCCGGCACGGCCTGAGTCCGGCGCGTTGGAGGAACTACCCGCTCCCGCAGGATTCGCTGGCGTCGGTACGGGCTGGCTGCGCGCCTCGTACGCAGTTGCCGCCTTCGGCTCGATCAGCAACAGCGCATCCATGTAGATCGCCGCCGACTTGCCGAACGAGAAACCGCGGTAGTCGTCTCCCTGGCGATCGCTGGCGAGACCGAAGAACTCGCGGCTGGCCGCGCCCGCCGCAATCGTGTCCCGCAACACGTTCGAGCTCGCGATGCGCGGGAAGAAGAGGTAACTGCAACTCTTCTCCCACACATCCTGTGCCTTCGCATCCGCCGTGTCGCCGCGCCAGAACCACTTCGCCAGCAGCTTGGCGAGATGCACCGGCGCCCACTCGTGGATCACCAGCTCGTTTTCCCTGAGCACACGATCGATTTCCTTGCCCAGCCCCTGCGTGGCAGGGTTCAGCGCGTAGGCTTCCCATTCGACCTCGCCCGGTTGGCTTTCAGGCCCGATGGCCTGCATCGGGGCGACCAGCCACTTGAAAGTCTCGCGCACCGATCGCAGCAACGCCTCATGGGTCTGTTCGCGGTACTGGCTCACTTGCCGCTGTTGCAGGTTGTCCAGCGTGATCCGCAATTCCTTCGTGTCGCTCTCGATGCTGCGCCACGCCATCAGCGCACGCGCGGTGTCCTTCAGGTGCATCACCTGTTCGGCGTCGGCGGCGAGAAACAGCAGGCGATTCTGCTTCTGACGCGGTTGCTCGCCGCGCGAGCGCAGGATCGCGGCTGCCGCCTCGCGCCCGGGATTCCGGCCGCTGCGGGTCCAGGCGGCATCCAGCGGCAGCACGGCCAGATGCAGGCTCCAGTCATCGGGAATGTCGGAAGCTGGCGTGAACACGTGTGGCAGCAGTGAAAACGAACCCAGCACCCGCTCCACGGCCGTGTGGATTTCGTCCTGCACCTCCTGCGGCGGGAAACGGCGCTTGCGTTCCTCCATTTCGCGGCGCAGGTTCGGCCGCGCATCGAACCACCAGCGGTCGTGGCCCTTGTTCAAGTAGGTCAGCCGGCTTTCCAGGCGCCCCAGCGCATCGCGATACAGGTGCGGCTGCTGGCCCGGTTGAAGGCAGCCCAGTACCACGCGCGCGGTGTCGATGCCGCGCGCGCCTTCGTTCACGGCGCCCGGCGCGCTGCCGAGAAACACGCTGCGTGTCGCGCGCCGGCAGGCCTGCACCGCGCCGAAGCGCGGCTCGCGGGTTTCCAGTTCGGCCGGTTCGCTGTGCGCGCCGTCCACGTCGTGATCGATCACCGGATCCCAGCCGGGCGGCAGGTAATTGGTCAGCTCGCTGTGCACGTCGCGGTCGTACAGCGGCAGGCTGCCCGGCAGGATCAGCAGGTCCTGATTGCCGTCCTGCCACAGCCGGTGGATCACCCGCGCCATCAGCTTCAGTACGCCGCGCGTGCGCTGGAAGTTGGGCAAGCTGGACCAGTCGGTATAAAGCCGCTCGAACAATTCCGGATGGATCGGATAGGCCGCGCACAATCGGGCGTAATAGCGCGCCTCCTGCGTCTCGCCCGGCACGCTGTCCTTGTGCTCGGTGTAGGCGTCCGCGAACGCGCGGCACACCTTGTCTGCCGCGGCGCGGTCGGCAATCTGCGCGAACAGCCGCCGGCGCACGACCTCGAACGATTCGTCCACGCTCACCGGCTTCCAGATCGCCTGCACGCGCCCGAAGTAATGTTCCAGCGCGTGCAGGGCCGCGATGCCGCGCGCACTGCCGGCCTCGCGGTCGGATTCCGGCAAGGAGGCCAGCAACACCGCGCGCGGCGCGGCCTTGATGCCCTCCATCAGGGCTTGCATGAAAGTGAGGTTGGAATCGTAGCTGCCGCCCGCGTACTTGCGGCCTTCCTCGAACTGGCGGACGTACGCCACTACTTCGTCCATCAGGATCACGCAGGGCGAATGCGCGTTCAGCAGCTCCGCCAGTGTGTCCTTGCCGGGCGAAGTGCCGTCGGCATCGGCCTTGGCGACTTTGGCATACGCTTGCGCGCCGCCCAGTTGCCAGGCGAGTTCGCCCCACAATGTATTGAGCGTCGCGCCTTCCACCTTGCGCGGCTGGCTCGGCGACAGCTTGATGCCGTCGAGCACCACCACCTTCGCCTGCGGCAGTGCGGACACATTCGACTGCTTCAACAATTCCGGCACGCCGGCCAGCTTGTCCGCCGGCACGCCGGAAACCATGTGCATCACCGCCAGCAGCGTGTGCGTCTTGCCGCCGCCGAACGCGGTCTGCAACTGGATCACCGGGTCGCCGCCGTCGCCTGCCAGACGTTTCGCCACCGACGCCAGCAACGCCGCCATGCCCTCGGTGATGAAGGTGCGCTGGAAGAACAGCTCCGGGTCCTGGTATTCCTCGGTCGCCGATCCGTCGTGCACGCGGCTGATGTCGGCCGCGAACTCGGCCTGCACGAACGTGCCCTTGTGCACGTCCGCGTGCGGAATGGCGATTTCACGCCAGGGTTTAAGATTCATCGTATCTCCCCTGAATCACGGTTCTGTCGTGGATTGCCGGTAGCCCATCGCAACGCGGTGTTGCGATTGCAATCTCCGGCGAGCCGCTATTGCAGCATGTTCGGGCCGCAAGCAAAGTACAAGACGTTCTCGCTCAAACTTCGAAACTCCCTTGCGCGCCCAATTCCCCAGCCTCCTGCGGCGCAAGTTCGATGCCTTGCCACGCGGTGACGAGTTCGTTGTAGTTGCGGGCGTCGTCGGCCCAGCCCTTGCGTTCGCACAGGGTGTAGAGCCAGAACGCGAGGCGGCGGATGTCGGCGGAGCGTTCGGGCATGCAGGCCAGCAGGCTGCCTGCGGCCGATTCGCCGCCCTGGTTCAGCGCGCGCACCATCTGGTGCAGGGCTTCCCACACCGGGGTGCGGTTGTCTTCGCGCGGGTCCCAGTCGGCCGGGTAGTCGGCGGGTTTCAGCAGTTTCACCTTGCCGCCGTGCGCCACGACCATGCCGGCGGCTTCCACGCCGGCGACACTGGTGCCCTTGGCGCGGGCCAGCACGTCGGCTTCGCCGTAGGCGCCCGCGGACCAGCCGAGTTCCTGGAACCAGCCGAGGCAGAAATTGGTGTCGGCGTCGAAGTTTTCGCCGCCCAGCACTTCGTCCACCTGCTTGTTGATCAGGGTGAGCGCGGTGTGCACGCTCATCGGCGTGCCGTCGGCTTCCAGCACGGCGGAGTATCTGGAAAACACCGCCATGCCGGGGCCGATCGCAGCCTGTGCCAGATCCACCGGCGCGATCGGTGAGACGCCATCCGCGCCGCCCAGCATGGCTTCCAGGGCTTCGGCCAGCCCGGCTTTCAGTTCGCGCAGGAACTCGCGGCGCGCGATGGACGGCGCATCGGCGGCGCGGCGGCGGCAGACCAGGATGATGCTGGAGGCGAGCGCATTGTTTCCGACGCCCACCTGGCGATTGTCGCCTTCGGTTCGAACTGGCCAAGTTCCAGAAATTGACAATCCTGCCTGCAAGACGGCGCCAAGAAATGTTTCCCAGCCAGTCGATGCCGTTCCCCTATCTTTGGTTTCTGACTGCTTGAATGCGTAATAGATCGTGATCGGATAGGCTGGGTGTGACGATTCCGCCACGCGATGCATCGCCTCGGTCATTCCGTTCAGAAAGAATTGTTCGGCTTCCTTCTTGCCGCCATGACGATAGGGCGTCGCGACTAGTTCCTCTGCTTTCGGCACCGCGACCGTGGCGAACAGGCTTGGATACTGGCTGCGGAGAATCCTGCGCAGGCAGACGTAGAAGAAATCCGAGAGGTCCGCGTAACCGATGTTGTCGTAGTAAGGCGGGTCAGTGCTGACTACTGGGTCTGAGCGCCAACCATCGGGGAATGGGCCGGCGGCATTGCGCTGTACTGCATGGCCCGCATCGCTATCGAATGGAGCCAAGGATGTAGCTATTACCTTTGCGACAACGGCCGCGCATTCAACAAAACCTGCACTGGATTCACCGAACGGGTTGCCTTCGGCAAAGTCCCAGGTCATGGGGATGGCCTGTTTTGACATGCCCGCGCGCATGGCGTTGTCCTTGGGGCGCCATGTCGAGATGGTGCAGCCATAGTCGTAAGCTCGACTGGCCGCGAAGGCAAGGTAAGTCGCCACCGCCTCCGCATACGCCGTCGCGCCGGTGCCGCCGGCGTCAAAGCCGTGGGCGTCGTCGGGCATACCGGCTTGCAGGGCGTCGGCGCGGATGCGTTCGCGCGCTTCGCCGATGAGATCGGAGAAGGTGGTCAGCGCGACCAGTTGGCGCGGGGTGAACAGGTCGCCGTAGGTTTTCAGGCCATACAGCGGCGGCGAGAACCATCGCGGGTTCTCAGGCATGGCCAGGTCCGGCTTCCACTCGGGCTTGGCCGATTCGGCGATAGCCTGCATTTCTTCGGTCGGCGGCAGATAGACGCGACCGCGGTCGCCTTCGGCGACGATCGCCATCAACCGGGCACTCATGCGGCCGGCGTTGGCTTCGCCATATATATGGCTGGGCTCGATGGGCGTATCCGACATCAGGCAGCGGAAGTTCGCGCCACGTGAAAGCTTGGTGCCGTCTTTCGCGCTTTCCGCCGGTTTGCCATCGCCCGCCGCGGCGGTACGCACTTCGAAGCGATAGGTTTTGCCGTCCACGATCGGCTCGACCCACGCTTCCTTGCCCTTCTTTGTGGAGAGCAAAAAGGTGCTGACCAGAGGCACCTCCACGTCGGAATACGCGGGGTTGGGACTGTGCACGGTGCGCGCCCACAGCCAGGCGATCACGGTGAGTTCCTTGCCGACGCAGGGTTTCAGGTCCTTGCGAGCCTTGGCCATGTCGGCGGTGACTTTGACCTTGGGATACAGATGGCCGATGCGCTTTTGCGCTTCCTCGCGCATCCAGTGGCCGTAGCGGCGCACGTCTTCGGCCAGCCCTTTGGCACCGGACCAGTCCTCGTGCATGTCCCGTTGTTTTTCGCCGGCCGGCACTGGACCCACCGCCTTGCGGCCCGCGAACTTCGGCGGGATTTCGATCATCGCCTTGTTGATCAGGACGGCGACAGGATTCAAATCGGAGGCATGGCTTTCCAGCCCGAGGCGCTGCGCTTCCAGCGGAATCGCTCCGCTGCCGCCGAACGGGTCATAAAACGCTGGCAGATGGTCCGGGTTGAACAGCGCGGCGGCCTGCGGGTGTTTCCTGTTGAGTTCGCAGGTTTCGCGCCAGCTCTTCCTGATTTCCTCGCGCGCGGCGTCCAGCACGTCCTCGTTGTTGGTGTTCTCCCACTTCACCAGCTCGCGGATGATCTTGAACAGCCGTTCGCGCTCGCGCGCGGCGTCCTTCTTGTTGACGCCGCGGGTGAAGCCTTCGCCGGTCTGGTAGCCGGGGTCATTGACCAGTTGCGCGAACAGCACCGCGCGCGCGGCAGCCGGCGGACGCTGCGCCCACCACTTATGCAAGGTTGTTGGATACCCAGCCGGCGCTTTTCTCTTGCGAAGTGAAGCCTCTTCATTGATGTCGTCCAGCGGCAACGCCACTTCGATGAGCTTGCGGGGGGATTTGATGCTTGTCATTCGTTCCTGCCCGTTATCCCGGTGCCATACCACCGCGCATTGGAGCTGCCTTCCCAACCCGGCATCCGTCACGCCTGCTCCGCGCGGCTGCCGAATCGCCGCGCTCGATCATCGTCATTTGTTGCCCCACAGCCGGTCCAGTGCGCGGCTCACGCGCTTCGAATCCACCGCGGCGAGCTTCCCCAGCGGCCCGCGGATCAGACGGGCGTCCAGGGTGAAGAGCTTGCAACGCACCACCGACGGCGCGGGCAAGCCGGCGCTGGCGAGATCATCGATGGCGCAGTCCAGCGGCCACGGCGCGTGGTGGGCCGAGGTGATCATGGCCAGCACCACGTGGCCCGCGGGCGTATTGAAAGCCTTGCCGCTGGAAAGCACCAGCGCCGGCCGGTTCTTGCTGGCAGCGCGATCGGTGAACGGAAACGGCACCCGGATGACCTGCCAGCGGTCAAAGGCCACGGTAGGCTTCCTCGTCTTCGCGCGTGGCCCACTCCGTCAACGTGCCTTCGACGGCCTTGAGGTACTCGACATCCAGCGGCTGCACCCGGCGTACCCGCGCCGTGCCGTCGTCCTGGAGTTCCCAGACGATGGCATCGCCCGGCGCCACGTGCAGGGCCTCGCGGATATCCGCGGGAATGGTCGTCTGGCCCTTGGCGGTGATCTTGGCAATGGCGTTCATGGCATGGTGTCCTTACGGTAAGGACTGCATTGTACGACGGAACGCAGGGATCGACAGCCGCACCGCTTCACAGAATAACGTGTCATATCTTGCACATTACGGTGATTTGTGAGTATGATATGACTCGTTATGGCAAAGACCCTTCCGCCGCTGTTGCCCCGCCTCGCCCGCCTGCTGCGCGGGCTGGGTGAGCATATCCGTCAGGCCCGCCTGAGGCGTGCGTACTCGGCGGAGACGGTGGCGCAGCGGGCCGGCATTGCCCGCAAGACCTTGTATCGGGTGGAACGCGGCGACCCTGCCGTTGCACTGGGCATTTATGCGCGGGTACTGCAAGCGCTCGGATTGGAAGGCGATCTTGCTCATGTTGCCGCCGACGATGCGCTGGGGCGCAAGCTGCAGGATGCGGGCCTTGGCGAACGCGCACGCGCGCCGCGGCGGCGGACGACATCGCCATGAGTCGCGGCCTCGATACGGTGGAAGTGCATGCCGACCCCGAGTGGCTGGATGGGCCGCGCCGGATGGGCTGGCTGCGCCGCCAGGGCGGCGGCAGGGGCGAGGTGTTCTCGTTCGAATACGACCCGGACTGGCTCGCGACCTCGGACGCGTTTGCGTTCGATCCCGATCTGGCACTGGTGAGCGGGCCGCAGTACCCGCCGGTCGATCGCGCCAACTTCGGTGTCTTCCTGGATTCCGCGCCCGATCGCTGGGGACGCGTGCTGATGCAGCGGTGCGAGAATGCGCGCGCGCGCGCCGAAAAGCGCCGGGCGCGGACGTTGACCGAGTGGGATTTCCTGCTCGGCGTGCATGACGAGACGCGCATGGGCGCGCTGCGGTTCCGTGGCGCCGATGGCGGCTTTCTCGACAGCGATGATGCGCATGCGGCGCCGCCGCTGACTTCGCTGCGCGAATTGCAGGCCGCCAGCCTGAGATTCGAGGACCAGGTGGCGAACGAGGACACGCCCGAAGACATCCGCTGGCTGGCGCAACTGGTCGCGCCCGGCAGTTCGCTGGGCGGCGCGCGGCCCAAGGCGTCGGTGCGGGACGAGCATGGCCGCTTGTGCATTGCGAAGTTTCCGAGCCGCCAGGACACCCGCGACATCGGAGCGTGGGAACTGGTGGCGCATCGCCTCGCCGCCCAGGCCGGGATCGACGTACCGCCGGCCCGTACGCTGCGTTTCGGCGCCGGCACCACGTTCCTGGCCGAACGCTTCGATCGCACACTGCAGGGCAAGCGGCGTGCCTTCGTTTCGGCGATGACCCTGACCCAGCGCAGCGACGGCGAGCCGGGCGCGAGTTATCTGGAACTGGTGGACCTGCTGCAATCGCGCGGGGCCGACACGCGCGCGGACTGCGAAGAGCTGTTCCGGCGCGTGGTCTTCAGCATCCTGATCCACAACACCGACGACCATTTGCGCAACCACGGATTCATCCTGACGCCGGACGGCCTGCGGCTCGCGCCGGCCTACGACATCAACCCCGTGCCCGATCGTGACGAGCTGACGCTCGCCATCAACGAGACCGACACGCATTGCGATGTCGGCATCGCACTTGAAGCAAGCGGTGACTACGGGTTGGGGCGGAAGGATGCCGGGCGGTTCGTGCAGGAAGTGCGGGAGGCCGTATCGACATGGCGCCGCGAAGCCTCGGCGCTGAAAATCCCGAAGCAAGAACAGGACCTGATGGCACCGGCGTTCGCGGGTTGAGATCCGTGAGTCGAAGCGGCGAGCACGCATCAGGCGCTTTCCGCCCGCGCCAGCAGGCTGTCGATCCTGTAGTTGACGGACGCGGTGCCGGGCTCGGGCTCTTGCGCGAATGGCCTGTGCACGTAGTGCGGGCCGTCCACGGTGTCGCCATCCACCAGCACGATGGCAAGCCAGAACTTGTCGCCCTGATTGAGCGCGGTGCAGATTTCGTTGCAGGTGACGGTGATGACGTCGGCGCCCTTGGCGCGGCCCTTGACCTCGCTGTGGCGCGCTTCCGGCAGTACGCCGTCGGCGATCGGCGGCTGCGCGGTTATGTCCCAGCCGCATTTTTCCGCGGACACGTCGGTGACGATGTGGCCGCGCGCGCGCTCGGCGGCGATGACGGCCTGCATGGCACGCTGCTCGATCGCGGCGCGCGCGGCGGCGTCGGCGGTGAACGCTGCGGGCAGCGGTTGGCCGCGCAGTCTGGCCAGCAAACCGGCCGGGATCACCAGCGCGCCGCCGAGCACCACCGGCGTGGCGGAAACGATGTGTCGCTGCGATTCGAGCTCACGTTCGCGCGCTTGCAGGCGCGCGGCCAGTTCCTCGGCGCGCTTGCGCAGGTTGTCGGGCTGGATGCGCGGCTGTCTGCCGGCGGCGACTTGCAAATCGAGTTGCGCGGCACGCTGGCCGAGGTAGTTGATCTCGCGGGTGAGCCGTTCGCGCACCGCGGCGTGGACCTTGTCCAGGCGCTCGATTCGGCGGCGGCGGACTTCTTCGTGGTGTTCCGGCACCAATATCGTGGCGGCGTGCGCGATGGCGCGGGCTTCCAGGTTGGACCGCAGCCAGGATTCGTCCAGTAACGCGGCCAGCAACGGGCGATCGGAATCCGCCAGCGGTGTCAGGCCGAGATGCGGCGCGGCGTCGGCGGCGCGCATGGTTCCCTGTGCATCGGCCCACACGAATTGCAGGCGTTGCGAGAGGGTGTGCGCGTCTTGGCCGCCGCCCTCGCGCACGCTGTGCTCCAGAATCAGCAGCAGCGAAGGCTGATCGCCGGGGTCGGCGGGATCGACCAGGATCGCGCCCTGCTTCAGCAAGCGGCGATCCTTGACCAGGAGGGTGTCGATCAAGGCCGCCATCAGCGGGTGCGCGGGATGCACGAGGTCGGCATCGGGCCGGCCGTGGAGGTGGATTTCCTGCTTGTCGAAACAGATGCGCTCGTAGCGCGTGAGGACGGGCTTGCGGCTGTGGCTGATGCGGCGATCGGTCTCGCGCAGGCTGGCCGGCACGTGCGGGATTTCGTAACGGTCGCCTTCGCGGCGCCGCGCGTCGCCCCCGATGCGCCGAAACGCCTGCAGGAAAAAACTGCGCAGGAAATAGGGTTGCAGCTTGCGCGCCTGCGCGCGATCCATGTCCTCCTTGATCTTGAACAACTGCTCCAGCGACAAGGCGTTGTCCACCAGCGCATTGCGCTCCTGGATTTCCTTGAGGTGCGCGGTGTCCAGGGCGTCGTCGATGACACGATCGAGGCGGGCGCGCACGTCGGGGCGCTCGCCGTAGCGAATGGCTTCGATCAGCAGGTCCTTGAGCGGTACGTTGTCGAAGGCCTCGCCCAGGATGTCGAACACCTGGCCTCCCAATGCCTCGCGCTCGATTTCGAGTTTCTCGAACAGACGCTGGAACACGGCGCCTTCACGGGTTTCCCGCGCGACCAGATTCCACAGGTGGCAGATTTCACGCTGTCCGATGCGATGGATGCGGCCGAAGCGCTGCTCGAT
>JAJPHQ010000054.1 GCA_021325195.1 Gammaproteobacteria bacterium | reverse complement strand
GTGCTGCATCGCGTGAAGGACGGCGATGCAGGACGCCCCGAATGACCTGTCCGGAAATCCGGTGACGATGGAAGTTCGCAACCGACGACAACTGCAACTGCTGCTGGTGGCGGGCGTGTTCGCCGCGCCGGTGCTGGTCGGGCTGGTGCTGGCCTTCAGCGGCTGGATGCCCAGGACGCAAAGCTACGGGCAGGCGATCCTGCCCCAGCGCAGCATCGCCGATGTGACGGTGCAACGCGCCGACGGCGAGCCGTTCGCGTGGCGCGACCGCAGCTTCGACTGGACGCTGGTGGCGCTGCCGGGGCCGGATTGCGCCAAGCGCTGCCTGTCGCAGCTCGACCTGATGCACCGCGCCAGGATCGGCCTCGGCACGCACGCCGACAAGCTGCGATTGCTGTATCTGGGCACGCCGCCCGGCGGCGAGGCCGCGCGGGGTTTCGACAAGGTGTGGACGATCGCCTCGACGCCATCGCACGCGCTGGACGATCTGCGCGCGACCGGCCCCGATTCGGTCAGTGCCGTGCTGGTGATGCCCGACGGCGTGGCGCTGACGCTGTATCCCGCCGGTTCCGACGTGAACGGCCTGCGGCGTGACCTGCAGAAGGTCATCCGCTGATGGACCGGATGCCGGCACCGCTGCGCACGCTGGCGTGGATGGCCTGCGCGTTCGCGTTCTGCGTGATCGTGTTCGGCGCGTTCGTGCGCTTGTCCAATGCAGGTTTGTCGTGTCCCGACTGGCCGACCTGCTACGGGCGCATCACCTGGCCCGTGAAACCCGCCGCGGTGGCGCGCGCCGATCAGGCATTTCCTGACCGCCCGGTTGAAACCCGCAAGGCGTGGCGCGAGCAGACACACCGTTTCCTGGCCGGCACGCTGGGCGTGCTGGTGCTGGCCGAGGCACTGGCCGCGACCTTCGCGCGCAGGCGGCGGTTCGCGTGCGTGATCGCGGCGGTGATCCTGATCGCGATCGGCATTCCGCTGTACATGGCGCGAAGCTACCTGGCGTCCAGCGTGACCGCCGCGCTCGGCGAACTGACATTGTTGTGCGTCGCGCTGTCCTGGCGCGGCGGCGGCTGGCGGCGGATCGCGGTGCTGGCGCTGGCGGTGGTGTGCTTCCAGGCGCTGCTCGGGATGTGGACGGTCACCTGGCTGCTGAAACCGATCGTGGTGTCGGGACATCTGCTGGGCGGGATGGCCACCTTCGCGCTGCTGACTTGGGTGGCGTGGCGGCTGTCTTTTTCCCCTCTCCCTTCGGGAGCGGGTGAGACGCGGCGCTTGCGCGATGCCGGGGGCATCGCGCGTCGCGTCGAACGGGCGGCCCTGGATGGTCGCACCGGCGCCAAGCACCGGGGATGGTTGCTTGCCGATTCACACAGGGCAAGGCGTTTGTTCGTGGCCGCTGTGATCGGCGTGATCCTGCTGGCCTGCCAGATTTTTCTGGGTGGCTGGACGTCGTCGAACTACGCCGCGCTGGCCTGCGGCATCGGTCCCGGTGCGTTCCCGAAATGCCTCGGGCAGTGGTGGCCGCCGACAGATTTCCACCAGGGGTTCATCCTGTGGCGCGGGATCGGCGTCAACTTCGAGGGCGGGATTCTGGATGCCGCCGCGCGCAGCGCGATCCAGATCGCGCACCGCTTCGGCGCGCTGGTGGTGTTCGTGTACCTGGCATGGCTGGCGCATCGCGTGGCGCGCGCCGGACTGCGCGGTTTCGGCGTCGCGCTGGGCGTGCTGCTGGTCGCGCAGGTGCTGCTGGGCATCGGCAACGTCGTGCTGGGGCTGCCGCTGCCGGTCGCGGTCGCGCACAATGGCGGTGCCGCGCTGCTGCTGTTCACCCTGGTCGCACTGCTGGCGCGGACGCAAACCGAATCTTCTCCATTGCATGCAACGGGCCGTATGGGTAAGTGTTCGTGAACTCCGCCGCATCTCATCAAGCCCGGACCCTCACCCCTTCCTCTCCGGGAGAAGGGCTGGAACGGACGCGCGCCTACAATGGCCGGATGTTCGCGCTCGCCGGCCAGTATCTGGAAACCACCAAGCCGCGGATCGTCGCATTGCTGGTGTTCACCGCGCTGATCGGCATGTTCATGGCCGCGCCGGGTGTGCCGCCGTGGCGGGCGCTGGTGTTCGGCACGCTGGGCATCTGGCTGGCATCGTCGTCGGCCGCCGCGCTGAACCAGTTGATCGACCAGTGCATCGACAAGCTGATGGCGCGCACCGCACACCGTCCGCTGGCCACCGGCGCGCTGACCACGCGGCAGGTGCTGGTGTTCGCGCTGGTGCTGGGCGTGGCGTCGATGGTCGTGTTGTTCGCGCTGGTCAACGCGCTGACCGCGGTGCTGACCTTCGCGGGGTTGATCGGCTACGCGGTGATCTACACCGCGTTCCTGAAACGCGCGACGCCCCAGAACATCGTGATCGGCGGTTTGGCCGGCGCGATTCCGCCGGTGCTGGGCTGGACCTCGGTGTCCGGCTGGGTGCCGCCGTGGGGCGTGCATCCCTACGCGCTGCTGCTGTGCCTGATCATCTTCGTGTGGACGCCGCCGCACTTCTGGTCGCTGGCGATCTTCCGCCGCGAAGACTACCGCCGCGCCTGCATCCCGATGCTGCCGGTGGTGTACGGCGTCGATTACACGCGCTGGCACGTGCTGTATTACACAGTGCTGCTGGTGCTGGCCAGCCTGCTGCCGTACCTCACCGGACTCAGCGGGATGTTCTATCTGGGTGGCGCGGCGGTGCTGGGCGGCGCGTACCTGTACTACGCGATCCGGCTGATGCGTCCGCCGGACGAGGCGTTCGCGATGCGCGCGTTCGGGTACTCGATCGTGTACCTGATGGCGCTGTTCGCGTTCATGCTGGTCGATCACTGGCTGGCCGAGCCCGCGCTGCGCGCCGGCAGCTACGTCCTGCAGCGGATCGGATGAGGCCGTGAGCGCTTTCCTGCGCTGGTGGATTCCCTGGGAGCCGTCGATCGTCGCGGTGATCGTGTTCGCGGCGGCGGTGTGGCTGTACTGGCGCGGCGCGCGGCGCTCGCCGGTGACCGCGCCTTGGTACCGGCAACTGGCGTTCTGGACCGGCCTGCTGATCGTCTACACCGGGCTGCACACGCAGCTCGACTACTGCGCCGAGCACGAGTTCTTCGTGCACCGCCTGCAGCATATGGGTCTGCATCACATGGGTCCCTTCCTGATCGCGCTGGCGCGTCCGGCTGCGACCATGCGGCGCGGCCTGCCGCTGTCGTGGCGGGTGCGCTTCCTGCGTCCTGCGTTGCGCAGCGCGCCGGTGCGCTGGCTCGCGGACATCCTGCTGCACCCGTTCGTCGCCGCGGTGCTGTTCGCCGGCCTGATCTGGTTCTGGCTGTGGCCCGCGGTGCACTTCGATGCGATGCTGGACTGGCGCCTGTACCGGGTGATGAACTGGAGCATGGCGGTGGACGGCCTGCTGTTCTGGTGGCTGATCCTCGATCCGCGTCCACGGCCGCCCGCGCGCCTCGCGCCCGGCGTGCGCGTGTTCGTGGCGCTGGCGGTGATGATTCCGCAGATCCTGATCGGCGCCTACATCACCTTCGTCGGCAGGGACCTGTATCCGATCTACAGCCTGTGCGGCCGCGCCTTCCTCAGCATCACGCCCGCCACCGATCAATACATCGGCGGCCTGATCCTGTGGATCCCCAGTTCGATGATGAGCGTGATCGGCGCGCTGATCGCGTTCACCCACTGGATCAATCTGGACAGCCGCGGACGCTTGCCGAAACAGCAAAGCCGACGCGAGGCATGGCGTGCGCGCGTGGTGGCGCGCACGCAGGGGCCGGGAACCGCATTGGCCAGCCGCCGCGGCGGGCGACCGGTCTGAACGGCGGCGCCTGCGGGGAGGCTGGTCAGGGGTCCGGATTGGCGGGATCGCTTAGGCGATCGCATCGGTGACGTGGATCGACTTCCACCGCGAGCCGGGGCAGTGCAGGAACACGGACGGTGGGTCGCCGGCTTCCATCACCGCGGCTCTTTACCTCCCCGCCATCTTCGCGAACCACTGCCATCCCGGCAGCCACTCCGTGATCAGCTTGAGGCAGGTCAGCATCGGCACCGCCAGCAGCATGCCCGGGATGCCCCACAGCCAGCCCCAGACCAGCA
Source organism: Gammaproteobacteria bacterium (assembly GCA_021325195.1). Classification (GTDB taxonomy): domain Bacteria; phylum Pseudomonadota; class Gammaproteobacteria; order Xanthomonadales; family Rhodanobacteraceae; genus 66-474. Next base: position 11,515 of record JAJPHQ010000054.1, on the reverse strand, counting down.
GCCACACCAGGATCGCGACCGGCGATAGCTGCATCCGGTTGCCCATGATCATGGGCGTGATCACGTTGCCCTCCAGCGCGGCCAGTACCGCAAAGCAGGCCGCGGGCGCGATCGCATGCAGGGGCGTGTCGAAATGCACGAAGCCCACCGCCAGCAGCAACAAGGTGTTGGTGATCGCGCCCACATACGGCATGTAGTTGAGCAACGTCACCAGACCGCCCCACGGCAGCGGCTCCGGCATCTTCCACGCCCACAGGATCCCCGCGGTGGCCAGCCCGAGGCAGATGTTGATCACGGTGACCGTGAGCAGATAGCGGGATATCTCGACCTGGAAGCCGCGCACCACCCGCACTGCTATCCGTCGGTAACCAAAGGTGGGCGACGCCGTCACCACCCGGTTGCGCATGTGGTCTCCGTAAGTCAGGAAGAAGAACACCAGCAGGATGATCGTCAGCATTTCGGCCAGTATTGCCGGGGTCGCGCTCACCGCATCGCTGAACGAGAAGCCCGCAGTCGGCTTCGCGGTGGCCGTGGACGCCGGACCCATCCCCGCGCTGGCGAGTGACTGCGAGGCGGCATGGCCGACCTTGGTCAGCGGACGCATCATCCGCTCCACCTTGTCGCCGATCTGGTGCATCGTCGTGGGCGCTTCGTGCATCCACTGCGCGGCAGGGCCGCTCAGCGCGATGGTTGCGCCGGCAATCGCTGCGATGAGCCCGAGCAGAAGCAACAAGCTGCCCACGATGCGCGGCACGTGCAAGCGTGCAAGCGCCGCCACCACGGGGTTGAGCCCCAATGCAATGAACGCCGCCAGCACCAACGGGATCAGCAAGGTCTTCGCAAGAACCAGGGCCGCAGCGATCGCGAGCAACATCAGCACCCGCAACGGCAGACCCAACGAGCGCAGCCTGCGGATGCGCCGGCGGTCGGCGGAGCGCGGCCGTCGTTTGGCGGGCACCGAAGGCAACGGCGGTGGCGGGGGCAGCGGTTTGAATCGGATCAGCGGACGGCCACCCGTGATACGGGTCTCACCGGGAAGTTTCGACATGGCCATGACAACTTCCTTGCCGCGCGGGGCGCGGTCGAATCGTGAGGTCCTGTCGCACGAACCGCCATCCGGGGACCGGGGCGGACTCAACCATGCAGCGCAACACCCGACCAACCGAAGCAGTGCGGGTTATCGGCGCCCGTTTGACGGGAATGGGACAGGCCGGAGGCTAAGGAACCGGGTGCGTCCAGGACGCCTTCAGGGTGGTACAGTCCGGAGGTGGTTTCATCCTGACGCAGGGGTGAAACCACGATGGATCGAGCAGAAATCATGAGCAAGGTGATATTGCTAGCGCTTGTCATGGTGCTGGCTTGTGCGTCAGCCGCCGGCTATTTTGTTATCGGCGCGAAAGTCGCCAGCGGTGAAACGCAACTGGCCGCCGGCCAGAAACGGCTCGCAACCGGATCGAAGGCGCTCGCGGCCGGGATCGGCCGGCTCAAAACCGGCGAACAAAAATTGTCGCAAGGCAAACACGCCTACAAAAATGCCGAAAGCAACCCGCTGCTGGTCGTGGGGAGCGATGTGTTCAGCGGTGGCAGGGATTTCGCGAATGCCCGAAAGCGCCTTTCCGCAGGGGAAGCACGGGTTGCTGCCGGAAAGGGCGCCGTCAGCGCTGGAGAAAAGCGACTCAGTGCAGGGCAGGCCGAGCTGAGACAAGGCAGGCAGGAATTGGGTATGGCGGAGCAGGCCAGGACCGCTTGCGGACTGGCTGCGATTTTTCTGGCCGTTCTGGCGGTCGCACTCGGCATCTTTTGGCGGCGATCGCTGGTGCGAAGCATCATGCATGTTGACGTCCGACGTTCGGGATGAAGCGCGCCGGGCATCCCGGCTGTTGACCGGTTCCGGTTTTCCCGTCCGTCCGGGTTGGATCGAACCAAGCGGCCTCGCGTTGCGCAGCGTGCGGGATGACCTCGGCCGCGCAGCGCGCGGCTCGGGGAAACTCTGATTGATCGGAGTTTCCATTCGCACCGGGATGTGCCGCCCGCCAATCAAGCACGCATGGGTTGCACGTGCTTGATCGGCGTGCGCTGACAAATCCTGGATGGATTTGTGCAGAGCTTCCTCAGTGCGCGGCCTTGATGGTGAATCCGGAGAGGCCGACGCCGACATTCCAGCCGGTGCCGTGGCCGCGGATGGCCAGCGAGATGTCACCCTTGGTCATCACCGATGCCTGTGCGCTGTTCGCAGCGCCGGCCTCGGCGGAGGCGCGGGCATAAGTGCCGAGCACCTGGTCGATGTTGGTGACGTCGCTGAAGACACCGCGCCCTTTGTCGAGCTTGTACTTGCCGACGCTGAGGCCGCCGCCCTTGGCGCTGAGCCTGACGTGCATGGTGCGGCCATTGTCGCAGGTGACCGTGCCGGATCCGGTTGCCGTGTTGTAGATCGCGGACCAGCCGTGGAGGGTGAAGGTCATGTGGCAGTCCATCTTCCCGGCATGACTGTCATTGGCGGCCAGCGCGCCGGGAGCCAGCGCGAGCAGGCCGATGCCGAGCGCCGTCGCGAGCGTGAGGGAAAGTTTCGAGGCTTGCATTTGCATGATGAATCTCCGTGATGCCTGAAGGTACGCATCGCCACGGCAGACCCGCGGCGGCGCGCGAGTGATCAAGCCGCGTTCATGTCTCGCGGTCGAGGTCGTCGTCCCTGCGCGCGGCGTCGCGCATCTGATCGGCAGCCCGGCCCAGGCTTTTCTGCACCTTGCCGGTGTTCTTCTCGATGTTGCCGGCGATCTCCTTGCTTTTGTTGCCGGTCACCTTTCCGGTCACTTCCTTGATCGTGCCCTTGATTTCGCGTTTGGTGCCTTCCGTACGATTCTTGTCCATGTTGAACACTCCCGTGGGGTTTCCACTGATGAATGAATGTGAATCCGAAGTCCGGCTCTCCGACGTGATGCCATGTGGGCCAAGCGTTCGGTCCGTCGGGAGCGAGTCCGGACATGTGCCGGACTCGCGACGTTGAGACTGCATCCGCAGGAGCGGATGCGAACAGTGAACTCAGCGACCTGCTAGAGGCCTGCCCGACGACCGAAGATCAGCGAAGCGACAAACAGAATCACGAAGATGATCGCCAGGATGTAGGCGATGCTGCCGGCGGCGCCGGCGACTCCGGAGAACCCGAGCACCGCCGCGATGATGGCGATGATCAGAAAGATGATTGCATAGCGAAGCATGATGGAATCCTCCACGAATGTTGCTTGATACCACTTGGCGCAACGCAGCGGATGGAAACCGTGGCGTCGTGTACGTTTGCCCTGACTCGTCGAAGGCCGCGACCACGTTGCCGATAGGTACGGCATCCGTCGGAACCGGCTTCCCGGCAACGGCGGCGCTGCAACGGAGGTTGCTTGCGCTGGCGCCCGGTCCCTTGGAGGAGTCCGGCCGCCACGCTGCCGTGAAACGGCAGCCGGATCGGCGCTTCGAAAAGCGGACATCCCTGTCCGGCGATCTTCCTTGCTGGACACGTTACAGGGCCGAATGCAAAAACTCCGTCTGTTGGCGCACACAGCAGGGTTTCCGGGACGCATCGCGCGGGTTGCACGATGCGGCATTCAGCTTCAGTGCTGACCACTGTTGTCAGGGCGTTTGTCCTTGCCGGAATTGGACTTCTGCGGCAGTTGCTTCGGTTGCGTTTCGGGCCGTGCCGCGTTGTGCAACCGCCCTTGGCTGCGCAGCCGGATGCTGCGTGACGGGGTGCGGCGAGGCTCCGCCGTGCACCGTCGGAAGCGAGCGTGGCGTCTGCCGCGGCACCCATCCCGGCACGCTGAAACGATGGCGCCGGGCTTTTCCTTGCGGGCTCGTGTTCCGAATCAGCGGTTGATCTGCACCGGGTTGGAGTGCGCGGGTGCGTGCGGGGAAACATGTGCAGCCGCGCGCACCGTCCGCAGGTTCACCCGCATCGCGAGCCGAAGGCAACCGATCTCCATGGACGCGCGCTCGATTTCGTGGCGGTGCAGTTGCAGGCGATTGCGGAGGCCGATGTCTCGGACCCGGGTCACGGCGTTGCGAAAGCCATGCAGGATGCCGGCCTCGCGTTTTTCCATCTGGCTTGCGTAAGCGGTCTCGACGTGGAAGCCGATGCGGGCCAGCCCTTCCGCAAGCCGTGCGCGCAGCGGACCCATGCGGCTGCCGTGGCGCCTCGCCTTGCCGCCGGCCGCGATCAACCGCCCAGCCAGATCGTCGGCGATCACCCGGTGTGTGCGGGCGATGCGTTCCAGCAACTCCTTGAGATCGGGGTGTGCCGTTCTGACGGCCCGCTCGCCATACTGCAGCCTCGAGTCATCCAGTGCACCGATCAGATTCTGCACGACGGCGATTTCCTTGCTCATGTCGCTCCCGTGACGGGCGGCTGCGGTGGCGCGATCCAGGGCACTCGCGACAGGGCGACGTTCATTCGGCCTGCCGCAGGTCTGCGTCACGTCCGGCTTCAGGGGCAACATCCGTTTTGAGGATGTGGCGGAGACGGGCTTCGAACCATTGCGCCGTGCCGGGCGCTCTCTCGATGCACATTTCGCGTGCCAGCAGTTCGCCGCGGATTTCGGCGACGATGGACGTGAGCTTGCGCGTCCGCAGCTCGAGACCGGCTTGCTGCCCCGGATCATCCGTCAACAGTGCGGTGGCTTCGAGATGGCGTTTTTCTTCGGCAAAGCGGTTCAACAGGTTGTGGAGGGCTACCAGGTTCATGATGTTTCCCCGCGAGCAGGAGGGGCGTCCATGCCCCGGGGTATCGTCCATGCAGCGACCTCCCTGGCCGCGAGGTGCATCCGTGCACCAGCACGGTTTCCCTGAAGGGCGGATGGTGGGTGCTGCGAGGAAAGGAGTCTGTGCGCAAGCGAACATGGGCGTGCGCACTCACGCCCGTCGCTGAACGTGTTGGCCGCGGCGGCTGGCACGATCGCAGGCAGAGGATGGGAATGCGCGGATCGCGCGGACGGCGCGCGCGGTTTGTGGGATGCCGGGCCGGGTTACCGGCCCGCGGACAAGCGCATCAGCCGGGCAGCCGCCGGCAGGTATCGCGGTCGACCAGCTCGCCCCCGCTCCTCCGCTTCAACGACTGGAGTTTTTTGACGCCGACTTGGGCGTGGCGGTCCACGGCAGCAGACGGGCGTATTCCTTGCGGACCACCTCGTAGCATTCGCAGGCCATCCGCTCCAGTTTGGGCCGGTCGATCACCTCGATGCGGCCGCGGTGATAGTGGATGGTGGAAGCCGCCTGCAGTTTTCCGGCCGCCTCGGTCACGCCTTCCCGGCGCACGCCGAGCATGTTGGCGATCAGTTCCTGGGTCATCACCAACTTGTTGAAAGGCAGCCGGTCGATGCTCATCAGCAACCAGCGGCACAGCTGCTGGTCCACCGTGTGGTGACGATTGCACACGGCGGTCTGCGCCATCTGCGTGAGCAATGCCTGGGTGTAGCGCAACAGCAGTTGCCGCAGCGCCACGCCGCGGTCGAACTCCTTGCGCAGCAGCGAACCCTTGATGCGGAAGGCGGAACCGGCGCTCTGCACCAACGCGCGGCTGGGCGTGGTATCGCCGCCCATGAACAGGGAAACCCCCACCAACCCCTCGCGACCGGCGATGGCGACCTCGGCGGAAGCGCCGTTTTCCATCACGTACACCAGCGACACGATGCTGTCGGTGGGGAAATAGACGTGTGCCTGCTGTTTGCCGGACTCGTAAAGCACCTCGCCCAGTCCCATTTCCACCGGCTCCAGCAATGGGCGCAGATGCTCCAACTCTTCTGCCGGCAACGCAGCCAGAAGCTCGTTGGTTTGCAGGTTCGCAGCCATATCCTTCTACAAACCCCTTTGCGCCCTGCTTCGCTCGCGCAACCGTGGCGAGCGGTCGGTGCATACGGTGCTGCGCATGAGGATGGCGGCATCTGGATCAATTTTGTGCTTTTTTCCGGCGAATGCAAGCGCCGCGCAAGCGCCGTGTTTCGGCGGGTTCGGAGCCGGGCCGACGCTGCAGCCGCCAAGCCGGATGCCGCCCCGGTTGCTCGATCTTTCAGGTTCGATGATCCGGTGACGGACGGTCGCGAGGGCCTGCGTCCGACGCCGAATGCTGTCGTGACGGCGCGGAGCCGGAGAGCACGTCACGGTTCGGGGCGGAGGCGCGGGACCCGAAACGGGTATCGGGCAGTGCATGGAGGCCAGCGTCGAAGCGGCGTCTGCCGGCAGGCAAATGTTTCCGGGCGCGGCCGCGGTGCGCCGGTTTCCTTTCTTGTATCGGAAACCGGGGCGGCGTCTCTGCGTGCGCATGGTGGCGCGCACTCAGGGGCTCGATGTGTTGGCCGGCCGCACCGGAAAATCGGCCCGAATCGATTCGCCACCGGCGAAATGCAGGGTCATGTGTACCGTGTCGCCCGGTTTGATCGGACGCGCGGGATCGCTCAGCATCAGGTGATAGCCGCCGGGTGAAAGCGCCGCCTTGCCGTGCGCGGGGATGTCCATGCCGGAAACCATCGTCATCGCGCTGGAACCGTTTTCCAGTTGCGAGCGGTGCAGCATCACCATCCCGTAATCGGGGCTGCTCGCGCCGGTCAGGCGCGCGGGTGCGCTGCTGTCGTTTTCGATCACCGCATAGGCCGCAGCCGGCAGCGTGGCCGGCAGCCAGCGGATCCATGCGTGCTCGACGCGCAAGGTGTTCGTTGCCGGCGCCGCCACGGCCACGCACGCCGTCATCGCGAGCAACGCGGCGGCCGGCAGGGTTCGCAGCTTCATGATTTCTGCTCCAGCAGCAGTTTCAGGTCATGCACGACCGCCGATTGCGGATCGCCCGGCGTCGCCAGCAGACGGGCGCGACCGTCGCGGTCGAAGATGTAGACCGCCGAGCTGTGGCTCACCTCGTAATCGCCCGGTGTCTTCGGTGTCTCGCGCTGGTAGAACGCACGATAGCGCCTGGCCAGCGCAAGGATCTGGTCCGGCTTCCCGGTGAGGCCGACGATGCGCGGATCGAACGCGGTCACGTACTGATGCAGGACATCAACGGTGTCGCGCGCGGGATCGACCGTCACGAACAGGATGCGCACGTCGTCCGCGGCCTTGCCCAGTTTCTGCAGATCGGTGTGCAAGTGCACCAGCGTCAGCGGGCACACGTCCGGGCAATGCGTGTAGCCGAAATACAGCATCACGACCTTGCCCCGGAAATCGGCGGCGGTGATGGGCTTGCCGAGGTCGCTGGTCAGGCTGAATTTCAGGTCGGGCAGGTGCCCGCGCACGTCGTTGAGCTGCCATGGCGGCGGCGACTGGCAGGCGGCGAGAAGGACCAGCGCGCAAGCCGCGAGGCACGGGCGCAACCAGGGACGGCGGGATGACATGCTTCGATCGATCGATGGACGGTCTGCAATGATACCGCGCCGTGCGAATCGCGCAGGCGGCGGATCCGGCGTTGCCGCCGGTCCTGCCGTTCGGCGTGCGGCGTCGTCGGTCCGTGCGCGCTAGCGCAGACTACGCGGCGAACCCCTGCGGCGGCGCGGCGCGGCAAGCGCAAGACGGCAGGCGCGGCCGCTGCAACGGGCAGACTCACCCTCGACCAACTCTGGCAACGCGCGCGCAAACTGGGCGATGCCATGGCCGCCGAATCCGCCGCCATCGTCCGCCGCGACCGCGATGCGCGCCACGGTCATTGATGCCTCCGCCATCGCGGCCGTGCTGTTCGACGAGCCGGAAGCGGCTCCCGTTGTCGCCAGCGCCAAGGGCAAGCTGATCGCGCCGACCCTGCTGCGCTACGAACTCGCCAGCGTGGCCACCACCAAGCTGATTCGCCACCCGCAGCGCAAGGACGAGATCCTGTCGCGCTATCGATTGCTGGACAAACTCGCGATCGAGTACGTCGAGCCGGAATGGCCGGACTTGCCGATCATCGCGCGCCGCTGGGCGCTCTCCGCCTGCGACGCCGCCTACCTGCAACTCGCGCTGGCGAACGGCGCGGCGCTGGTTACGCTGGACGCGCGGCTCGCGGCGGCATGCGACGATGCCGGGGCTGCCGGAGACCGGTAACGAACACGCAAGATGGGGGTGTTCGCTGTGTTGCAGGCATTCGCCGGCACGATCCACGGCAGATTCGCATTCCGTGTCGGCGGCGTACGCGCCATCCCCGGCAGCAAGCGGCTGCGCTGGCCACTGTGCCGGAACGGGGACGCGATGCGCCGTGCGAATCGTCCCCGGTGACGGCCACGTGAGGGTTCGCGAAACGGCCGCTGCACGCGAGGGGTTGACGGATTCGCCGCAGGGCACGACAATGCGCGCGCCGACGGGCGCGCTGCGTGCGACGGCACTGTCCTCCATCAACCACGACCATGGACGTACACCCTAGTCGCACCGCCGGCATCCGCTTGCATCGGGTGACGGCGGCCACAATCGAACCGATCCGCGGCGACCGCCCCCGGCCGGCTGGCACCTGCCTCGACTAGGCGCGTCCGGCCCGTCCCTCGCGGTGCCGCGGCACTGCAAGAGGAGATGGGCCATGAACCTCCTTCGCAATTTCTTCCGTGTGCGCCTGGCGGCCCGCCGCGCGCAGGTTTCCCGCCGTGACGGCCGCCGCCGCGAGTGGCGCGTGACCGTGCCCGCGCCGCGAACCCCCGTTCAACAGGCCGTCGCGTGAACAGGATGGCCGGCCACCGGGGGCTCAGGCCCCCGCCGCGAATACGTGCGCGCTGCACGGGCGCCGGCACGCGCCGCGCGGCGCCGCGGAAACGAACGCGATCCTTCCTGACGATGTAACCCCACGGTCCGCTCCAGGTGCCGTGGCCGCAGCACCTTCCGCCATGGAGCCCGAGCGATGTTCGGACCGTCCCTGAAAAAAACCGGCAACGAAGCGCGCGACAAGGCACGCGCCGCGCAGCGCGCGCGGCCGGTGGCTGCCGATTACGCGTGGACGGCCGAAAGCGAACTGTTCGGCGCGCTCGAGACCGGCCCCGCCGGTCTGGGCGAGGCGGAGATCGAGGCGCGGCTGGACCGCGACGGCGTCAACCAGGCTTCGCACGAAAAGCCGCCGCACTGGACGCTGCAACTGCTGCGCACCTTCAAGAACCCCTTCATCATCGTGCTGCTGGTGCTGGCGGTGGTGGAGCTCGTCACCTCGCCGGACGACCTGACCGGCCCGATCATCATCGCGGTGATGGTGCTGATCAGCGTGGTGCTGAACTTCACCCAGGAATTCCGCTCCTCGCGCGCGGCGGAACAACTGAAGGCGATGGTGCGCAACACCGCCACGGTCACGCGGCGCGCCTCCGACGGCCATTCCGAGCGCATCGAGGTACCGGTGATCGAGCTGGTCGCGGGCGACATCGTGCACCTGTCCGCCGGCGACATGGTGCCGGCCGACCTGCGCCTGCTGTCGGCGAAGGACCTGTTCATCTCGCAGGCCATCCTGACCGGCGAGTCGCTGCCGGTGGAAAAAGCCGCGCCCGAACACGTGCAGAGATCCGATGCGCCTGCCGAGCCGCTGGAACTGCCCACCATCTGCTGGATGGGCACCAACGTGGTCAGCGGCAGCGCCACCGCGGTGGTGGTCGCGACCGGTCCGCGCAGCTATCTGGGTTCGCTGGCGCGCACGCTGACCGGCCAGCGCGCCGAAACCAGCTTCGACCGGGGCGTCAGGAGCGTGTCGTGGCTGCTGATCCGCTTCATGGCGGTGATGGTGCCGATCGTGTTCCTGATCCAGGGTTTCGGCAAGGGCAGCTGGCTGGAAGCCTTCCTGTTCGCGATCTCGGTCGCGGTTGGCCTGACGCCGGAAATGCTGCCGCTGATCGTCACCGCCAACCTCGCCAAGGGCGCGCTGGCGATGAGCAAGCGCAAGGTGGTGGTCAAGCAGCTCAACGCGATCCAGAACTTCGGCGCGATGGACGTGCTGTGCACCGACAAGACCGGTACGCTGACGCTGGACCGGATCGTGCTGGAGCGCCATCTCGATCTCGACGGCAACGAGTCGGAGGACGCGCTGGAGTACGGCTACCTCAACAGCCATTTCCAGACCGGCCTGAAGAACCTGATGGACAAGGCCGTGCTGCAGCACCGCGACCTGGAGCACACCGTCGCGAAGTGGCGCGTGGTGGACGAGATCCCGTTCGATTTCCAGCGCCGCCGGATGTCGGTGGTGCTGGCGCCGGCCGGCGGGGACGGACACGCCGAGGAAATCCTGATCTGCAAGGGCGCGGTCGAGGAGATGCTGTCGATCTGCGCGTTCGCGCGCGAGGGCGATCATGACGTGCCGCTGACCGATCACCGCCGCCGCGGCATCCGCGCGATGACGCACGAACTCAACGAGGACGGCCTGCGCGTGCTGGTGGTGGCGGTCAAACGCCAGCCGCCGCCGGGCCGCGCCTACGGGGTGGCCGACGAGCAGGGGCTCACCGCGATCGGCTGCCTCGCCTTCCTCGATCCGCCGAAAGACACCGCGCACACCGCGATCGCCGCCCTGCACGAACACGGCGTCGAGGTGAAGGTGATCACCGGCGACAACGAGGCGGTCACCCGCAAGATCTGCCGCGAGGTCGGGCTGGACGTGCAGCATTCGGTGCTGGGCCGCGACATCGAGGATCTCGATGACAGCGCGCTGGACGCGCTGGTCGCGCGCACCACGGTGTTCGCCAAGATGTCGCCGCTGCAGAAATCGCGGGTGGTCGCATCACTGCAGCGGCAGGGTCACACGGTCGGCTTCCTGGGCGACGGCATCAACGACGCCGCCGCGCTGCGCCGCGCCGACGTCGGCATCTCGGTCGATACCGCCACCGACATCGCCAAGGAATCGGCCGACATCATCCTGCTCGAGAAGAACCTGATGGTGCTGGAGGAAGGCGTGCTGGAAGGCCGCATCACCTTCGGCAACATCATCAAGTACATCAAGATGACGGCCAGTTCCAACTTCGGCAACGTGTTCAGCGTGCTGATCGCCAGCATCTTCCTGCCGTTCCTGCCGATGCTGCCGCTGCAGATCCTGGTGCTGAACCTGCTCTACGACATTTCGCAGCTGTCGATTCCGTTCGACCGGATGGACGAGGAATACATCAGGAAACCCCGCAAGTGGGACGCCGGCGACATCGGGCGCTTCATGTTCTGGGTGGGCCCGGCCAGTTCGGTGTTCGACGTCACCACGTTCCTGCTGCTGTGGTTCTGGTTCGGCGCCAATTCGGCCTCGCCCGCGCACCAGGCGTTCTTCCAGTCCGGCTGGTTCGTGGAAAGCCTGCTGACCCAGACGCTGGTGGTGCACATGATCCGCACCCGCAAGATTCCCTTCATCCAGAGTTCGGCGGCGGCGCCGGTGCTGGGGCTCACCACCGCGATCATCGCGATCGGCCTTGCGATTCCCTACACCGTGCTCGGTCACAAACTCGGCATGGTCGAGCTGCCGCTGGAATATTTCGGCTGGCTGGCCGCGACCGTGGTCGCGTACTGCGCGCTGACCCAACTGGTGAAGGTGATTTACATGCACCGCTATCAGCAGCGCTGGTTGTAAGGCATTCCCCCCCCCCCC
>JAJPHQ010000053.1 GCA_021325195.1 Gammaproteobacteria bacterium | reverse complement strand
CGCTCGATCTCGTCGAAATCCAGGCGCTCGCGCGCGCGCAGGAAGGCGTGCCCGTCCGGATAGGCTTCCTCCGGCATGCAGTACGGACAGCGGAAATTGCAGCGGTCGATCACCGAGATGCGCAGGTCGCGCAGCGTGCGGTCCAGGGCATCCGGCGGCGCCGACGGCCTCTGCAGCGTCGATGGCAGCGAGGTGCCCATCAACCCGCCTCCGCGCGCACCGGTGCGGGCGCGTGCAGCGGATAGTGCATGCCCGGTTCGGCCACCCGGAAACCGTGTTCGCGCAGCGTCCGCGCATCCCCCTCGCTGCCGTAGTGATAAAGCAGCAGGCGTGCGCGCAATGATGCCGGATATTCGCGTTGCAGATCGTCAACGCCCGTGTGCGAGGGATTGCCGGTCACCGCGCAATCGTGCGCGATCAGCGTGTGCTCGTCGGTGACCGCGGCCAGCGTTTCGGGGATGGGCCGGGTGTCGCCGGTCCATGCGAAACAGCCGCGCAGCGCGAGGCCGAAGGCGGTGCCGGGTGCGTGATGCCGCGCCGCAAACACGTCGAACCACCAGCCGTCCAGCCAGAATCCGCGCGACAGCGCGACCAGCCGGAATGCCTCCCAGAAATTGGCGCCGCCTTCGGCGACCGCATTCGGGTAGTCGGCCACGCGACCCTGCAGCAGCGGCACCAGCGCCGCGTGCACGAACAGCTTGATGCGCCCGCGCCAGGCCGGATCGAACCAGACCGTGTAGAACAGCCGTTCCAGCCCCGCGACGTGATCCATGTGCACGTGCGTGATGTAGATCGCAGGCGGCAGTTCGTCGTGCGTGGCGAGATAGCGGGTCAGCGTGTCGGGACCGCAGTCGATCATCAGCACTGGCCTGCCGCCGCGTTCCAGCACCGCGCCGGACGCGCCCAGCGCCACCGCGTGGGCCGCGCCGGAACCCAGCACGTGCAGCGACCACTCGTGGTTCATTGCCTCCCCCCGTTCTGCGCCGCCTGTTCCGTGCCGCGTTCGTATTCGCGCATCAGCGGCGCCCAGACCTCGCGGTCCAGCGCGATCTTGTCGCCGTCGCAGGCACGCAGCTTCAGCAGCGAGCGTTTCAGGCGCGCCAGATTGGCGATCTTCCACGACGAGCCGGCCACGCGGATCTCGCAGCGGTCGAAGTCCACCAGCCACAGGCCGTCGCGCGCCACCAGGATGTTGTGCGCATTGAGATCGGCGTGATCGACGCCCGCCGCGTGGAAGCGCGCAACCAGCGCGCCGACCCGTCCTGCCAGCGCGGCGTCCAGTGTTCCCTCGCGGATGATGTCCGCCAGAGTCCGCGCGTGCTCGATCCGGCGGGTGATCAGGTCGGCGGTGTAGTAGGGACCGCGCCGCAGGTAGCGGCCGGCGACCGGGGCCGGCACCGGCAGGCCGCGCCGGTACAGTTCCGCCAGCAGCCGGAACTCGACGAAGCTGCGGGTCCGCATCCGGCCGTTCCATACGTAGCGGTCGCCCAGGATGGGCGCGATCAGGCCGCCACGGTGGTAATGGCGCAGTACGCAGGCACCGACCGGCGTGCGCACGAAGACCGCGCCGCCGCGTCCGCCGCCGCGCGATTCCAGCAGACCGCGTTGCTGCCACCAGGCGGGATCGAACCAGTCGTGTACAGGTTGCTCCGGCAAGCCCGCGTCGAACACAATCGCCCCGGCGCCGGCCGCGAAGGTGCGCGGGTCGATCGGTGCACCGGCGTGGTCGCGCCGGCCGGATCGTTCGGATGTCGCCGTTTTCACCCGCCCAGTCTAGCAAGCCCGCGCATGACCGAAGCTCCCGAAACGATTTGTCTGCTGCGCACCTCGGCGCTGGGCGACGTGACCCACGTGGTGCCGCTGGTGCGCACGCTGCAATCGGCGTGGCCGGCGACGCGGCTGACCTGGATCGTGGGCAAGCTGGAACACAAGCTGGTCGGCGACATTCCCGGCATTGAATTCGTGGTGTTCGACAAGGCCGCGGGCCTCGCCGGCTACCGCGCGGTGCGGCGGGCGCTGGCCGGACGCCGTTTCGACGCGCTGCTGCACATGCAGGTGGCATTGCGCGCGAATGTGCTGAGCCTGTGCGTGCGCGCCGGTCGCCGGATCGGCTACGACCGTGCGCGTTCGAAGGATCTGCACGGCTGGTTCGTCCGCGAAAGCATCCCGGCGCGGACGGGCGAGCACGTGCTGGAAGCGATCGGCAGCTTCGCCGAGCCGCTGGGCCTGAAGCAGACCGCGGTGCGCTGGGACATCCCGATTCCCGGGGAGGCGCACGCGTGGGCTGCCGGACAATGGCCCGACGACAGGCCCGCGCTGGTGATCAGCGCCGCATCCAGTCACCCCCTGCGCAACTGGCGGCCGGAACGCTACGCGGCCGTGGCCGATCACGCGGCGCAGGCATTGCGGATGCGTGCGGTGCTGACGGGCGGCCCATCCGCCGCGGAGCGCGCGCTGGGCGACGCGATCCTCGCGCACATGAAAACGCAACCGCTGGACTTGATCGGCAAGGACACCCTGAAGCGCGCGCTGGCGCTTTATCGACGCGCCGCGATCGTGCTGACGCCCGACGCGGGGCCGATGCACATGGCCAACGCGGTCGGCGCGCGGGTGCTGGGCCTGCACGCCGCCAGCAATCCGGCGCGCTCGGGGCCCTACTCCGACCGGCGCTGGTGCGTGGACCGCTACGACGACGCCGCGCGCAAGTATTTGCACAGGCCGGCGGCGGAAATTCCGTGGGGCACCAAGATCGAGTACCCGGACGTGATGGACCTGGTCACGGTCGATGACGTGATCGAACGGCTGGAGGCGTCGATGCACGCGTCGTAGAAGCCTGCCCGCGACCACCCGTTGCTCTCGCGTGCGGGCGCCTACGAAGCGCCGTAGTTCTGGTAGCTCTTTTCTTCCACCAGCCGCGAGCCCAGTTTCAGGTTGATCGCGCGCTTGACCGCCGCGCGCTCATCGTTGGTGTGATACACCGCGCGCGCCAGCTCGATGAAGCGGGCATCGAACGTCCGGTCGCGTTCCTTCAGGCGGATCTCGTCCTCGATCTCCCACAGCGCCTCGTTGATGTGCTTGAGCCGCGCGCGCTCGGCGGCGATGTCGGTCTTCGACGCCGGATCGCCGCTCCACAACGACGTCAGCAGTTGCAGCTCGTCGCGCACGTTGGCCAGCTTGGCCGGATCGGTCATCCGTTCGGACTTGATTTCGAGGATGGTGAGCTTGTCGATCAGTTCGCCATAGGAAATCGGGGCGGAAATCAGGCTCATGGACGTCTCGCGGCCGGGTGGACGCGCAGGGTAGCAACTCCCGCGCCACCGTTCACGCGGATCGCCTGCCCACCTGCGCAGGCAGCCCCGGCAAGGCCGGGGCTGCCTGCGTGACGCGCGAAGCCGCCGATCCGTCGCCGACGGCTACGGCGCGTTGACGAACTTCTTCCATGCGTTGAACAGGTTGTACGCGTTCACCGAACCCAGGCCGTTGGCGAAACTCCAGCCGGCGTGCGCCGTGTAGGCCGCGGTGTTCGCGTTGTAAACCGCGATGCTGGTCGCGGTCAGGCCGACCATCGTCGGGCCGTAAGCGCCCTGGAAGTTGTTGATGGTTCCGTAGAAGTAACAGTCGGGCGTGGTTTCGTCGAAGGACTCGACCACCACGCATTGCGTGGAATTGCCGCCGTCGGTGATGTCGTGGAACACGCAGTTGCCGGTGCCCGTGGCGCCGTTGTTGGCGTTGCATGCAGCGAGCGAGGATGGCGCCGGGCCGGTGGCGCCGCCGTACCCGCTGCTGGCCAGTATGTACAGCGTCGGAGCGGCGTTGCCCTGGTCCGCGGCCAGGCCCGCCTTCGACAGCCCCTGGTCGATCAGCGCCTGGATGCCCGCGAACATGGGCGACGACAGCGAGGTGCCGCCCACCAGGAACACCGGCGAGGTGAAGTTGGTCGTGCAGGGATAGAGTCCGGTGCAGATGATGACCCACGAATAGCCGCCGTACGATCCGCCGAACAGCGAGACATCGGGCAGATCGCGTGACTGGTCCTTCGCCGCACCATGCACGATGCGCTGCCATGCCGGTTTCCTGTCCACCGACGACGGGCCGCCGCTGCCGGCTTCCGAAGTCACGTAATAACCGTAGGGGTCATAGATCAGCGCGTTCTTGCAGAACTGCAATGCCGACAGATGGACCAGATCCTTCGCGGCACGGGTGTTGCCGCAGGACTGGTTCCAGGTGATTTCCGGCACGTACGACTTGGCTGAACCGTACACCGAGTTCAGTTTGCTGTTGAAGTACGTGCTGGTGGTGCCGTCGAGCACGTCGGCGGTATCGGTACCGCCCACGCCGGTGTCGTTGGGCGAGGTGGCAAACGAGTTGGCGTCGATGGCCGGCACGCCGTTGATGATGGAACCGTTGAAGCTCGGGTTGGAGCCGGAATCACCCGACGAGACGAAAACGGAAATGCCTTCGACGTCCGCCTGCGCCCACATCAGGTCGATCGCCGCCTTGCTGGCCGCGTCCGTGAAGCCCTCGCCGTAGCCATAGCTCGCGCTGATGATGTCGGGCCGCGACGCACCGTTGATCAGGTTGTCCGCCGCCGTGAACACGCCGCCGAAGAAATTCGTGCTGTCCGAGTCGCTGCACGTCGCCACCCAGATGTTGGCGCCCGGTGCCATCGCCGTGGACCACTCCGAATCCAGCACCGTCTCGATGCTCTCACTGTCCGGATTGTTGCCGCCCGGATCGGTGCAGTTCCCGGTGGAGGGCGACAACTGCGGCTGGAACTGCTTGAACGTTCCATGGTAACTGCCCAAGCCGAACTGCTTGACGAAATTCGGCCAGTCGGAGGTGTCCATGTCCTGGTCCTCGACCACCGCGATGGTGATGCCCCTGCCCGTGAGGCCCGCGCGGTACAGCGGCGAGGTGTTGTAGATCACGTTCATGTCATACGGTACGAAGCCGCGCACGCCGCCGACGAAGGGAACGGCGAGCGGAGCGGGAGATTTCGTTTTGGTGGTCGCCGACCGGATGATCTTGAAACGTTGTGTGGAGGGATCGAACTGCCCGACCTCGGGCGGCGTGTGCTGGGGTTGCGGGCGGAAGTCGTTCAAGCCCGCCACGCCGACCACGACCGGCCGCAGCGCCGTCGGGATGCTGATGTCGCTGCTGTTCGCGATGTGGCTGACGCGGTTGACGACATAGCGGCTTTCCTGCGTGTGGAATGCCTGTCGCACCTCGCCCGCGGTGCCGCTGAAGTCGATCTGCAGCTTGTTCGGATACACCCCGTTCACGGTGAAGCCCTGCGACCGCAGCCACGACACCACGGTGGAAATATCCGGATCGGCCACGCCGAAGTACTCGCCGAATTCGGCCGGTGTCAGCCACTGGTGGAACTTCGGGGAGGCGGGGTCGTGCTGCGCGGCGAGCAGCGATTGCAGCGCCGCTTCGCGCGCCGCACTGGCCTTGAGCACCAGCTGCATGTGGTTCATCGGGAAGCTATCGGGCACGTTGGCCGTCGGCTTCAACTGGTCCAGCAACGCCAGGTGCGTGCCGCCCAGCCTCGTCAGCACCCGGTTATCGACGACCTGGTTGATGCGCGGCGGCGCCGTCGGGTCGAGGCCGGCCAGCACCGGGTTGGATGGCGCAGAGTAAGCCATTGACGACACGGCAAAGGCCGCGGCGACAGCCGCGATTGTCATCACGCGAGCGGTTTTCGTGCTTTTCTCCCGAAAACGGTTCCTCCCCGGACATCCTGGAAGCGGACGGGTGTGGATCGCGCAAGTGTCGGTCGCGAACTCCCCTTCCGCGAGCACGCGGGCTCGGCGACCCATGATCGTGAACCGGTTCCGCGAACGGGAACCTGAACGGCCACTCGCAAAGACGCGGTGTTTGGCATCCCCGATGCGTCGCATCGAAAAACATCGGCATGCGGGCGGCCGGCCACATCGCCGGATGGACGTCTTGACGTCCATCCGGCAAGCCATGCAGCTACCCTTCGGCGACGGAAGTGCCGCCTGATCGAAGGGCAATCGACCACCCCGGATCGAGTCCGGGACAGACTCTGCACTTCCCTGAGCCTCGTCCCTCGCCCCGCTCGGGGCCGCCTCCGGCGTCCGCATTCGTTCCGGACGAATTCGTCGGACCAGCGGGCTCGCGCGCACCATCACTCTCCCAAAAAGAAAAGGGGCCAACGGCCCCTTTTCTTTTCCTGGCGGAGAGGGTGGGATTCGAACCCACGTTACGGTGAAACCGTAAACCGGATTTCGAATCCACGTCATCACTCAAGCGCGCCAAGGGTTTCAGGGTTATGGTAAGGTTTTTGTCACCCGTTTGTCACCCGAGCCGTGAATGGCGACCATCCGAAACCGTGGGCCGTACCAATGGCAGGCCATCGTCAAGCGCTGAACCGCCCCGGGTTCTCCGGAGGCTGTTGGGTGTGAGTCACGCTGCCTTGGGCAACGCGGCCGTTTGCCGATAGTAGTTGGCTTCGGCTTCCGCTGGCGGGATG
>JAJPHQ010000089.1 GCA_021325195.1 Gammaproteobacteria bacterium | reverse complement strand
GGCGCATCGTTGAACAGCACGCCGCCGCCGCCGTTGACCTGGCAGTCGATGAAGCCGGGCAGCAGCATCCGGCCGGAAAGATCGTGCCGGTGCGCGCCCGCGGGCACGCCGGCCGTTGCGACGAGATCGAGGATGCGATCATCCTCGACGATCACCGCCACGTCGTTGCGCCATCCCTGCGCGGTGAGCACGCGCGCGTTGACCAGTGCGTGACGCATCACACCGTCTCGGTGACCTTGGCAAGGTGCGGCGGGCGGTCGGGATCGCGTCCGCGCGCGAGCGCCAGCGCATTGGCCGCCCGATAGAAGCTCTGGATCGCCAGCACCGGCGCGCACATCGGATGCCCCGTCGGCACGATCGGCAGCACACGGGACCCGCTCACGCCCGGCGCGGCGGTCCACAGGTGTGCGCCGCGTGCCTCGAACTCGCGCGCGACGGCCAGTGCGCCGGCCAGCGCCTCGTCGTTCTGGGCGAACAGCAGCACGGGGAAACCCGAGCCGACCAGCGCCATCGGACCGTGCCGGACTTCGGCGGTGCTGAAGGCTTCCGCGTGCAGCGCGCAGGTTTCCTTCAATTTCAGCGCGGCTTCCTGTGCGGCGGCCAGGCCATAGCCGCGCCCGAGCACGAACAGGCCCCGCGCGTCGTCCAGACCGCGGACCAGCGGCGACCAGTCCAGTCCGAACGCGGTGCGCAGGTGATCCGGAAGTTCATGCAGGGCGCGCAGCAGGACTTCGTCGCATCGCCAGTGCGCGACCAGATGCAGCAGCGCCGACAACGATCCGATGAAGCTCTTGGTCGCGGCCACGCTGCGTTCGGCGCCGGCGCGGATCGGAATCACGGTACGGGCCAAGGCGGCCAGCGGCGAGTCCTCGGCATTGACCACGGCCACCACGTGCGCGCCGGCATCCTTCGCGGCGCGCGCGCTGCGCAGGAGGTCCGGGCTGGCGCCGGATTGCGAGATCACCAGATACAGTGCGCCGCGCAGCTTCAGCGGCACGGCGTAGATCGATTCGACGGAGGGCGAGGCCGATGCGGTGACGCAGCCGGTCTGCGTCTCGATCACGTATTTCGCGAACGTGGCCGCGTGGTCGGAACTGCCGCGCGCGCAGGTGACCACGAACGGCGGCGGGTCGTCGCGCAGCGCGCGCGCGAGGGCCTGCACGACCGCATCGTTGTGTTCCAGTTGCCTGGCGACGGTGTCGCCCGCTTGCGACGCTTCGGCATACAGCAGTGTGTCTTCGGGGCGGATGCCGGAAAGTTCGGTGTGCATGGCGCTCCGTGCTCGATCCGTGCCGCGTCAATGCCGCGGCCGCGGCGGTGCGGTCGATCCGCGCACCACCAGTTCGGGGCTGAAGCCCTCGTTGCCGATGTCGCCGCCGCGCAGCCGCGCGATCAGGAGGCGCGTGGCGTGCTGCGCGATCTGCTCGGTGAGCTGGCGCGCGGTGGTGAGCGAGGGCCAGGAATGCCGCGAGAACGGGCTGTCCTCGAAACCCGCCACCGACAGGTCGTAGGGCACGTGCAGGCCGCCGGCACGTGCGGCCGCCAGCACGCCCGCGGCGATTTCGTCGTTGGAACCGAAGATCGCGGTGGGCGGATCGGGCAGCGCCAGCAGGCGGCGCGCGCCCCGGAAGCCGTCGTCGAACGAGTAATCGCCCTCGACCACCAGTTCCTTCGCGAGCTTGATGCCGTAATCGTGCAGCGCCTGTTCGTAGCCCTTGTAACGTTCCGGGCTTGAGCGGTGCTGCTTGCCGCCCCACAGGAAGCCGATCCGGACGTGGCCAAGCTGGATCAGATGTTCGGTGATCGCGTAGGCGGCATCGCGGTCGTCCACGAACACGCAGGGGAAGCCGTCACGCGGATCCTCGGCGGCCGAGATGATCCGCACCAGCGGGATGTCGTAGGCGGTCAGCTTGCGGAGCAGCGCGACGTGTTCCGACATCGGCGGAGCCAGCACCAGGCCCGCCAGACGCGAGCGGCGGACCAGGTCGTGCAGCTCCTCGGCCAGGCGCGGCGCCTTGGAATCGCAGGGATGGATCTGCAGGCCGAAGCCCATTTCGCGGCATACCGACAGCGCACCCTGCTGCACCGCGATGATGTAGTACGGGTTGGGATTGTCGTACACCAGCCCGACCGCGTAGGCCCTGGCGCTGCGCAGGCTGCGTGCGGAAAGGTCGGGCCGGTAGTCCAGCGTGTCGATCGCCTGCAGCACCCGCGCGCGTGTTTCCTCGCGCACCGAGGCTTCGCCGTTGATCACGCGCGAGACGGTTTTCAGCGAGACCCTGGCCTGCCGGGCGACGTCGCGGATGGTGGCGGTTTCCGGGGGGCGGTTCCGTTTCCGCTCCGATTCGGACCTGTTCATGCGGGAGGCACCACGACCGTGTTCATGGCGTGACCGGCGCGGATTCGCGTGCCTTCGGCCGCGCCGTCAGTCCGGCCCGGTAGCCGCGCACCGCGTAGAACAGGATGTAGAGATAGCACGGCACCATCAGCGCCATGAACGCGAACTGGAAGTCGATGTGCAGCTTGAGGTGCGCGAAACCCTGCGGGATGATCGCGCCGCCCGCGATCGCCATGATCAGGAAGGCGGACCCAAGCTCGGTGCGGCGGCCCAGTCCGCGGATCGCCAGCGGGAAGATCGCGGGCCACATCATCGCGTTGGCGAAGCCCAGCGTGGCCACGAACAGCACGGACAGGAATCCGGAAGTCAGCCACGCGGCCAGCGTCAGCAGCACACCCAGCACCGCGGACGCCGCAAGATAGCGTTCCTGCGACACGAAGCGCGGTGTCAGCAGGAAGCCCAGCACGTAGCCCACCAGCATCGCGAACATGGTCATCGAGGTGAAGTGCGCCGTCTCGCCCAGCGGCAGGCCGAAACCCTGTCCGTACACGCCGATCGCGTCGCCGGCCATCACCTCCACGCCCACGTACAGGAACAGGCACAGCACACCCAGCCAGAAGTGCGGCACGCGCAGGAGGCTGCCGTGTGCGTCGGCTTCCTCGCGGTTGGCGCCTTCGGGCCGGATCTCGGGCAGCGAGGAAAACACCACCCAGATCGCGACCACGGTCAGGATCAGTGCCGCGGCCAGGTAAGGCCAGCGCATCTGGCCGGCGAAGGCATCCAGGAGCCCGGCGCGCGCCGCCGGCGTTGCCGCGGTCCTGACCTGCTGCTCGATCCTGTCGATGCCGCGCAGCGCGAGCGCGCCGATCACCCACGGCGCGATCGCGCCGGCCGCCTTGTTGCAGATGCCCATCACCGCGATCCGGCGGGCCGCGCTCTCGATCGGGCCGAGGATGCTGACGTAGGGATTGGCGGCGGTCTGCAGCAGCGCCAGCCCCGCGCCGATCACGAACAGTCCGGTCAGCACGCCGGCATAGATCCTGAGTGGCGCGAACTGGCTGAAGATCACCGCGCCGATGGCCATCACGAACAGGCCCAGCGCCATGCCGCGCTTCATGCCGGTCCGCTTCAGCAATCCGGAAGCGGGCAGCGCCAGGAAGAAATACGAGAGATAAAACGCGGACGGCACCAGGAACGCGTAGGTGTCGGGCACCTGGAACGCGAGCTTGGCGAACGTGATCAGCGGGCCGTTGAGCCAGGTGAAGAACCCGAACACGAAGTACAGCACGCCAAGGATCACCATCGACGCGAGGAAATGCGACGTGCCGTTGTCCGATCGTGTGGTGTTCATGGCTCTGCCCGCGCGGCTTCCGGGTGGGATTCGTCGTGTCCCGCGATGACCAACGTTGTCAATCCGGTGGCCCGGACGCAGTATGACACGGCTCGCGTTGTCGTCACAGTAGCCGGCTGGCTGAAGGAAATTCGTTGCGCCGCAGCATTGCGGACTGGTCCGGAGCGGCGGCGGGCGCCGCGCGGCACTTGCCGGCGCCGCGCAGGCCAAGGGTCCGCGGCGACCGCAGCGGCCGGTGGCAGCGCGTGCTGCAATGCAAATTGACAACGTTGTCATCCCTGACCACACTGGCGCCCGCCCAAGCCACCGAGGAAGGGGATGAGCCAGCCGGCCGGCCGTGTCAACCATCGCAGCGATCCGCTCGCCGAACCGTTTCTCGCGGCGGACGTGGGCGGCACGCATGCGCGGATCGCGCTGGTGCGCGGGCGCCGGGGCGCACCGCGTGACATCGATGTCCTCGCCTACCGCAAGTTCGCCTGCGCGGAATTCGGCGGGCTTGCCGAGCTGCTGCAAACCTTCGTCGCGACGGCCGCGACGGCACCGGTGCGGCGCTGCGTGATCGCCTGCGCCGGCGAGGTCATCGACGGCGTGGTGTTCAACGACAACCTGGCCTGGCGGGTCGACCTGCACGCCCTGCGCGAGGCGCTGGGTTTCGACGAGCTTGCCCTGTTGAACGATTTCGAGGCGCTGGCCTATGCCGTGCCGGGCATCGATCCCGCCGACACGCACCTGCTGTGCGGGCCGGCCGTGCCGGACGAGGGGCCGCTGCTGGTGGTCGGTCCGGGCACCGGACTGGGCGCGGCGGTGAACCTGCGCGGCCTCCCGGTTCCCTGCGTGCTCGCCACCGAAGCGGGACAGATCGACCTCGCACCGGGAACCGCGCTGGAGCGCGAGGTGCTGGCGCGGCTTGCGGGTGAGGGCGGTTACGTGCCGTACGAAAAAGTGCTGTCGGGACCCGGACTCCTGACGCTTTACACGACCCTGTCCGCGCTGCGCGGGTCGCCGCCGGTGCTGGCGGCGCCCGAAGCCGTCACCACTGCCGCGCTGGCCGGCACGGACGCCGTCGCGGTCGAGACGCTGGAGGTTTTCTGCGCGCTGCTGGGCGGCTTCGTCGGCAATCTGGCGATGCTGTACCGGGCCAAGGGCGGCGTGTATCTCGCCGGGGGCGTGCTGCCGGGCATGCGCGCCTTCCTTGCACGCAGCCGTTTCACGGAGCGGTTCCTGGACAAGGGCGTGATGCGGAATTTCCTGATCCGGATTCCGGTCCGCCTGATCGAGCACGGACGGCACGGCGTGCTGGGCGCCGCGCACTGGTGCCTGGACCGGGAGAAACGCGAACGGGATTGAGCGAAGGCCGGCGCGCCGCCGACGGCGACGCGCCGATCACTCATCGCAGCGGCGGCGGAACGGTTCCGGCGCCCGTCACTTTGCAACAGGAGGGGCTGACCATGAAACTCCGCAAGACCATGCTTTCGGCGAGCATCGCCGCGGCGCTGGTGTTCACGCTCGCCGCGCAGGCACAGGCTGCCTCGCCGCAGGACCAGGCCGCTTCTCCGGCCGACCAGCCGCAGACGACCGGCCAGAAGACGAAACCGGGAACGAAGGAGAGCCCGCAGCAACTGGGCACCATCCAGGTGGTGGGCATCCGGGCGGCCCAGGCGTTGTCGCTCGAGACCAAGCGCGACGCCAATTCGCACGTCGAGGTGGTGTCCGCGGTGGACATCGGCAAGCTGCCGGCCAAGAACGTGGCCGACACCATCGCCCAGTTGCCGGGCGTGAACATCGCCGATGCGGCCGGCGCCGAAGGCGGTTTCGACGAGGCCGACCGCGCCAGCATCCGCGGCAGCGCACCGTCGCTCGCATTGACGACCATCAACGGCCACTCGGTGGCTTCGGGCGACTGGTTCATCCTCGGCAGTGGCGGCACCCGCAGCGTCAGCTACGCCATGCTGCCCTCCGAAATCGTCAATCAGGTGGTGGTCCACAAGACCTCGGAGGCCCGCTTTCTGGAAGGCGGCGCCGCCGGTTCGATCGACATCATCACGCGCAAGCCGCTGGATTTCAGCAAGCCGTTTTCGGCCGAAGCCAGCGTGGGCGGCGTGTACGCCGACCTGCCGGGCGATACCAAGCCGCAGTTCAGCGGTCTGGTCAACTGGAAGAACGACAGCAACACGTTCGGCGTGATGGCGCAGGTGTTTTACGAGGAACGCAGCCTGCAGCGCGACGGCCAGGAAATCCTCGGCTATTCGTATCTCCCGGCCGGATCGCCGCTGGCGAAGCAGTTGGGCCTGGGTCCCGCCACGCCCGGCAGCGCCAGCACCGGCGTGTTCTATCCCAACCTGCCGGGTGCGGCGTTGTTCACGCAGCTCCGCAAGCGCAAGGGCGGATCGGTGGATCTCCAGTGGAAAGCGACCGACAACCTGATCTTCAATCTCGATGCCTTTTACTCGAAGCTGGACGCCACCGACTACAACCGCAACTACATGCTGCGCACCCGTGACCGGCTGCCCGGCGACGTTCTCACCAACTCCACGATCGCCGGCAACATCATCACCAGCGCCGACATCGCCGCGACGCCCGGCCTGTCGCAGGGCATCTACGACATGATCTCGCGCCCGGGCGAAAGCGAGTCCGCCCAGTTCCTCACGCTGGATGCCGACTGGCAGGCCACCCGTAACCTGGGCTTCAAGTTCCAGGCCGGCACCACGCGCGGCACGGGCAACACGCCGACCCAGGACGTGATGGAGATGGACACGGGTTTCGGCGAGCCCGCCAGCTACGCGATGAACGGTGTCGGCAAGCCGCTCAACTGGTCGCTGGGCGGCAACAATTCCGCCTTCGATCCGAACACGGCCGGTCTGGACTGGATCTTCGGGGAGCAGGACATCCACGTGCTCGACAAGGAGCACTGGTTCCAGGCCGACGGCGAATACGACTTCGACGATGCAGGCCCGCTGTCCTCGCTGCAGTTCGGCGTGCGTTACGCCAAGCACACCCACGAGAATCCGAACGACGTCGCGCAGGGCCCCAACTTCGCATCACCCGTGCAATTCGGCACCGGCTCGACCATCTATCCCCCGGCCGGCGGCAACTATCCGGGCAGCTTCGCCAGCGACCTCGGCGTGGGCCAGATGCCGGCCAACATCTGGTACTGGACACCCGCGCAACTGGCGCAGTTGAACGCCCTGTATGCCAACCGCAAGGAGACGGGTGACACCAGCTCGCGCTTCTACCCGAACGGCATCTACCACATGACGGAGAAAAACGACGCCGCCTACATCCAGGCCGATTTCTCCGGCGACCGCTGGGGCGCCAATGCCGGCCTGCGCTATGTTTCCACCGACGAGGACATCGGCTACACCAGCGCCTCCATCATCGAAGCCGACCACACCGGCCCCTACTTCAATTCGGCGTTCTATCCCAGCGGCTGGTTCTGGAACTACTACAAGCACAGCTACAACAAGGTGCTGCCGAGTTTCAACCTCAGGTTCAACCTGAACCAGGACGGCAGCCTGCTGGCGCGTTTCGCCGCCTCGCAGACACTGACCCGGCAGGATTACCTCCAGCTGGCCGGTTTCGTGAGCCTGACCGACCCGACCACGGAAGGCGCGATCGGTTCCGGCAGCGGACCCAATCCCTATCTCAAGCCGCTGGTCTCGACGAACTTCGACGCGTCGCTGGAATGGTACTTCGCGCCGCGCGGTCTGCTGTCGGCCAGCGTGTACGAGATGGACCTGAGCAACTACTACGACTACGGCGCCGTCACCCGCAGCTACCTCAACAACTACCTCACCAACAACGGCGCCGGGAACAACCCCTCGCATGCGCCCATCTACAGCAACTACCTGGTCAGCATTCCGGTCAACGTCAACGGCACCCTGAAGGGGGTGGAGCTGAATTACATCCAGCCGATCGGCGACAACTTCGGCGTGTCGATCAACTACACGTACGCCAACGGCCATTCCACGGGAGGCACCTTCCTCTACAACCCGGACGGCACGCTCGGCAACAACGTCGCGGCCGGCAGCCGTCCGCTGTTCGGCACGTCGAAGAACACCGCCAACCTGTCGGTGTACTACGAAAACACCCACTGGAACGCCCGCGTCAACTACACCTACCGTTCCAAGTTCTACGACGGAATGATGAGCAACTCGGGTGCCGGCATGCCGTTGCTGCCGTACTGGCAGGCCGGCCAGGGCTATCTCTCGCTCTCGGCCGGCTACAGGCTGAACGACCACGTGAGCTTCACGTTCGACGCCATGAACCTCAACAACCCGCGCCTGCGCTACTTCATCAAGGGTTCGCAGGCCGGCCTGGCCTTCGACGAGGCGCCGGAAGCGTTCTACGTGAACGGCCGCCAGTACTACTTCAACGTGAACTTCAAGCTCTGATCCCGGCCGCGCGCGCGGGCACCTGAAATCGGACTCTCCAGCGTTGCGGGCCGTGCGCCATGCCGGCCCGCATTTTTCACCCCGGCAAGGCCGCGCCCCGACGGTGCGTGATCCGTCGTCGCCGCCGGAGAAGCGTCCGGATGCAGCGACGCATTACAGATGCCGGCGTGCGCCCTGCTTCAGCCGTTCCACGACCTCCGCCGTCAGCGGGCCGAGCACGCCGCGGCGCGGTTCCGGAATGTGGCCCGCGGGATCCGCGTCGCCGAACACGTAGTAGTCCAGCAGGTTCCGCCACGCCGCGCGCTCGGCGGGCGGCAGCACACGGAATGCGAGCAGACAGTGATACAGGGCGGCGCGCGCATGGTCGGTGGTGTAACCCGGAACATCCACCGGGCTCCACCAGTAGTTCACCAGCGCGTTGAGCGGTGCGAGCGATTCGACGTGATGCCACCACAACGGCGGGATGTAGATCGCATCGCCGGGCTGCAATTCGGCTGCCTGCGCCGCGGCCAGCGCGAGCCGCAGGCGCGGAAAGCGCGGGTCGTCCGGCCGGTCCAGCCGGGCCATGCTGATCGCCGCGCCGGTGGGCGCGTAATCCAGCGGCCCCACGTAGAGGTTGGGAAGCTGTTCCGGCGGAAACAGGGTGAAACGGCGCGCGCCGCATGCCACGCAGGCGATGTTGTGCTGCGAATCGAAATGCGTGGGCGTCACGGTGCGATTGCCAACCCACAGGCGCGGTTCCACCCGCGGATCGAGGCAGGGCAGCCCGTGGTCGGCCAGCCAGCCCGGCAGGCACTTGCGGATCGGCGCGCTCTGGATGACCAGCCCCGGCGCATGCTCGCGCCGGCTGTAGCTCGCCAGTCTTTGCAGGCCGAGCGTCAGCGGAACCTTGAAGTGCTTGAAGTTGAAGTCGCCGAGGTCGGGCGTGTAGCCGATGACGCCCTCGGCTTCCGGCGCGACCATCAGGATGTCCACGTCGGCGCCGCTGTCCAGTTCCGCCAGCCGCTGCGCGAAGGCGGTGTCCGATTGCCGCGCGAGTTTCACGATGGGCCAGTCGCGGACCAGACCGCGGATCACCAGCGGCCTTGCCTGCGCGATCGCGCCGGCGGCATCGAATGCGCGCGGATCGCCGGCGTATTCCTCGATGGGGGCGGCCTGCGATGTGTCCGGGGTGGCGTTCATGGGGCGTCTGCACCAACATCACCACGACGGATCATAGTCGGGTGATGGGCCGAAGTCGCTGGCGGCACGGACCGGCATCCATCCGGTATGACACGACGGACCTTCTGCAGGTAGCCGCGGAGATCGACGATGCAATGGCTGGAACAACGGGCGCGATGCGCCGCATTCGCGTTTGCATCCCTGGCGCTTTCAATGGGCGGATGCGCACATGCACCGCTCGCCCCGGAGGCGCCGGTGGCGGCTCGGGACGGCGTCGCCCGGCGCGCGGCGAAGCCGTTAGCACTGATTCCGCTGCCGGCTCGCGTCGTCCGGCACCAGGGCGGATTCACGGTGACATCGGCGACGCCCGTGATCCTGCATTCGGGAGACCCTGCATCGGGATTCGCGGTGCGGCACTTCGTCGCCACGCTGGCCAGGATCAGTGCGTTGCGTCTGCGCGTCACCACCGGCGGTGAGGTGTCGGCGCGCGGCGCGATCGTGTTCAGGCTCGATCCGGGCGCCGAGGTCGCGCAGCGCGGCGGCTATGCGCTGGACGTGTCGCCCGGCGGCATCGACGTCGTCGCACGCACGCCCGCGGGCCTCTACTACGGCGGCGTCACGCTGGGACAATTGCTGACACCGGATGGTGAGCGCACGGCAAGCGTTGCCGTGCCGGCGCTGCACATCCAGGACTGGCCGGCATTCCAGTGGCGCGGCCTGATGCTGGATTCGGCGCGGCACTACCAGAGCGTGGCCGACATCGAGCAATTGCTGGACTGGATGTCGCTGCTGAAATTGAACGTGCTGCACTGGCACCTGACCGACGACCAGGGCTGGCGTTTGCAGGTGCCGAAGTATCCGCTGCTCACGAAGATCGGCGCGTGCCGCAAGGCGGTGGGACCGGATGCGGCGCTGACCGGCTCGCCCGGCAAGCCGCACTGCGGTTTCTACACCGATGCCGAGGTGCGCGCGATCGTGCGTTACGCCGCCGAGCGTCACATCATCATCGTGCCCGAGATCGATATGCCCGGCCACGCGCAGGCGGCGATCGCGGCGTATCCGTGGCTGGGCGTGACCGGCAAGCGTCCCGCGGTCGGCACCGATTGGGGCGTCAACACCTGGCTGCTGCGTCCCGATGCGCGCACGCTGAAATTCGTGGACGACGTGATGGATGAGGTCATGGCGTTGTTCCCGTCCAGGTACATCCACATCGGCGGCGACGAGGCGGCCAAGGATCAATGGAACGCGTCGCCCGAGGTCCGCGCGCAGATGCGCAGGCTCGGACTGAAGGACATGGATGCGCTGCAGGGCTGGTTCACCACGCAGGTGGCCGATCATCTGGCGCAGCACGGCCGCACCGCGGTGGGCTGGGACGAGGTGCTGCACGGCAAGGTGCCGGCATCGACGGTGGTGATGTCGTGGCACGGGCCCGCCGGCGCGCTGCAAGCCATCGAGCAGGGTCACGACGTGGTGATGGCCTCGTCGCCCACGCTGTATCTCGACCATTACCAGTCCGGTCTGCACGACGAGCCGCCCGGCCGTCCGGACGTGGAATCGCTGCAGGACGTTTACGACTACGATCCGGTACCTAAGGGCGTCACGGTGGCGCAGGCGCAACGCATTTTGGGCGTGCAGGCCAACCTGTGGGCCGAATACATGCCGACCTTCGCGCGCGTGCAGCACGCGCTGTTCCCGCGCATCGCCGCGTTGGCGGAAGTCGCCTGGTCGCCCGCTTCCACACACGACTGGCGCGACTTTCTCGAGCGGATGCCGGCGGAACTCGCGCGCTGGCGCGCGCTGGGCATCGCGTATGCCGACAGTGCATTTGCGCCGGCCTTCGCATTGTCGAAAGGCGCGGACGGCGGCATCGACGTCGCGCTGACGAACCAGACGAACTTCGGCACGATCCGCTACACCACCGATGGTGCGATGCCGAACGCTGCATCGAAGGCATACGGCGAGCCGCTGTCATTCCCCGCAGACAAGTTCACCACGCTGCGCGCGGCGACCTTCGCCGACGACGGATTCGAACTCGCCGCGTCGCGCACGCAAGTGGTCGATGCCGCCGCACTGCTCACCCGCAACAGCGACCAGCTCGACACCTGCAGCAACCAGCTCGTGTTGCGGCTGGAGGACGACCGTCCGTTGCAAGGCACACGGCCCGTTTACAAGGTCGATATCGAAAACATGTGCTGGCTGTGGAAGGACCCGCCGCTCGATGGTGTGCGCAGGATTGCATTGACGGTCGGCAACCTGCCGTGGAACTTTGCGCTGTGGACCGACGAGGCCAAGGTCGTCGCGCGAGCCAAGGCCACGCCGGCCGGTGAATGCCGGATCCACGAAGATTCCTGCAACGGCCCGCTGCTGGCGACGTTGCCCTTGGCGCCCGCAACGAAAACGAAACTGCAAACCACGTTGACCGCCGACATTCCCGCTGTCAGCGGACATCACAAGCTTTGCATTTTCGCCACCGGTGATCCGCGTGCTGGCCTGTGGGCGATCGGGAAAATCGAGTTGATCAAGGCTCCTTGACGCTGGAGCAGAATGCGAAGCACCACACTTCCGCGCCGACATCGATTCTCGTCATTCCGGGGCTGCCTGCGTTTTTTGCAGGCAGAACCCGGAATCCATGTTTCAGTTCGACGCAAAAGCGAGGAGAACTGGATTCCGGGTTTCCTCGCCGATGAAGCCGGCGACGACCCCGGCATGACGCGCGTAGTGGTTCCACTGAATCTCGGGTTCAGGCTTTCAGCAATCCCACCTTGCGCCCCACCTTGGTGAACGCCGCGATCGCGCGGTCGAGGTGTTCGCGGGTGTGCGCCGCGCACATCTGGGTGCGGATGCGCGCCTTGCCTTCGGGCACCACCGGGTAGAAGAAGCCGATCGCGTAGATGCCTTCGTCCAGCAGGCCCGCGGCCATCGCCTGCGCGAGTTTGGCATCGTGGGTCATCACCGGCACGATGGGGTGGTTGCCGGGCCTGATCTCGAAACCAGCCTTGGTCATCGCGTCGCGGAAGTAGCGGGTGTTCTCCGCGAGCTTTTCGCGCAGTTCGCCGGCTTCGTCCAGCATCTTCAGCACTTCGATGGACGCCGCGACCAGCGCCGGCGGCAGCGAGTTGGAGAACAGGTACGGCCGCGAACGCTGCCGCAGCATGTCGATGATCTCGCGGCGTCCGGTGGTGAAGCCGCCGACCGCGCCGCCCAGCGCCTTGCCCAGCGTGCCGGTGAAGATGTCGATCCTGTCCATCACGCCGTGGACTTCGGCCGAACCGCGCCCGGTCTTGCCGATGAAGCCGGTCGCGTGGCATTCGTCGATATGCACCAGTGCGTTGTACTTCTTCGCCAGCGCGGTGATCCGGTCCAGCGGCGCGACCACGCCGTCCATCGAGAACACGCCGTCGCTGGAAATCAGCTTGGCGCGTGCGCCCGCTTCATCGGCGGCCTGCAACTGCCTTTCCAGGTCGGCCATGTCGCCGTTGGCGTAGCGAAAACGCTTGGCCTTGCACAGGCGAATGCCGTCGATGATCGAGGCGTGGTTCAGCGCATCGGAAATGATCGCATCGTCCTCGCCCAAGAGCGGCTCGAACAGTCCGCCGTTGGCGTCGAAACACGCGGCGTACAGGATTGCGTCGTCGGTGCCGAAAAACTTCGCGATGTCGTGTTCCAGTTGCTTGTGCAGGTCCTGGGTGCCGCAGATGAAGCGCACCGAGGCCATCCCGAAGCCGTGCGTATCGAGCGCCTTCTTCGCCGCCTCGATCAGGCGCGGATGGTCGGCCAACCCGAGATAGTTGTTGGCGCAGAAGTTCAGCACCTTGCGGCCGTCCGCCAGCGTGATCTCGGCCGACTGCGGCGAGGTGATGATGCGTTCTTCCTTGAACAACCCGCTGTCGCGAATGGATTCGAGCTCTGCGGCGTAGCGGTCTTGCGCGGTGTAGGTCATGGCGTGTGTCCGAATAACGGTTCGGTTTTCGTCATCCCGGCGCAGGCCGGGATCCATTCTGTGGGTATTGCGAATCAAGTGGATTCCGGGTTCCGCCCGCAAACAGCGCGGGCGGCCCCGGAATGACGACATTCTTTATGCTTTTCCCGAGTCCCGAGTCCCGAGTCCCGAGTCCCGGTTTCACCAACTGCATACCACCTTGCCGCACTCACCCGACGCCATCAGGTCGAAGCCCTGCTGGAAGTCGTCGATCGCGAGCTGGTGGGTCAGCACCTTCTGCAGCGGGAATCCGGTGAGCAGCATCTGGGTCATCTTGTACCAGGTCTCGTACATCCGCCGGCCGTAGATGCCGTGCAGGGTGAGGCCCTTGAAGATCACCTTGTCCCAGTCGATGCCGGAACCGTTGGGCAGGATGCCCAAGAGCGCGATCTTGCCGCCGTGGTACATGCAATCCAGCATGTCGTTGAAGGCGTGGATGTTGCCGCTCATTTCCAGCCCCACGTCGAAGCCTTCCATGTGCAGCTCCGACAGCACCTCGCGCAGCCGTTGTTTCGACACGTTGACCACCCGGGTCGCGCCCATGTCGGCCGCGAGTTTCAACCGATAGTCGTTGACATCGGTGACCACCACGTTGCGCGCGCCGACGTGGCGCGCGATGCCGGCGGCGATGATGCCGATCGGACCGGCACCGGTGATCAGCACGTCCTCGCCGATCAGGTCGTATTCCAGCGCGCAGTGCGCGGCGTTGCCGTACGGGTCGAAGAACGCGGCCAGCGAGGACGGAATCGAGTCCGGGATCGGCCACAGGTTGCTGGCCGGCATCGCGATGTACTGCGCGAACGCGCCGTTGCGGTTGACGCCGATGCCGACGGTGTTGGGGCACAGGTGCGGGCGCCCGGCGCGGCAGTTGCGGCACATCCCGCACACGATGTGCCCTTCGGCGCTGACGCGCTGGCCCACGCGGTAGCCACGCACCTCGTCGCCGACCGCGACGATCCTGCCCACGAATTCGTGG
>JAJPHQ010000044.1 GCA_021325195.1 Gammaproteobacteria bacterium | reverse complement strand
TCCGCTTTCCGGGGCAGTACTACGACAGCGAGGATGAGGTGTCGTACAACGGCAACCGGGATTACTCGGAGGTGCTCGGCCGCTACATCGAGAGCGATCCGATCGGGCTGGCGGGTGGGATCAACACCTATGCCTATGTTGCCGGGAATCCGTTGACGAACATTGATCCGCTCGGGCTGTGTCCTACATGCGATTGCAGCACCTATTGGGATCGCTACATGGATTTTGTGAGCGATCACGCGATCAACGTCGGCCCGGCTGCGGTAGCTCTGGCAGGCGGACTATGGCCCAAGTCTCTAGCTCCGGCCGGCGGTTTCCGCGGCCCTCTGCTGGGATCATCTAATCCTCTGACCAGCGTTCCTCGCGCATTCGGCATGCCCGGTGCTGGTTCGACAATTGTTCGCGGCGGCGCGGCAGCAATCGGACTCGCCACAGTGGCGATAGGGTTCTACGACGCGACCATTGAAGTGGAAGGGTTCATCTATGCAGCGACGGATGGTCCCTCGAATAACAACTCGAACAATAGTTCTGGGCAGAACGGATCGTCATCGAATAGCGGTTCTAATTGCGGTTGCGGGCACTAGCCATGACCTACGGTGCAGCAATTTTTGTAGGGGCTATTCTCGTAGCGTCTTTGCTGTGCTTGGCCGGTTGGCGTTTGTCACGGCGGAAGCTGGCGAATCGAACTCCGCTGTCTGTGAGTGAAATTGTGAGCGGATTACCGCCAACAGTTTCTCAAAAGGATGCGTCTGAAATCCTGACCAAGATCGGGGAATCGTTCGATATCCAGCCCGGCCTTCTCAGGCTTGATGATCCTATTTCTGTATTGACGGGAATGGATTCTTGGAAGCTGGGGGGCGGGCAAGAGAAGCTTGAAGCATGGTTGAAGGCTCGCGGTGTGACCAGTTTCCAAAAGAGCCCTAAAACAATAGAAGATTTGGTTGTGGCCGCAACCGGTCAGTAGATTGAAATCGGAGCACGCCATGCAGTCCTCGACAGAATTTGCCCACGCCGAACAGCTGCGCATCGCCGCACTGGAAAACGCCATCGCTTCCGGTGAATTGGAAGGCATTGAGTACACGCCGGCGATGCGCGACTTGC
Organism: Gammaproteobacteria bacterium; assembly: GCA_021325195.1. Taxonomy (GTDB): domain Bacteria; phylum Pseudomonadota; class Gammaproteobacteria; order Xanthomonadales; family Rhodanobacteraceae; genus 66-474. Next base: position 17,460 of record JAJPHQ010000044.1, on the reverse strand, counting down.
TGGAGCGTGCGAGCCGTGGCGAAGTGAGCGAGGCCGAGTTCGAGCGCGAGGCGTTGGCGCTCGCGCGAGCGGGGGAATGATGAACACGCACGCGGCGGAATCGACTCCCTTGCTCGCGCAGTACGTGGCCGCGGCGGAAGCGTATGGGGTGGCGGTTGAGGCGGGCGATGCCGAGCGCGCCCACGCGGCCCATGCCGCGCTCCAAGCGGTCTTCCAAACACTCGATGATCTCGGCCAAAGCCAAGCCGTGCTGTCGTTGCTGGAAGACGACCGCGTGACGGTGCGCTATTGCGCTGCCGTGGATGCGTTGAGCGTTGTTCCGGAACGCGCAGAGTCTGTGCTGGAAGCAATCGCGAATGGTTCGCCGAGTCCGATGCAGGTGATGGCGTTGGTGAGCTTGGGCGAGTGGCGCAAGCGTCGCGCCCACGGTTGATTGCCCCGACCGATCGCGCAGCCCATGCGCCCCTGCGTCCGTGCTGGCCGGCCGCGAAAAGGTGTGACCTTCTGCGCCTCGGATAGCCGAGGCTTCCAGAGCGAATGCGCGCCCTCGTTTCCTTAACCCTCTGAGGCCCATACACCATACGCACCCTGCCGGGTGGGCAAGTGGTTGATTGGGCGCGCATTGTGGTCGGCGTGCGGACACGGCGGTACTACACAGGTACTAGCGGTGCGCGCAAGGCGTTGTGCGGCAAGGAAACGGGTTAGTACCTTTTTAGTACCGCGGAAATGGCGCCTCGAAACGAAACGCGCGTGCCGGAATGCGCAAATGTCCGGCGCGATCGCGCCCTCGTCGGCCGCAAACTACTCCGGCATGACGAACGCTTGCGCGCGGCTGGCATCGTCCGTCCAGCGGGTACTTTGGTTGCGACGCTTGGCAAAATCGTGCACGCGCTGGCCGAACATGCGGCGGGTCTTGAACAGGTTGGCGGCAGTCACCTGCTCGCCGCGCACGGTGTTGTTGCGCCAGCCGCAGAAATGGGTTTTGTCCGCTTCCTCGACATCGCGGCAGATGCGCGCGACGTCGTGATGCGAGGGCGCGTGCTGCGGCGAAGTGTGCGCGGGAATGTGCCGGTTGAACTCGGCGAAGAACTCGGCGGCGCTGAACGCGTGCGGGCTGCCCTTGCCTTGTCGGAGCGCGGCACGTAATGCGTCATAAGCCGTCGGCGGTTCGACGAAGGGCCGAATCTCGAAACCGCGCTGCACGGTGACGAAAATGGCGAAGGCGTGACCGAGGCAGCCCATGACCAACTCGAAGGGGGCCAGGTCGATGAAGAACAGGCACTCGAAGGCAAGATGGTTGTGCTGATAGCGGGGAACTGGGTGCGGCCGATGTTCTGCGCCCGCATGCTGCGATAGAGCGGTTCCAGTCCGGACAGCTTCATGGGGTCGAGTCGTCCTTTACCTAGCCGCCGTCACGGTGCGCTGGCGAGCATCGAATCGAGCACCTGCGCGATCGCCATTTGCTTGGCCTTGGGCAAGCGGCTGACCTGTTCCAGTTGCTGCTGCAGCTTGGGCGTGGGGCCGCGCTTGCCGTTGCGCTTCTCACTCTCGCCGAGCAGTGTCTCCACACTGACGGTCAGCGCCTTGGCCAGCGTGGGCAGTAACGACACCGGCACACGCCGGCGGCCGACCTCGTAGGACGCCACCATCTGCTGCGACACGCCGAGCAGATCGGCGAGTTGCTGCTGGGTCAAGTCGCACTCCTTGCGGAGCGCGGCGACGCGCAAGCCGAGCGCTTGAAAAAACATCTTCTCGTCGTGGGTCATGGGGCCGATGGCGACAAAACGGATCGTGCCCATACGCTAACCCTCACTCTGCGGACTGGCGTTGACATTACGCCAAAACGGCGTAATGATCCAGCCCGGTTATTTTTTGCCTGCCCCTCTTGACAGGTTTTTTGAGGAGACCTCGATGGCACGCATCCCAGAGCATGAACTGGCACGGCTGAAAGCGGATGTGTCGGTGCAGCGGCTGGTGGAGGCGCGGGGCGTGGCGCTGGTGCGGCAGGGGGCGGACTGGATCGGGCGGTGCCCGTTCCACGAGGACAAGACCCCCTCGCTGGTGGTGTCGCCGGCGAAGAACCTGTGGCACTGCATGGGGGCGTGCCAGATCGGCGGCGGCCCGATCGACTGGGTGATGAAGGCCGAAGGGGTCTCCTTCCGGCACGCGGTGGAGCTGCTGCGCGAAGGGTTGCCGGAGACGACGAGCGAGCGCGTGGTGCGCGTCTCGACGGTGCCCAAGCTGCCGGCGCCGGTGACGGCGGACGCCGACGACAAGGCGCTGTTGCGGCAGGTGGTCGATTACTACCACGCCACCTTGAAGCAGAGTCCGGAAGCCTTGGCCTATCTGGCCTCGCGCGGCTTGCAGCATCCGGTGTCAACGGCAATTCAATTCTGACCCACCTCGGCAGTGCAAAAATGACCCACCGGCTGCGTGGCTTGGCACTCAGTTCTCGGTGGCCGGAACGGTCAGAGTCTGACCGATCAGGCCGGCACGTCGTTTCTCCTTGAGCCGGTAGCTCTCGCCACGGATCTGGATCACGTGGGCGTGGTGCAGCAGGCGGTCGAGCATGGCGGACGTGAGGGCGGCATTGCCGCCGAAGGTGGTCTCCCAGTCGCCGAAGTTGAGGTTGCTGGTGAGGATGACCGCGCCGGTTTCGTAGCGCTTGGCGATGAGCTGGAAGAACAGGTTGGCCTGATCGCCCGAGAGTGGCAGATAGCCGATCTCGTCGATGATCAGCAACTTGGGGCTGAGCACGCTGCGCCGCATGAACTCCTTGGAGCGTCCCTGGCGGTGGGCGGCTTCCAGTTGCAAGACCAGATCCGCGGCGGTGACGAAGCGCACCTTGCAGCCGGCCTGGGCGGCACGGTAGCCGAGGGCAATCGCCAGGTGCGTCTTGCCGGTGCCGGAAGGGCCGAGCAGGATCACGTTCTCGCGGCGTTCGACGAAGGCCAGGCCGCCCAGCTCGATCAGCCGCTGCTTCGGCGCGCCGCTGGCGAAGTCGAAGTCGTAGCCTTCCAGCGTCTTGATGGCCGGAAAGCCGGCGAGCTTGGTCAGGGTGTGGCGGCTGCGCCCGGTACGGGTATCGGCTTCGAGCTGCAAGGCGGTACCGAGGAAGTCGAGCAGGCTCGTCGCCTCGCCGGCCATGCGGTCAGCCAGCCCGGCGAACTCGGTGGTCGGGGTGAGGAACTTGAGCTGGCTGCACAGGGAATCGAGACTGGACGTGTTCATGCGGCGACTCCCAGCAGGTGATCGTAGACCTTGGGCGAACGCTGCAGTGGCTCGCACGGCCATGCGCTGGTTCGGGGCGGGATCGGGCTCTCCACGATCGCGCTGGGCAAGGGCTGCAGTGCTTGGCGATCGGCCTCGGCACGTGTCGCCGGGGTGGCGCCGATCTCGCGGATGCAGCGCTGATCGGCGACCTCGATCAGCCAGCGGCGCAGTTCGGCGTTGGCCAGCTCGGCATCGAGGACCAATCCAGCGCTCGCCAGCCGGGTTGCCAGCGGCACCCAGAAGCTGCCGCGAAAATACCGGATGAAGCGCTCGACCTTGCCCTTGGTCTGCGCCCGGTACGGCGCACACAGCTTGGGTTCGAACCCCAGGTCGCGTGCCTGCGCCCACAAGCCCGGGTGGAAACGATGCCGACCGGGGCCATAACCGTCACGCTCGATCACCACCGTCTTCATGTTGTCGTAGAGCACCTTGCGCGGCACGCCACCGAAGTACTCGAAGGCGCGCCGCTGACAGGCCAGGAACGTCTCCAGCCGTTCGTTCCCCACCACCTCGGCATAGGCCCGCCGACTGTAGCCCAGCACCGCCACGAATACCGACAGCGCCGCCGCACCGCGGCGGATCACTGCCCAGTCCACCTGCATCTGCTCGCCCGGCGCCGTCTCGTAACGCACCACCGGCGCCGGTCCCGTCTTGGCATAGCGTGCCGAAACGAACGCACGCAGGATGCGCTCGCTGCCCGCATACCCAAGCGCCCGCGCCTCCCGAAACAGCACCGTGGCCGGCAGCCGGTGCGGCTGCGCCGCGGCAATTCGCTGTTCCAGGTACCCGCGCACCGAATCCAGCTTGGACGGCCGTCCCGCGCCCTTGCGCTCGTACCGTGGCACGGCCCCACGCAGATACCGCCGCACCGTGTTGCGCGAAATCCCCAGTCGCCGCGCGATCTCGCGCACACTGGCCCCTTGCTGATGCAGCACCCGAATCGTCATACACACCTCGTCATGGATCAATGCGTCGCTCCGCGGCAGCCATCACGGAGCAACTATCGGTCACGGGTGGGTCAACTTTCGATTGCCGGGTGGGTCAGTTTTACATTGCCGTCAACAGCGCCATCACCGCGTTGACCTGATCCCATTTCAAGCGCAACAACGCGCACGCGCCCTTCACCGTCTGGCAGGCCAGCACCGTGTCGATCACCCGCGCCTCGAACGCCGACGACAGCCGGCTGCCAGGCTCCGCCCACGGCGTGCCCACCTGCCGGACGCCATGCACCTCGCAGCGCACCCGCGGCAACCGGCAATGCAGCCAGGTCTCGCATTGCCACAGGTCCAGGTGCCGCCACACGCGCTCCTCGGCGCGGTCGTACACCTCGGCCAGCGCCCCGCATTGCGGGCAGGCGAAGCGGGCATCGCGGCGAAAGTCGATGCACACGTGCATCGCTTCTCCCGCAGGGTCAATGTCAATGCCGGCGATGAACCACGGTTCGGCCAGCCTGAGCAGCGTTTGGAACGTATCGGTGTCGGTCATCAGCCAAGCGTAACCTTGACGCCGCGTTCGTCAACAGCTATCCCACGGCAACGCCGGAAGAACCTAGTCATGCATGATGGTGGAGATTAAAGGGAAAGAGTGGTCAGGATCATTTGTCCTCCAAGCTGATACCTATCTGATCGTGGGCGTGAATGTAATGACCCAGCGGACTCTGCACGGGTCAGGCCGCTAAAGCACAGGCTTGATCTCACCGAGAGCAGCGGGTGAGGTTCCTACGCCACGTAGGCCATCTCGCGCTCCGGCGCGCGCAGGAAGTTGCCCTGTGCCATGCACACGCCGGCGGAGAACAGGATCGGCATGCTGGCGGCTTCCTCCACCCACTCCACCACCGTGGTCTTGCCCGCGGCGCGGGCCTGCGAACACAGCTCGCGCACCTTCAGTTCGTTCTCGGCATGGCGCGAGAGGTCGGCGGTGAGGTTGCGGTCGAGCTTCAGGTAGTCCGCCTCGATGTGTTTCAGCAACTGGAACGAGTTCAGGCCGGAGCCGAACTGCTCCAGCGCGAAGGCACCGCCCGCGCACCGCCAGCGTTCCACGAAATCGCGGGCGGGCTTGAGGCAGGTGACGACCTTGCTCTCCGGGGCTTCCAGCACCAGTTGCGAAGCGGGAACACCCGCCGCGCCCAGCCGTTCGACGACCCACTCGACCACGCTCTCGTCCTGCAGCGTGTCCGCCGAGAGCTTCACGAACAGGGTGGTGGTCGCGGCATGGTTGCGGCGGTCGCGCAGCGCGGCGATTGCGTGCTCGATCACCCAGCGGTCGATCGCCACCAGGCGTCCGTGGCGTTCCGCAACCGGAAAGAAGAAGCCGGGCATCACCTCGCCCGACGGTCCGTCCAGGCGCAGCAGCACCTCGTAGAACTCGCCCTCGTCGCCCTGCAGGCTGACCACCGGCTGGTAATACAGGATGAAACCGTCGTCGCGCAGCGCGTTGTCGATCAGTTCCAGCCATTGCCGTTCCTTGGCGGCCTCGGCCTTTTCCGACGCGGCGGGGTCGTGCACGTCCACGCGGTTGCCGCCCTGTGAAGCGGCGCTGCGCAGGGCGTGGCTCGCCAGTGCCAGCAGGGTCTGGGTGTTGGCGTTCTTCTCGCCCAGCAGGCTGCCGCCGATGCTGACGGTGAGGCTGGTCGAATGGCCACCGGCTTCGATGATGCTGGCTTCCACGCCGGCGCGCAGCGCTTCGGCGAGTTTCAGCACCTCGTCGTGCGGGCAAGCCGACAGCAGCACGCCGAAGGTGTGGTCGCCCAGACGCCCGGCGCTGTCCTGCGGGCGCAGGTGATGGCTGATGATGCCGGCCAGCGCGCGCAGCACGTCGTCCATGCCGGCGATGCCCACGGTCTCGTTGACGTTGCGGTAGTTGTCTGGTTCCAGCAGCAGCAGCGCCTGGTCGCGCGCGCCGTTCACCGTGGCGGCGACCGCTTCGTCGATCAGCGTCAGGAAATGCGCGCGGTTGTACAGGCCGGTCAGCGGGTCGCGGGTCTTCAGCCGGTCCAGTTGCGCGGCCAGTTCGGGGTCGATTTCCTGCCGCCGGAACACCACCTGCAGGCACGGCTCGCCCTCGTAGCTAGCCGGCGAGAATTCCATCACCGCGTCGAAGGTGGAGCCGTCGGCACGCTGCGCGGTCAGGTCCAGCCGCGGCGGCGGCTTCTCGCCGCGCGACAGGCGTTTCAGGAGATCCTTGAAGTCGGCGGTGTGCGCGGGGGCGATCAGGTCCAGCACGGTGAGACCTTCGACCTCCTCGAATTCCCCGAACCCGAACATTTCCAGATACGCGCGGTTGGCGCGCACGTGGGTGCCTTCGTGGATATAGGCGATCGGGTCGCGCGAGGAATCCAGCAGCGAATCGCAGCGGCGTTCCGATTCGCGCAGCGCCGCTTCCAGCCGGCGCACGCTGCGGCGCATCGCCAGCGCGTCCAGTTCGCGGCGGACCACCGCCTGCAGTTGGTCCTGACGGTTGCGCAGGGCGATGCCGCGGCCGCCCTGGGTCATGATCTCGGCAACCAGGTCGTCGTCGATGTGATCGGTCAGCGCCAGCAGCGCGATGTCCTTGCCGGTGGCTTCGAGCGCACGCACGATCCCGGCGAAGGCGATGCCCTTGCAGGCCGGGTTGGCCAGCACCAGGTCGGGCGTGAAGGACTCCAGGGTCGCGGCCAGTCCCTCCTCGCTGGTCACCCGTTGCGGACGCAGCGCGATGCCGCCGTTGCGCAGGATGCTGATGACCTGCTCGGCGTCCTCGGCTTCGTCTTCGACCAGGATCAGTTTGGTGATGGGTTCCGGCAGCATGGCGAGACTTTGCGGGGAGTGACGTTGTACCGCATCGGCGCGAAGGCCGCCACCGCACAGGTCACAGGGCGTGTTTCGATGCCTCGCCCGGCACCTCGCGCACCAGCCGCGGCACCAGATACCCCGGAAGCCGTGCACGCAGCGTGCCCAACAGCGCCTCCGCGCGCGCGTCCGGGACTTCGAAATGGGCCGTCCCGTGCACCCGGTCGAGCTGGTGCAGGTAATACGGCAGCACGCCCAGCGCGAACAGCCGCTCGGAAAGTTCCGCCAGCACGTCGGCATCGTCGTTGATGCCGTGCAGCAGCACCGACTGGTTGAGCAGCGTCGCGCCGGCCGCCCGCAAACGCGCGCAGGCCGCGCCAACGCTGGCATCCAGCTCGTTCGGGTGGTTGGCGTGCAGCACCACCACGCGCTGCAGCGGCAGGGCGGCGAGCCAGGCGCAGAAGGCTTCGTCGATCCTTTCCGGCAGCACCACCGGCAGCCGCGAATGGATGCGCAGGCGGATCACGTGCTGCAGCCCGCGCAGCGCATCGGTCAGATCCGTCAATTTTTGTGTCGAAAGCACCAGCGGGTCGCCGCCGGACAGGATCAGCTCCCGGATCGAGGCATCCGCGCGGGCCCGGGCGATCGCCTCGCGCCAGCCGCCGGCCGCGGCGATCTCCCCGGCGTAGGGAAAATGGCGCCGGAAACAGTAACGGCAGTTGACCGCGCAACTGCCGGCCGCGATCAGCAGGGCACGGCCCCGGTATTTGTGCAGCATGCCGTGCGCCACCACGGCATCGAGGTCGCCGACGGCGTCGTCGTCGAAGCCTGCAACGCGTTCCAGTTCGGCGGGCTGCGGCAGCACCTGCAGCAGCAGCGGGTCGCGCGGATCGCCCTTGCGCATCCGCGCCGCGAAGCCGCGCGGCACCTTGAAGGCGAACCCCGCATCACCGTCGGGCAGGCGGTCCGCCAGTTCCTGCAGCCCCAGCAGCGCCAGCAGTTCGCGCGGATCGGTGATGGCTTCGCGCAGTGATTGCCGCCAGTCGGACCGAGCGTCCGGCTGCGGATTGGGGCCGATTGCAGGTATCATTGCGGGCTCTGAACCGGGCGTCCGGCCTCGGTAAACCCTACATTGTAGCTGCCCGGATCGGCGCCGCGAGGCCCCGAGCGGCTCGCGGTACCCAACGGAGCACAACGCATATGGCCAGCTATGGTCTGAACGACGTCAAGAACGGACTCAAGATCATCGTCGATGGCGATCCCTACGTGATCGTCGATGCCGACTTCATCAAGCCGGGCAAGGGCCAGGCGTTCACCCGCATCAAGATCCGCAACCTCAAGAACGGGCGCGTCACCGAGAAGACGCTGAAGGCCACCGATACCGTCGAGGGCGCCGACGTGGTCGATACCGACATGCAGTATCTCTACAACGACGGCGAGTTCTGGCATTTCATGCAGCCGGACAGCTTCGAGCAGCATACCGCCGACAGGAACACGGTGGGCGACGCCGCGCAGTGGCTGAAGGGCGAGGAGATGTGCATCGTCACGCTGTGGAACGGCACACCGCTGTCGGTGCTGCCGCCCAACTTCGTGGAACTCAGGGTCGTCGAGACCGACCCCGGTCTGCGCGGCGACACCTCGGGCGGCGGCGGCAAGCCGGCCAGGCTGGAGACGGGTGCGGTGGTGCGCGTGCCGCTGTTCGTCAACCAGGACGAGGTGATCCGGGTGGATACCCGCACGGGCGAATACGTCAGCCGCGTGAAATGATTGATTCGCAGAAAATTCGCGTAGCGGAATTTCGTGGCGAATCAATCACCCCGGCGAAGGCCGGGGTCCAGCGGCAAATCCGCGCAGCGGACCGTGTCGCGGATCAATCGCCCCGGCGAAGGCCGGGGTCCAGCGCCTTCTGATCCCATGATGATCGACGCGCCACGTTCCATCGACCTGCTGATCTCCGCCCGCTGGGTCGTTCCGGCCGAGCCCGATCGCGTGGTGCTGGAGCAGCATGCCGTCGCGGTCGATCGCGGCGCGATCGTCGAGCTGCTGCCGATCGGCGAAGCCATCGCGAAATACGCGCCGCGCGAACGGGTGGACCTGCCGGATCACGCGCTGATCCCTGGCCTGGTCAACGCGCACACCCACAACCCGATGACGCTGCTGCGCGGTCTGGCCGACGACCTGCCGTTGATGACGTGGTTGCGCGAGTACATCTGGCCGGTCGAGTCCAGGGTGATCGGCCCCGAATTCGTGCGCGACGGCTTGGAACTCGCGATCGCCGAGATGCTGCGCGGCGGCACCACCTGCTGCAGCGAGAACTACTTCTTTCCCGACGTGCAGGCCGCGACCTACAAGGCGCACGGCTTTCGGGCCGTGGTCGGCCTGCCGATCATCGAGTTTCCGAGTGCATGGGCGCAGACGCGCGACGAGTACTTCGACCGCGCGCTGGCGGTGCACGACGCGTATCGCGGCGACGCGCTGATCGGCACCGCCTTCGCGCCGCACGCGCCCTACAGCGTTGCCGACGAATCCTTCGAGCGCATCCGGATGCTGTCGGACCAGCTCGACGTGCCGGTGCACCTGCACCTGATGGAAACCGCGCAGGAGGTCGAGGACAGCCGGCGCGAGCACGGCGTGCGCCCGATGCAACGCCTGCAGAAGCTGGGGCTGGTCAACGACCGCCTGATCGCGGTGCACATGACCCAGGTCAGCGATCCCGAAATCGAGGTGTGCGCCACGGCCGGCGTGTCGGTCGTGCACTGCCCGGAATCGAACCTCAAGCTCGCCTCCGGTTTCTGTCCCGCGGAAAAGCTGCGCCGCGCCGGCGTCAATCTCGCGCTGGGCACCGACGGCTGCGCCTCCAACAACGATCTCGACATGTTCGGCGAGCTGCGCACCGCCGCGCTGCTGGCCAAGGGCGTCGCCAACGACGCCGCGGCGTTCGATGACGCCTTCGCGCTGCGCGCCGCCACGCTGAATGGCGCGAAAGCGCTCGGGCTGGATGCGAAGATCGGTTCGATCGAAGCCGGCAAGCGCGCCGATCTGGTGGCGGTGCGGATGGACCAGCCCGAAACCCAGCCGCTCTACGACGTGATTTCGCACCTTGCGTACGCGGTGTCGCGCCGCCATGTCAGCGACGTGTGGATCGACGGCAGGCGAAAGCTGTCCGGCGGCGCGCTGGCCGGTTTCGATCTGGACGGCGTGCTGGAAAGAACCCGGCGCTGGCGCGAACGGATTGCGGCCCTGTGATCATGCAGACGCGACGATGAAGCATTATCTGGTTCTCACCCCGCGCACGCCGCGATTAGACCCGCAGGTGATCGCGCCGCATTACGCGCACCTCGATGCGCTGAAGGCGCGCGGCGTGCTGGAAGCCTTCGGCCCGTTCACCGACAAATCGGGCGGTGCCTACCTGATCCGTGCCGAATCGCTGGAGCAGGCGCAGGCGATCGCGTTCGCGGACCCCGTGCATGCATCCGGCTCGTCGCAGGTCACGATACGCGAGTGGAACATCACCTGGCTGTCCGCGCAGGCGCCATCGCAGTGAACATCGCCACGCACAACTCGGACCCCGAAGAACTCGCCAGGTTCGGAAAACTGGCGAGCCGGTGGTGGGATCCGCAAGGCGAATCCCGCCCACTGCACGATCTCAACCCCGTGCGGCTGGCGTTCGTGGCCGAGCGCGTCGCCTTGCCCGGAGCAACGATAGCCGATGTCGGTTGCGGCGGCGGCCTGCTCAGCGAGGCCCTGGCGAAGGCCGGCGCGCACGTCACCGGCATCGACCTCGCGCCCGAAGTGATCGAGGTCGCCAAACTGCACCTGCACGAAACCAACGCGGGCCTGTCCGGACCGCTGTCGATCGACTACCGGCTGTGCTCGTCGCGTGAACTGGCCGCACGCGAACCCGCCGCCTTCGACGCGGTGTGCTGCATGGAGCTGATCGAGCACGTGCCCGATCCGGCCGTGCTGGTCGGCGATCTGGCGGCGCTCCTGAAACCGGGCGGCAAGTTGTTCCTGTCCACGCTGAACCGCACGCCGGCGAGCTTCGGCGTTGCCATCATCGGCGCCGAGTATCTGGCCCGCCTGCTGCCGCGCGGCACCCATGATTACGCGCAGTTTCTGCGACCGTCCGAACTCGCGGCGCTGTTGCGCCGGGCCGGACTCGAATTGGACGAGATCTCGGGTATCGCTTACAACCCATTGACACGCAAGGCATGGCTGACCCGTCATACGGCCGTCAACTATCTGGTTTGCGCGGGCAAACCCGTGCTGGAGACCACGGCATGAAACCCCTGCCGCGACCGCTGGCGGGAATGTTCTTCGACCTCGACGGCACCCTGGTGGATTCGGCGCGCGACATGTACGACGCGCTGGCCGCATTGTGCCGCGAACGCGGTGTCGCGCCGCCGCCGTTCGAGCGTGTCCGCGAAACCGTTTCGCGGGGGGCGCGCGCGGTGCTGCGCTGCGCCTTCGACGCGGGCGACGAGGCCGGGCTGGATGCGGTGCTGCCGCGTTTCCTGGAGCTCTATTCCGCCACCGGCATGCGGCACACGCGCGCTTTCGAAGGCGTCGATGCGCTGCTGGAAAAACTGGAGGCACGCTCCGTGCGCTGGGGCGTGATCACCAACAAGGCAGGTGCGCTGGCGTGTCAGGTGCTGCAGTACCTGGGTTACGACCGGCGCGTGGCGGCGCTGGTCGCGGGCGACACGCTGCCGCAGCGCAAGCCCCATCCCGCGCCGGTCAGGCATGCCTGCGAACTGGCCGGTGTGGACCCCGCGCGCAGCGTGTTCGTGGGCGACGACCCGCGCGACGTCGAAGCCGGCCGCGCGGCCGGCCTGTACACCGTCGCCGCCGCGTGGGGCTATCTCGACGGCGCCGATCCGCGCGCGTGGCATCCCGATGCGGTCGCCGTCGACGCGGGGCAACTGGCCGGCTGGCTGGATTGAGCGCGTGGCCGCGGGTCCGCTCGACAGCTGCCTGCAGGCATGGCGGGACGCGAGTCCCCAGCGCGCCGCGGTGTGGCCGTTCCTGTCCGTTGCGGAGCGCATCCGTTTCGGCGCACTGGCTGCGCTGGAACAGCAATGGCTGGATGCCGTGCGCACGATCCGCGAGCCGCAGGTCGCTGCGGCCAAGCTGGCGTGGTGGCGCGAGGAGATGGATCTCGCGGCGCGCGGCGGGGCGCGGCATCCGCTGACACAATCGCTGTTCGCCGACGCGCGTGCGCGCGCGTTGCCGCCGTCGTGCTGGACGGCGGCGATCGGCGCCGCGCTGGCGCGGCTGGACGCGCCGCCGCCCGCCGATTTCGCCGCGCAGCTCGCGCAGGCGCAACCTTTGCACGACGCCCTGGCACACATCGACACGGCGCTGTGGTTCGGGGCGAATGCCGGCACTGCGCGCGCACGGCGCGTGGCGGCGGTGGCGGAACTGGTCGCGGCGCTGGGCGCCCTTCCCGCCGAGGTGGAACATGGCCGCTCGCCGTTGCCGATGAACCTGCTGGCCCGCCATGGCCTGACCGTCGCCGCGCTGGCCGGCGATGGTCCCGCGCGGCGTGCGGCCGTGCGCGACCAGGCCAGCGAGCTGCGGCATGCGCTGGAAGAAGCCGCTACACTGCCGGGTCCGCTGTCGCTGTTCCGCTCCGTGCAGATGCGGCACGACCTGGAAACCCTGCGCCGCGCCGAACACGCCGACAACCCGCTGCAAGCGCTGCGGTGGCCGGGCGGCGGCGTGCGCAACCTCCTGCACACCTGGCGCGCGGCGCGTGCATGGCGTGCGGGCAAAGCCGACGGAAACGACAATGCGCAGCACTGAACACGACGAATCGCGGCTGCCGGATGTGGCCGCCGACCAGCACGCGGATCATGCCGGCGCGCTGGAGTGGGTGGGGATGGACGGCATCGAGCTGCCGCTGCGTTGCGCCGATGGGCGGGGCGCAACCGTCACCGCGCCGGCGCGGGTTTCCGTGCAAGTCAATCTCGTGGACCCGCACGCGCGCGGCATCCACATGTCGCGGCTGTACCTCACGCTGGAACGCGCACTGGGCGAACAGCCGGTCACGCCGTCGGGGTTGTGCCATCTGCTGCACGCACTCGTCGATTCACACGCCGGCCTGTCGACCAGCGCGCGGCTGCGGATCGAGTACCGACAGATGCTGAAACGCGCCGCGCTGGTCAGCGCCAACGCCGGCTGGAAGGCCTATCCGGTCGTGATCGAGGCCAGCCTGATCGAAGGCCATTTCATGCTGCGGCTGGGCTGCGAAGTCCAATACGCCTCGACCTGTCCTGCCTCCGCGGCCCTGTCGCGGCAGCTCAACCAGCAGCGTTTCGACGGGGATTTCGCGGACAGCGTGCCGTCGCATCATGCGGTGCGCGCGTGGCTGGGCAGTGAACGCGGCATGGCCGCGACGCCGCACGCGCAACGCAGCACCGCGCGCGTGTGCGTGAAGCTCGCGCCGGGATTCGATCTGCCGGTCGCCGAGCTTGTCGATGCGGTCGAGGACGCGCTGGCGACACCGGTGCAGACGGCGGTCAAGCGCGAGGACGAACAGGCGTTCGCGAAGTTGAACGCCGAGAACCTGATGTTCTGCGAGGATGCCGCGCGCCGGATCCGTGCCGCGCTGGATGCCGACAAACGCATTGCGGGCTACCGGGTCCGGGTCGCGCACCACGAAAGCCTGCACCCGCACGATGCGGTGGCGGTGGCGAGCAGGAATTTTCTGCCGTAGCAGCCTGCCTGCAGTCGATACGGGTGCGATGACCGTTCATGCGCGGAGCCCGCCCCGGACCTGATCCGGAGACGCGCTCCCGGCGTGGCATCCCGGAAGAACCTTTGCGTCGTCATTCCGGGGCCTGCGCCGGCGTGCCGGCGCGGGAACCCGGACAAATTCGTCTGGAACGACTGAACAACCGAAGGTCGGCCCGAAGGGCAAAGTCCATGGATGGACTTTGTAATCTGCCGTGGTTTTGCAGCAAACTCGAGCAGATTCCGGATCTCACCCACTTCGTGGGTTCGTCCGGAATGACGAAGGTATTTTCGGGACTTGGGGAAGCTCTGAACAAATCCATCCAGGATTTGTCAGAGCACGCCGAATTCGGCTTCGCAAATCAAGCACGTGCAACTAATGCGTGCCTGGTTTGCGGGCAGCACGTCCCTGTGCCGCATGGAAACTCTGATAAATCAGAGTTTCCCTAGCGCTCGAACTCCAGCCGCATCCCGGGCCCGGGATCGAGGATGCGCCCACGCCGCGCGGCCAGATGGCCGTTGACGAAGGTCGCGGCAATGCTGGCGCGGAAGGTGTGGCCCTCGAACGGCGACCAGCCGCATTTGGACAGGATCTCGTCGCCGCGCACGGTATGCGGCATGTCGGGATCGACCAGTACCAGGTCGGCGAAATAGCCTTCGCGCAGGAAGCCGCGGTCCCTGATCGCGAACAGCGTGGCCGGTGCGTGCGAGGTGGCCTCGGCCACGCGCTCCAGCCGCAGGCTGCCGTCGAACACGCGCTCCAGTGCCGCTTGCAGCGCGTACTGGATCAACGGGATGCCGGACGGGCATTGCAGGTAGGGACGCGCTTTTTCCTCCGCCAGGTGCGGCGCGTGATCGGTGGCCAGCACGTCGAGGCGGGTGTCGGCCAGCGCGTGGGTCAACGCGTCGCGGTCGGCCGCGGACTTGATCGCGGGGTTGCATTTGATCCGGCCGCCGTACTCGGCGTAATCCTCGTCACAGAAGCGCAGGAAGTGCACGCAGGTTTCTGCGGTGATCCTTTTCCCCGCGACGGGACCCGGCTCGAACAGCGCCAGCTCGTCGGCGGTGGACACGTGCAACACGTGCAGGCGCGTGCCGTGGCGGCGCGCGGTCTCGACCGCCCACCGGGTCGATTCGAGGCAGGCCTCGCGCGAGCGGATTTCCGGGTGCAGCCGCATCGGGATGTCGTCGCCGTACCGGGCCCTTGCACGGTCGAGGTTGGCGTGGATCATCCGGTCGTCCTCGGCATGCACAGCGACCAGCACCGGCGAATCGCGGAACACACCCTCCAGCGTCGCGGGATCGCTGACGCACAGGTTGCCGGTCGATTCGCACAGGAACACCTTGACGCCCGGCACCTTGCGCGGATCGAGTGCGCGGATCGCATCGAGGTTGTCGTCGCTGGCGCCGAAATAAAAGGCGTAGTTGGCGACCGCGCTGCGCGCGGCCCGCGCGTACTTGTCCTCCAGCAGTTCGTGCGTCAGCGTGGGCGGACTGGTGTTGGGCATGTCGATGAAGCTGGTGACGCCGCCCGCGACCGCCGCGCGTGATTCGGATGCGATATCGGCCTTGGCCGTGTAGCCCGGTTCGCGGAAATGCACGTGATCGTCGATCATGCCGGGCAGCAGCCACAGGCCGGTCGCATCGATCACCTGTTCGCCGGTGTATGCGCGCAGGCCGCTGCCGATCTCGTCGATCCGTTCGCCGCGAATGCGCAGGTCGGCGTGCCGGCGCCTGCCTTCGTTGACCAGTTCGGCGTTCTTGATCAGCCAGGCATCGGCCATTCATGTTTCTCCGTGGGTGCGGCAGCGCCGCAACGTGAAGCGCTCGGGGACCGGATCGAATCCGCCCTCGCACAGTGGCTGGCAGCGCAGGATACGCCAACACGCCAGCACGGTTCCTCGAACCGGCCCGAATCGCGCGATGGCGATGCGTGCATAGGCGGAACAGGTGGGATGGAACCGGCAGCGTGCGCCCAGCAGCGGGCTCAGCAGCCGCTTGTAGGCGGCAATCAGGAACAGCAGCAGTCGTGTCAAGCAGGTTGCATCCGGAGCGGCGGGGATCGGTGCGCGCTACACTGGACGATCGGTTGCCGGGGTGGGGCGACTAAGCTATAACACGCGGCTACCCACCACAATGTCGAGTGCAGGGACCATGGTGAAATCGAAACACGGCACGTCCGGGCGCGGCAAAAGGAAAGTGAAGCCCGCCGCCAGGACGAGCAAGGCCGCTACGGTGAAGAAGAAGACCGCCAGGCCGGCGAAAAAGGCCGCGGTGACCCGGCCGGTCCGCAAGCCGGCCGGCAAGGCCGTGAAAAAGGCGGCACATCCCGCTGCCGCCCGCAGGACGGTCAAGTCCGCAGCGAAGCCGAAACCGCGCGCGAGCGCCGCTTCCGCGAGGCAATCCGCGCCCAGGGAGACCGCGCACAAGCCCAAGGCGGTCGTGCAGGCCAGCGTCGGCGCGCCGAAACCCGCGCCCGCAACGGCGCCCGCTCGGCCTGCGGTTGCGCCGTCCAGGGCCGTGAAACCGGCGGCTGCCGCTGCGGCACGCCGCGACGGCGGCGGCGTGGCGGCGCGCCTGGGGGTCGCGGTCAGCGAGGAGCAGGGCATCACCAGGGAAGACGGCCGTTACGCGCTGCCCGCGACGGTCAACATCGAACTGCCCAAGGGCTATCGTCCCTCGCCGGACGAGGAATACATGAATCCGCGGCAGCTCGCGTACTTCCGGCAGAAACTCAAGGACTGGCGCGACCAGCTGGTGGAGGAATCCCGCCAGACCATGGAAAACCTGCGCGAGGAAGTGCGTGACGTGGGCGACGACGCCGAACGCGCCACGCGCGAAACCGAGAACTCGCTGGAACTGCGCACCCGCGACCGCTACCGCAAGCTGATTTCCAAGATCGAGAAGGCCCTGCGCCGGATCGAGGAAGGCCGTTACGGCTACTGCGAGGAAACCGACGAGGAGATCGGGCTGGAGCGCCTCGAGGCGCGTCCGATCGCGACGTTGTCGCTGGACGCGCAGGAGCGGCGCGAGCATCTCCAGAAGCAGATGGGAGATTGATCCAAGACGGGGCCTCGCCTCGATGACGGCCATCCCGGCCTCTCTGGCCGGTGGCTCAATGCCGGTCAAGTGCGCGCCGAGCGTGCGCCTTGATGGTCGCGATCATCGCGGCGAGCCCGTTGGAGCGCGTGGGCGAGAGGTGCCGGCCCAGTCCGATTGCGTCGATGAACTGCGGATCGGTATCGAGGATTTCCTGCGCGCTGCGCCCGGAATACACGCGCAGCAGCAGCGCGACCAGGCCCGACACGATGGCGGAATCGCTGATCGCGCGGATGTCCAGTCTGCGCGCATCGCCCTCTACCACCATCCAGACCTGCGACTGACAGCCACTGACCTTGTTGGCGTCGATCATGTCTTCGGGCGCCAACGGCGGCAGCTTGCGGCCGAGGTCGATCAGGTACTGGTAGCGTTCGCTCCAGTCACCGAACAGGCCGAACTCCTCGGCGATTTCCCGCTGCACGTTGTTCATGCGATCGTCCATGATCGCTGCTCGAAGTAGGGGCAAAGAGGTTTCATGGGATCCAGGCAGTCGAATCTCCGGAAGCGGCCCTCCCTGGCCGCACTTTTCAACAAGCGCGGTTCTATCCGGCTTGCCGGGTTGCCACTCTCCAGCGCGTGCCCTGCG
>JAJPHQ010000051.1 GCA_021325195.1 Gammaproteobacteria bacterium | reverse complement strand
TAGCAGCCGAATTCGCCCTTGGGCGCCTCGACCGCGGCGTAGGTCTCGCCGGCCGGCACGCTGTAGCCCTCGGTGAACAGCTTGAACCAGTGGATCAGCGCCTCCATCGATTCCTTCATGTCCTCGCGCCTCGGCGGCGAGACCTTGTAGTTCTCCAGCATCACCGGGCCGGGATGCCCGCGCAGCCACGCCACGCACTGGCGGATGATCCGCGCCGACTGGCGCATCTCGGCCATCCGCACCAGGTAGCGGTCGTAGCAGTCGCCGTGCGTGCCGACCGGGATGTCGAAATCGACCTCGGCGTATTTCGCGTAGGGCTGCTGCTTGCGCAGGTCCCACTCGATGCCGGACGCGCGCAGCATCGGGCCACTCATGCCCCAGGCCATCGCCTGTTCGGGGCTGACGATGCCGATATCGACGGTGCGCTGCTTCCAGATCCGGTTGTCGGTAAGCAGTTCCTCGTATTCGTCGACCTTGT
Organism: Gammaproteobacteria bacterium; assembly: GCA_021325195.1. Taxonomy (GTDB): domain Bacteria; phylum Pseudomonadota; class Gammaproteobacteria; order Xanthomonadales; family Rhodanobacteraceae; genus 66-474. The sequence goes on along the minus strand of JAJPHQ010000051.1, from coordinate 8,919 downwards.
GCTGGAAGTCCTCGGCGAAGGCGTCGAGGTAATCCAGCATGGAACCCTCGCGCCACTGGTTGAGGCGCTTCAGATCCTTGCCCTTGTGCCACGGCGATTCGCGGTACTGCGGCATCCTGGCCGGCAGGTCGCGATAGACGCCGCCGGGACGGTAATACGTCGCGTGCATCCGCGCGCCCGACACCGCCTCGTAGCAGTCCATCAGTTCCTCGCGCTCGCGGAACGCGTACAGGAACACCGCCATCGCGCCCAGGTCCAGCGCATTGGAACCCACCCACATCAGGTGATTGAGGATCCGCGTGATCTCGTCGAACATCGTGCGGATCCACTGCGCGCGCTCGAGCGGCTCGATGCCCATCAACTGCTCGATCGCCCGCACGTAGGCGTGCTCGTTGCACATCATCGACACGTAATCCAGCCGGTCCATGTAACCGATCGAATGGTTGAACGGCTTGGATTCGGCCAGCTTCTCGGTCGCGCGATGCAGCAGCCCGATGTGCGGATCGATCCGGAGGATGGTCTCGCCCTCCATCTCCATCACCAGGCGCAGCACGCCGTGCGCGGCCGGGTGCTGCGGGCCGAAATTCATCGTGTAGCTGCGGATTTCGCCGGTGTCCGCCATGTCAGCTTTCCTGCCAGTCGTCGGCGGCTTCCTCGCGCGCGGTCTTCCAGCGCGAGTCCTCGCGCACCACGCGCGCCACGGTGACGCGCGGCGTCACCGAGCTGACCGGCTCGTACACCACGCGCTGCGCCTCGGGGTCGTAGCGCACCTCGACGTTGCCGATCAGCGGGAAGTCCTTGCGGAACGGATGCCCGACGAAACCGTAGTCGGTGAGAATCCGGCGCAGGTCCGGATGCCCTTCATAGACGATACCGAACAGGTCGAACGCCTCGCGCTCGTACCAGTTGGCGACCGGCCAGACGGAGGTCAGCGTCGGCAGCACCGGCAAGGCATCCTCCGGCGCGAAACAGCGCACCCGCAGACGGATGTCGTGCTCGAACGAGAGCAGGTGCACCACCGACGCGAAGCGGCGCAGGAACTGCGGATGGCGCGGGCGCGTGTTCCAGTCGAAACGTCCGGGCGCCGACTGGCCGGTCACGCCGCGCGAGAAGCCCTGCCCGGTCGCCTCGTCCGAGGTGGCCCATTCGCCCTCGCCGTAGCCCAGATAATCCACGCCGCACAGGTCGGTGAGCTGGGCGAAGCGGAAGTCCGGCTCGTCGCGCAGCGCGGTGCACACTTCCACCAGGTGCGCGGGCGTCACCTCGATCGTGACGATGCCATGCGCCACCACGAGGTTGTCGACGCGTTCGCCGAAACGCGCACGCAGTCGGTCGGCCAGGCGGGTCGGGGAAATGGGAGTCATCGTGTCAGCGCGCGATCGTGCTGGTGCGGCGGATCTTCTTCTGCAACTGCAGAATCCCGTAAACCAGGGCCTCGGCGGTCGGCGGGCATCCGGGCACGTACACGTCCACCGGCACGATGCGGTCGCAGCCGCGCACCACCGAATACGAATAGTGGTAGTAACCGCCGCCGTTGGCGCAGGAACCCATCGAGATCACCCACTTCGGATCGGGCATCTGGTCATAGACCTTGCGCAGCGCCGGCGCCATCTTGTTGACCAGCGTGCCGGCCACGATCATCACGTCGCTCTGGCGCGGCGACGGGCGGAAGATCACGCCGTAGCGGTCGAGATCCAGACGCGCGGCACCCGCGTGCATCATCTCCACCGCGCAACACGCGAGGCCGAAGGTCACCGGCCACATCGAACCCGTGCGCGCCCAGTTCAGCAGCGCATCGACCGTGGTGGTGGCGAAACCGCGCTGGATCACCGGGTTGTCGGCTTCCGGACGCAGGATGTCGTCCACCTTCCCGACCGGCACCGGGTTGTGCATCACCTTGTCGATGGCTTGGATCAGGCCCATCCGGTCACCTCGGTGTGTCGGTTGCCACGCGGGCCATGGACGGCCGGCCCGCGCATCCGGCGTGCCGCGCCCGCTCGATGCGGCGAAGCCGGGTCCGGGCATGCACCGGCGAGTCTGGAAGACTCGTCCGGCGCGACGGCACGCTTCAATCCCATTCCAGTGCGCCTTTCTTCCATATGTAGATGAAACCGACGATCAGCAGCACCAGGAACAGCGCCATCTCGACCAGCGCGACGATGCCGATCTTCGAGAACACCGTCGCCCACGGAAACAGGAACGCCATCTCCAGATCGAAGATGATGAACAGGATCGCGATCAGGTAGTAGCGCACGTCGAACTTCATGCGCGTGCCCTCGAACGCCTCGAACCCGCATTCGTAGGGCGATTCCTTCTCCGCGGTCGGGCGTCGCGGCCCCACCAGCCACCCGATCACCAGCAGCGCGACGCCGATGCCGCCGGCAACGCACAGGAACAGCAGGATGGGCCAGTATTGCGTGAGCATCGCGACGGGGTCCGTAAATCCGCACAATTTTCGCACGCGATCGTCCGCGCGGCAATCGCGGGTTGTCCGGTCACACGAAAACACCCCCGCAGCGCGGCGGAAACGGCAGCAGCCCCGACATCAGACTCGCAGCATGCTTCTCTCCGGAAGCGCAACCGGGGATGGCCGCTCACGGAACTTGGAGGCGAACGAATCGGGCGTTGCTCTTCGCCCTTTAAGGAAGCTCTGCACAAATCCGTCCAGGATTTGTCAGCGCTCGCCGAATGCGGTACACGCCCGAATTCGGCTTCCCAAATCAAGCACGTACAACCCATGCGTGCTTGATTTGCGGGCGGCACACCCCTGTGCCGCATGGAAACTCATATATCAGGGTTTCCCCGGGAAACGGCAATCACGGATGATTGCGGGAAGTCTGGTGCCCAAGGGGGGACTCGAACCCCCACGCCTTGCGGCGCTACCACCTCAAGGTAGTGCGTCTACCAATTCCGCCACCTGGGCCCGGGTGCACGTCCGTGGGAAACACCCTGCACATCCATGCGCAGGACTTTTCAGAAGCCCCGCTCGACAAATCTCAATGTCCGCCGCTCGAAGGGGGCGCGGCCTGCGATGCCGCGGGGACCGCGGCCTTCGCGGGCGTGGCCTGCGGCACTTCGCTGTTCTGCTGCAGCGGTGCTGCGGGCACGGCCGGCGACGCTGGCACGCCAGCCGCCGGTGCCTGCAGCGGCACCGCCGTCTTCGCGGATGCCGGTGGCGCCGAGGTCGCGGGCGCCCCGGCCGCGCCGGCCATCACGCCCAGGTTTTCCTGCGGCTTCTGCATGCCGGTGCGGCTCAGATAAATCCCCATCGCTAGGCTGAGGATGAAGAACAGGGCCGCGAGCACACCGGTGGTGCGCGTCAGGAAGCTGGCCGAGCCACGCGCGCCGAACACGGTGCCCGAGGCGCCGCCGCCGAAGCTGGCGCCCGCATTGGCGCCGTCGCCGCGCTGCAGCAGGATCAGCACGATCATCGCCGCGGCGATCAGGACGTAGAACACACTGAAGATGGTGAACAGCATAGGCGTTCCTGCGCGGATCCGGCTGGTCCCGAGTCCGCCGAAGGACTCAGCGCGCCGCCGCGCAAATGGCAAGAAAATCGGCCGCCTCCAGCGAGGCGCCGCCGATCAGGCCGCCGTCGATGTCGGCTTGCGCGAACAAGTCCGCGGCGTTGCCGGGCTTGACGCTGCCGCCATAGACGATGCGGGTCGAGTCGGCGATTTTAGCATCGGCGCCGGCGAGCTGGCTACGCAACAGCGCGTGGACCTCCTGGGCCTGTTCCGGGCTGGCGGTACGGCCGGTGCCGATGGCCCAGACCGGTTCGTAGGCGATCACGATCCGCGCGAAGGCCGCGACGCCGCACGCCTCGATCACCGCGCCCAGCTGCCGCGACACCACCGCGGCGGTTTCGCACGCCTCGCGCTCGGCCAGCGTCTCGCCCACGCACAGCACCGGCGTCAGGCCGTGGGCCAGCGCGCGCGCCACCTTGGCCGCGACCTGCGCATCGGTTTCGTGGTGATACTGGCGGCGTTCGGAATGCCCGGCCAGCGCCATGCTGCAGCCGACGTCACGCAGCATCGCGGCCGACACCTCGCCGGTGTAAGCGCCCGACTCGTGTTCGCTGACGTCCTGCGCGCCGAACGCGATGCCGCTGCCGGCGAATGTCCCGCACAGCTCGTGCAGGTAGGGAAACGGCGGAAACACCGCGACGTCGATGCCGCGGTGTGCGGCCGCTTCGGCCACGATCGCCGCCACCAGCCCGGCCGCCATCCTGCGCGAGCCGTGCATCTTCCAGTTCCCGGCCACCAGCTTGCGGCGCATCATCCGCCCCTCGAATCGATCGGCCGCGCAGGATAGCCATGTGCGCCGTCATGGCGCAAACTTCGTGCTTTGCCGACAGGCCCGCCAGCATGCCCCCGTCACCACGCCGCCGTGCGCTGGTCACCGGCGCCTCCTCCGGAATCGGCGCCGAATTCGCCCGGCAACTGGCCGCCCGCGGCTGCGACCTGGTGCTGACCGCGCGCCGCGAGGAACGTCTGCAATCGCTCGCCGACGAACTGCGCTCGAGGCACGGCATCGACGTGCAGGTGATCGCTGCCGATCTCGCCGATCCCGCGGCGCCCGCCCGGATCGTGGAGGCCGCCTGCCGCGATGGCCGCATCGTCGATATCCTGATCAACAACGCCGGTTACGGTGTGCGCGGCGGTTTCCTGGCATCGGAATGGGCGGTGCACCGCGATTTCCTGCAGGTGATGCTGACCGCGCCGCTCGAGCTGTGCCACCGTCTGCTGCCCGCAATGCGCGAGCGGCGCAGCGGAGGCATCCTCAATGTCGCCTCGCTGGCCGGACTGGTGCCCGCCTCGGCCGGTCACACGCTGTACGGGGCGGTCAAGGTCTGCCTGATCCGCTTCTCGCAATCGCTGGCGCTGGAAAACCGCGCGCACGGCGTGCGCGTGTGCGCGCTGTGCCCCGGCTTCACCTATTCGGAATTCCATGACGCCAACGGCATGCGTGCACGGATGTCGAGGATGCCGGCTTGGATGTGGATGGACGCGCCCTCGGTGGTGCGGCAGGGGCTGGACGCGCTGGAACGCGGCAGGATCATTTGCGTCACCGGCCGCATCAACCGTGCGATCAAGTCGCTGTTCAAGCTGCTGCCGGACGCACTGGCGTTGCGCCTGATGGAGCGGCGTGCGAAGCCGTTTCGCGACGCCAGCGGCTAGCCGGCCACCAGCCGCGCCAGCACGAACGCGACGCAGGCCGCGATCCCGCCCACCACCACGGTCTGGATCGCGCCCCGCACCACGCCCGCGCCGGTGAAGCGGCCCTTGAAGCCGCCAAACACCGCCAGCGCCAGCAAGGTGGCGAGCGCGGACACCCACAGCGCGCTCCGCGCCTGGGCGACCAGCATGTACGGAATCAGCGGCACCAGGCCGCCGGCGACGTACGCGCCGCCGATCGTCAGCGAACTGCGCAGCGCCCGCCCCGGGCGCGGCTGCTCCAGGCCCAGTTCGTAGCGCATCATGAAATCGACCCAGGCGTCGTGATCCCGATGGAACGCCGCGAGGATCGGCGCGCACTCCTCGCGGCTCAGCCCGTAGCGGGAGAAGATCGCGATGATTTCCTCCTCTTCCTCGTCGGGCAGGACCTTCACCTCGTGGCGTTCGCGATGGCGCTCGCTGGCGTAGTGGTCGGCGTCGCCGCGTGCGGCAAGATAACCGCCCAGTCCCATCGCGATCGCCCCGCCCGCGATCTCGGCCACGCCGGCGGTGACGATCAGCCCCGACGACGTGATCGCACCGGTCAGTCCGGCGGCCAGCGCAAACGGCACGGTCAGGCCGTCGGCCATGCCCAGCACGACGTCGTGCAGCCATTCGGAACCGGCGAAGTGGCGCTCGATGTGCGGTGCGGTCGGCATCAGATCAAGCGGATCTCGCGCAGGCGCTGCTGCAGGTATTCGTGCGCGGTGATCGGCACCTGGTAGCGGCGCGGGTTGTCGCGCGTGATGCAGGATGGCAGCGGATCCAGCACCACGTCCGGATTGGGATGCAGGAAGAACGGAATCGAGTAACGCGGCTTGCGCGCCTCCACGCCCGGCGGATTCACCACGCGGTGCGTGGTCGAGGGATACACGTGGTTGGTCAGCCGCTGCAGCATGTCGCCGATGTTGACCACGATGGTGTCGCCCTCGGTGTTGACCGGCAGCCACTCGCCCTCGCGGGTCAGCAGCTCCAGCCCCGCCGCGGAGGCGCCGACCAGCAGCGTGATGAAGTTGATGTCCTCGTGCGCGCCGGCGCGCACGTTGGGAATGTCGGGCGTCTCGATCGGCGGGTAATGGATCGGCCGCAGGATCGAATTGCCGGCGTCGGTCTTGTCGTCGAAGAAGTCTTCCGGCAGACCGATGTGCAGCGCCAGCGCGCGCAGCACGCGCGTGCCCAGCGCATCCAGCGCCTGATAGAGGGCGTAACCGCATTCGCGGAAGCCGGGCACTTCGGCCGGCCACAGGTTGGGCGGCATTTCGGCGCGGTACGGCGAATCGTCCGGCAGCTCGCGGCCGATATGCCAGAACTCCTTGAGGTCCGGATACAGGCTGTCCCTGGCGGTCTCGACCTTGAACGGCGTGTAGCCGCGCGCACCGCCGGAACCGGGTACGTGGTACTTCATCTTCACTTCGGCCGGCAGCGCGAAAAAACGCCTGAACGCGTCGTAGGCGCCGTCGATCAGTCCGGGATCGATCCCGTGCCCGGTGATGCCGCAGAAACCGAACTCGCGGTATGCCGCGCCCAGTTCCGCGACGAAGGCCACGCGGTCGCTGTCGTAGCGGCGGATATCGAGGGTAGGAACGTGGTTCACGGCGTTCAGGCCTTCGCCGCTTGCATCACGGCGTCCGCCAGCCGGGTGGCGAGATGTTCGACTTCCGCGGCGTCCGCGCCTTCGATGGTGACGCGCACCAGCGGTTCGGTGCCGGAAGGCCGCAGCACCACCCGGCCGCGGCCTCGCAGCGTTTCCCGCACCTCGGCGAGCGCGCGCTGCACGCCCGGCGCCGACACCAGTGCCGCGCCGCCGGCCGCGCGCACGTTGCGGGTGATCTGCGGCAGTTTGCGCAGGCCCTCGCGCGCCTCGGAAAGGTCCTTGCCAGCCCGCGCCAGCGCGTCCAGCACCGCCAGCGCCGACACGATGCCGTCGCCGGTGCTGGCACGGTCGAGGCAGAGGATGTGCCCCGAGGTTTCGCCGCCCAGCACGCCGCCGTGTTCCTTCAATTGCTGCAGCACGTAGCGGTCGCCCACGTTCGCCCGCAGGAACCGCACGCCCGCGCCGGTCAGCGCCAGCTCCAGCCCGTAGTTGCTCATCAGCGTGCCGACTACCGGTCCGCGCAGGCGCCCCTGCGCCAGCCAGTCACGCGCCAGCACGTACAGCAGGTCATCGCCATCGACCAGTTCGCCGTTGCGGTCGATCATCTGCACGCGGTCGCCGTCGCCGTCGAAGGCGATGCCGAAATCGGCGTGCCGTTCGATCACCGCGCCGCGCAGCGCCGCCGGATGGGTGGAACCGACTTCGCGGTTGATGTTGAAGCCGTCCGGCTCGCAGCCGATTCGGGTGACGCGCGCGCCCAGCGAGGTGAACACCTTGGGCGCGACCAGGTAGGTCGCGCCGTGCGCGCAATCCAGCACGATGTGCCGGCCGGAAAGATCCGGCGGCGTCGCCAGCGTGCCCAGACAAAAGCGCGCGTAGCGCTCGATCGCGTCGTCGATCCGGCGCGCCTTGCCCAGCCGTTCCGGAGCGACCGTCGCGAACGGCGCATCGACCTCGCGCTCGATCTCGGCCTCCACCGCGTCATCGAGCTTCTCGCCGTCCGCGGAGAAGAACTTGATGCCGTTGTCCTGGTAGGGATTGTGCGAGGCGCTGATCACGATGCCTGCATTGGCACCCAGCTCGCGAGTCAGTTGCGCCACGCCCGGCGTGGGCAGCGGACCCAGCAGGCCCACGTCGGCGCCGGCCGCGACCAGCCCCGCTTCCAGCGCGGACTCGAACATGTAGCCGGACACGCGCGTGTCCTTGCCGATCAGCACCAGCGGACGCCGGCCGTTGCCCAGCACCACGCCCGCGGCGCGGCCCAGCTTCAGCATGAACTCGGCGGTGATGGGCCATTCGCCGACCACGCCGCGCACGCCGTCGGTGCCGAAGTAGCGACGGGACTCGGGACTCGGGACTCGGGATTCGGGCATGGAGGACAGACAATGGTGGACGAGACAGATAATAACCCGCCCTCATTCCGGGGCCGACTCGAAGGGTCGGAACCCGGAATCTGCCATTCGCATCTCACTTTGAAAAAAGCAGATCCCGGATTCTGCCGCGACCTGCGTCCGCGTCGGCGCCGGAATGGCGATTTCCTGTCAGTCGTCACCGAAACGCTGCGAGCCGAAGGGCCGGGGAGGCGCCTTCGCGGCTGCCTCGCCTTCGTGCACCGCCCGCCAGACGGCCAGCGCATCGCGGGTGGCGGCCACGTCGTGCACCCGCACGATCATCGCACCGCGCTGGACCGCGATCAGCGCCGCGGCGGCCGAACCTGTCGCACGATCCGCGCCGCCGGCGCGTCCGGTCAAGGTGCCGATCATGGACTTGCGCGACAGCCCGACGAACACGCCGGCGGCGAGATCGCGGAAGCGGTCGAGCGCGCGCAGCAGCACCAGATTGTGTTCCAGCGTCTTGCCGAAACCGAAACCGGGATCGACCAGCACCCGGCGCTTGTCGATGCCGGCCATCTCGCAGGCGAACACGCGCTCGGCGAGGAAACGATGTACCTCGCCGACCACGTCGCTGTAATGCGGATCGTCCTGCATCGTGCGCGGCTCGCCCTGCATGTGCATCAGGCACACCGGCACCTTCAGTTCCGCCGCCGCATCCAGGGCGTCCTCCCGGCGCAGCGCGTACACGTCGTTGATCAGCCCTGCGCCTGCCGCG
>JAJPHQ010000094.1 GCA_021325195.1 Gammaproteobacteria bacterium | reverse complement strand
TTTTCCGACGCGATCATGATGCGCGCGCAGCAGGCCTGGGCGTTCGGTCCGCACATGGGCTACCTGCCGCCGGAGCACTACGACCAGATCTTCTCCGCGCACGGCTCGATCATGATCTTCTTCGTGGCGATGGCCTACATCGTCGGCCTGATGAACTACGTGATGCCCCTGCAGATCGGCTCGCGCGACGTGGCCTTCCCGTTCCTCAACAACCTGAGCTTCTGGTTCACCTGCGGCGGGGCCATCCTGTTCATGACCTCGCTGTTCATCGGCGACTTCTCGATGGCCGGCTGGCTGGGTTATCCGCCCGTGTCGGAGCTGCAGCAGGGACCGGGTGTCGATTACTACATCTGGGGCCTGCAACTGTCCGGCGTGGGCACCTTGCTGACCGGCATCAACTTCGTGGTGACGATCCTGAAGATGCGCGCGCCCGGCATGACGCTGATGAAGATGCCGGTGTTCACCTGGACCGCGCTGTGCACCAGCGGGCTGATCATCGCGACCTTCCCGGTGCTCACCGCCACGCTGTTCCTGCTGACGCTGGACCGTTATGCCGGCACCCATTTCTTCACCAGCGACTTCGGCGGCAACCTGATGATGTACATCAACCTGATCTGGGTGTGGGGCCACCCCGAGGTGTACATACTCATATTGCCGCTGTTCGGCGTGTATTCGGAGATCGTGCCGACGTTCTCGGGCAAGCCGCTGTTCGCCTACTCGTCGATGGTGTACGCGACCATCGCGATCATGATCCTGTCGTACCTGGTGTGGCTGCACCACTTCTTCACCATGGGCTCGGGCGCCGACGTCAACTCGTTCTTCTCGCTGACCACGATGATCATCTCGATCCCGACCGGCGTGAAAATCTTCAACTGGCTGTTCACGATGTACCGCGGCCGCGTGCGCTTCACGGTGCCGATGCTGTGGACGATGGGTTTTCTTTTCACTTTCACGATCGGCGGCATGACCGGCGTGATGCTGTCGGTGGCGCCAGCCGACTTCCTCCTGCACAACAGCCTGTTCCTGGTCGCGCACTTCCACAACGTGATCATCGGCGGCGTGGTGTTCGGCGTGTTCGCGGCCGTCAACTACTGGTTCCCCAAGGCGTTCGGCTTCAAGCTGGACGAGTTCTGGGGCAAGGCCACGTTCTGGTTCTGGCTGGTCGGTTTCTGGGTCGCGTTCGGCCCGCTGTACGTGCTGGGCCTGATGGGCGTGACGCGCCGGCTGAGTCATTTCGATGATCCCGGCCTGCAGCCCTGGTTCATCGCCGCCGGGTTCGGCGCGTTCCTGATCGCGCTCGGCATCCTCAGCTTCCTCATCCAGATCTATGTCAGCATCGTCCGGCGCAGGCAATACGCCGTGGGTCACGATCCCTGGGACGGCCGCACCCTGGAGTGGTCCACTTCCTCGCCGCCGCCGGATTACAACTTCGCCTTCATCCCGATCGTGCACGAGCGTGACGCCTGGCCCGACATGAAGGAAAACGGCTACCGGCGGCCGCTCGAGGGCTTCAACCCCATCCACATGCCGAAGAACACCGCCACCGGAGTCGTGATCGGCGCGCTGGCCTTCGTTTTCGGCTTCGCGATGGTCTGGTACATCTGGTGGCTGGCGATCGTGTCGCTGGCCGGCGTGATCGCCACGGCCATCGTCCACACGTTCAACTACCACCGCGACTACCACGTCCCCGCCGACGAGGTCAGCCGGTTCGAACATGCCGGCAACTGGAAGCCGGAAGCGGAAGGTGCCGCAGCATGAGTACCACGGCCGTCGATACGGTTCACAACGCACCCGCGACGTTCTACTGCGCCGAGGAGCCGGCGGCGCACAACGGCTCGCTGCTGGGCTTCTGGCTGTACCTGATGAGCGACTGCTTCGTGTTCGCGTCGCTGTTCGCGTGCAACGCGGTGCTCGGCACCAGTTACGCCGGCGGCCCCACCGCCGCCCAAGCGCTGGACCTGCCCGGCTTGGCGGTGAACACCGCGCTGCTGCTGGTGTCGTCGGTGACCTTCGGTTTCGCGATGCTGGAAATGGCGCGCGAGCAGAAGGGCGCGATGCTGGGCTGGCTGGCGGTGTCGGGCCTGCTGGCCGCGGCCTTCGTGGGCCTGGAAATCCACGAGTTCCTCGGCATGATCGCCGACGGCGCCGGCCCCGGCCGCAGCGCGTTCCTGTCCTCGTTCTTCACGCTGGTCGGCACGCACGGCCTGCATGTCACGGTCGGCATCCTGTGGCTGATCGTGCTGATGGTGCAGTCGGCGAAGTACGGCCTGAACGAGGCCAACGTCCGGCGCCTGCGCTGCCTCAGCATGTTCTGGCACTTCCTGGACCTGATCTGGGTCGGCGTCTTCAGCTACGTGTATCTGGCGGGAGTGTTGCGATGAACCATGCTTCGGCAAGCGGCGGCAGCGCGGCGCACGGCGACGGCAGCATGCACGCGCATCAGGGCACGCTGCGCAGCTACCTCACCGGCTTCGTGCTGGCGGCCATCCTGACCGTCATCCCGTTCTGGCTGGTGATGGATCACGTGATCGCCAGCCGCAACCTCGCGATCTTCGTGGTGCTGGCGCTGGCGGTGGTGCAGATCTTCGTGCACATCATCTACTTCCTGCACCTGGACTTCCGCTCGGAAGACGGCTGGAACATGATGAGCTTCATCTTCACCGCCGTGCTGGTGGTGATCGTGCTGGGCGCCTCGATCTGGGTCATGTTCGAGGAAAACGCGAACATGATGCCGATGAGTCCGCCGCCGTCCGTCCAGCAGCCGCACCCGCCGCCGAATCCGTAAACCGCAGATGTCGCGCAAGGCGGCCTCGCATCCGTGGGGAAGGTTCGTTCTCGGGATGGTGCTGGCGGCCGTCTTCTTCACGGCGTTCGTCCTGCTGGGCAACTGGCAGGTGCGCCGCGAGGCGTGGAAACTCGCCCTGATCCACGACGTGGCCACGCGGGTGCACGCGCCGCCGGTGGCCGCCCCGGGTCCCGAGCAATGGCCACGCATCGAGCAGGGTGATCTCCAGTACCTGCACGTCAGGCTGAGGGGACGTTTTCTTTCAGGCGATCAGACGCTGGTGCACGGCGCCAGCGAGCTGGGCTACGGCTACTGGGTGATGGCGCCGCTCGCGACCGATCGCGGTTTCATCGTGCTGGTCAACCGCGGTTATGTGCCGGCAGGATTGCCGGGCACGCCGGCATTCGCGAAAGCCGCGCCGCCCGCGGGCGACGTGACGCTGACGGGCCTGCTGCGCTTCAGCGAACCCGGTGGCGGTTTCCTGCGGCCCAACCGGCCGGGTGCGGACCAGTGGTATTCGCGCGACGTGGCCGCGATCGCCGCGGCGCGCGGGCTGCCGGCGAAGCGGGTCGCGCCGTACTTCGTCGATGCCGACGCGGACACCCAGCGCGCGGGCGGACCCGTCGCGGGACTCACCCGAATCCATTTCCGCAATCCGCACGTGGGCTATGCGGTCACCTGGTACCTGCTGGCGCTGGGGACGCTGGTCGGCGCGGGCATCGTCATCCGCGACCGCTGGCGGGCCTCGCATCCGCGTGACGAGGCGGGTTCGTGATCTCCACGATGCTGCCCGTCCGTGCCGGGTTTTCGGCTGCACGAACGGAAGCGCCGGTGCAGTGGTCTTGCGGGAGGTACCGGAAGATCCCTGCGACCGCCGCAACGGCAGGCCTCTGCCTGCGGTTGCGATGCGGGGTCAGCGGGTGCGACGTGCCCGGCGTGCCGCCGGCAAATTCACCAGGCGTGCCAAGGCGCCATGCCCGACTCCTTGCGTCCCTCCGCATCGAGTGCTGCCGCACCGCTTGGGATGGCGGGCGGCAGCCTTCTCGGGCGTTACCAGATCTTCACCCGCTGATCGGGCGCGAGGTACAGCTTCTCGCCCGGCGTCACGTCGAACGCGGTGTACCACGGATCGAGGTTGCGCACGGTTTCTGCGCGGAAGTGCGCGGGCGCGTGCACGTCGGTGGCCAGTTGCTGGCGCAGCGCGGCGTCGCGGGTCTTGTTGCGCCACGCCTGTCCGAACGCGAGGAAGAAACGCTGGTCGCCGGTCAGGCCGTCGATCTCCGGCGCGGGCTTGCCGTCCAGCGACAGATGATAGGCGCGGTACGCGGCGGTCAGGCCCGACACGTCGGCGATGTCCTCGCCCAGCGTCTGCTTGCCGTTGACGTGCAGGCCCGGCAGCGCCTCGTAGCTGTCGTATTGTTTCGCGAGCGCGGCAGTGGCGGCCTCGAAGTGCTTCAGGTCGGCCGGCGTCCACCAGTTCTTCAATCGTCCCTGTGCATCGAAATCGGCGCCGGTGTTGTCGAAGCTGTGGCTGATCTCGTGGCCGATGATCGCGCCGATCGCGCCGTAGTTGGCGGCCGGATCGGCCTTGGGGTCGAAGAACGGCGGCTGCAGGATCGCGGCCGGGAAGTTCAATGCATTCTGCAGCGGCAGGTTCACCGCGTTGACCGTCTGCGGCGTCATCCACCACTCGCTGTCGTCGATGGGCTTGCCGATCTTGGCCTTCTGGTATTCGTACTCGGACTTCACGGCGCGCAGGTGGTTGCCCAGCGCATCGTCGGGCTTGATCTCCAGCGACGAATAATCGCGCCAGCGGTCGGGATAGCCGACGCCGACCTTTAGGGTGTCGAGCTTGGCCTCGGCCTTCTGCCTGGTTGCGGGCGACATCCAGGCGAGGTTCCTGATGCCGTCGCGGAACGCGGCGATCAGGTTCTTCACCATCGCTTCGGCGGCGGCCCTGGCCTCGGGCGGAAAGTATTTCTGCACGTACAACTGGCCGACCGCATCACCGAGATCGGCGCTGGTGGCGCTGACCGCACGCTTCCAGCGTTCGCGCTGCTCGGGCGTACCGGTGAGCGTCTTGCCGTAGAAATCGAAGTTGAGTTCCTCGAACGGCTTGGGCAGCAGCGGCGCCGCGGCGTCCAGCGTGTGGAACACCAGCAGGTCCTTCCATGCCTCGATCGGCTCGCTGGCGACCAGCTTGGATTCGCCGATGATGGCCCCGGGTTGCCACACGTCGATCTGCTTGACGCCGTCGAGACCGGCGGCCTTGAAGTATTCGTTCCAGTCCAGGCCCGGCGCCTTCTTCGCGAACTGGCCGACGTCCCAGAGGTTGTTGGCCTTGTGGATGTCCTCGCTCTCGACCAGGCTTTCCTGCGCCTGCGCGATCTTCGTTTCCAGATCGAGGATCCGCCGCGCCTTGGCGTCCGCATCGGCAATGCCGGCCTGCTGCAGCAGCGCGGCGACATAGGTCTTGTACTTGTCGCGCGCCTCCGCCATGTGCGGGTCCTTCGAGAGGTAGTAATCGCGGCTGGGCATCGCGATCCCGCCCTGCAGCAGGTAGGGGATCTGCAGCGAGGTTTCTTCCAGTCCCTTGGTCACGAACAGGCCGAACAGGTGCTCGGTGTGGAAGTGGGTGGCGTTGATCGGATCGACGTCCGCGCGCAGGCGCGAACCCAGCACGCGCGCCAGATCCGCGCGGGTCTTGATCGCGGCGATCGCGTCGAGCTCCGGCTGCAGCGGCGAAAGGCCGGCCTTGTCGATCGCGGCGGTGTCCATGTACGCGGCGTAGTAGTCGGCGATCTTGCGCGCGTTGCTCCCCGCGGGCGGGTTGCCGGCATCCGCGTTCTTGATCAGGTCGGCGGTGTGCTGTTCCGTGACCTCGAACACGTCGTAGAACGCGCCGGTGCTGGAACGGTCGGCCGGAATCTGCGCGGTCTTCAGCCAGCTGCCATTGGCGTACTCGAAGAAATCGTCGCCCGGTTTCACCGAATGGTCGATGTACGACAGGTTGATCCCGATGTCCGGCGCGGTGCTGGCCGGGGCCGGTGCGGCGGTGCTCGAAGCCCTGGCGGTGGAAGCCGCGGGTGCGGACGATGCGGCGGGTGGCGCAGGAGATTGCTGCGAACAGGCCGCGCAGGCGCAGGCGGCTACGGCGGCGAGTTTCCAGAGGTGACGGGGCATGGCTCGATCCTCGCGTCGGAAAAACCCGATGATGCACCAAACCCGCGGCGCGTGCAGGTGCCGGAAGGGATGCGCGGGGGACAGCCGTTACCATGATGCCGATGCGACGTGATGCCCTTGTCGAGAAGCCGGATGCTCCCCCGCCGCGCGACCTGCGGCGGCGGCTGGACCGCGTGCTGACCCGCGACGCGCGCCGGCTGCGTGCGCGTCTGCAGGGACTGGAACGCATGCGCCCGCCTTCGCCGGAAGCGCTGCGCGCGCTGGCGAGCGAGATCGCCGCGTCGGTGGCGCGACGCCAGGCACGCGCGGCATCGGTGCCGCCGATCGCGCCGGATCAGTCCTTGCCGATCGCGCAACGCGCGGACGAAATCACCGGGCTGATCCGCAAACATCAGGTACTGGTGATCGCCGGCGAAACCGGCTCCGGCAAGACCACGCAACTGCCCAGGCTGTGCCTCGCGGCCGGACGCGGCGTGGCCGGCATGATCGGCTGCACCCAGCCGCGCCGGCTGGCCGCGCGCGCGATGGCGCGTCGGGTCGCCAACGAACTGGGCGGCGAGCCGGGCGGCATCGTCGGCTACGAGGTGCGCTTCGCGAAACAGCTCGGCGAGAACACGCTGGTCAAGTTCATGACCGACGGCATCCTGCTGGCCGAGATGGCGCACGACCGCTGGTTGTCCGAATACGACACGCTGATCATCGACGAGGCGCACGAGCGCAGCCTCAACATCGACTTCCTGCTGGGGTATCTGAAGCAGCTGCTGCGCAGGCGGCGCGACCTCAAGGTCATCGTCACCTCGGCCACCATCGACACCGCGCGCTTCGCCGAACACTTCGATGGCGCGCCGGTCGTGACGGTGGAGGGACGCGCGTATCCGGTCGAAGTACGTTACAGGCCGGTGGATGACGAGGCGGGCCTGACCGATCGCATCGTCGCCGCGCTCGACGACATCACTCGCGAAGATCCGAAAGGCGACGTGCTGGTGTTCCTGCCGGGCGAACGCGAGATCCGCGACGCGCACCGCGCGCTGGAACACCGCAAATACCGCCACACGGAAGTGCTGCCGCTGTACGCGCGGCTGTCCGCCAACGAGCAGGATCGCGTGTTCAAGCCCGGCGCCGCGCGTCGCATCGTGCTGGCCACCAACGTCGCCGAGACCTCGCTGACGGTGCCGCGCATCCGCTGGGTGGTCGATTCGGGCGACGCACGCGTCAAGCGCTATTCGCAGCGCAGCCAGATCGAGCGCCTGCGCATCGAACCCGTTTCGCAGGCGGCGGCCGACCAGCGCGCCGGGCGTTGCGGGCGCACCGGTCCCGGCATCTGCGTGCGCCTGTACGGCGAGGCCGATCATGCCGCGCGGCCGCGCTGGACCGATCCCGAGATCAGGCGCTCCGCGCTGGCCGACGTGATCCTGCGGATGCTCGATCTCGGGCTGGGCGACGTCGAATCGTTTCCCTTTCTTGATCCGCCCGATCCGCGCGCGGTGGGCGACGGCTGGCGCAGGCTGGCCGAACTTGGCGCGGTGGACGAGGCGCGCAGGCTCACGCCGCTGGGCAAACGGCTCGCGCGCATCCCGATCGACGCGCAACTGGCGCGGATGCTGGTCGAGGCGCGCGAGCTCGGCGTCGAAAACGAGGTGCTGCCGATCGTGGCCTTCCTCGGCATCCAGGACCCGCGCGAGCGGCCCGCGGACAGACAGCAGCAGGCCGACGCCGCGCACGCGGCATTCGCCGATCCGCAATCCGATTTCATCGGCGTGCTGAACCTGTGGCACGCCTACCGCGCGGCGCACGAGGCCTTGACGCAATCGAAGCTCCGCGAGTGGTGCGCGAAACACTTCGTGTCGTTCCTGCGGATGCGCGAGTGGCGCGAATTGCACCGGCAGTTGCTGCTGGAAGCCGGGACTCGGGACTCGGGACTCGGGACTCGGCAAAAGACAAAGGCGGGAGAGCAGCAAGCAGCGATGCCGCAACGCACTGCAAGCCAAGTCGCGCAAAAGACAACCGGCTCTGCGACGTCTGCTTCTCCGAGTCCCGAGTCCCGGGTCCCGGGTCCCGACCCTTACGAATCCATCCACCTCGCGCTGCTTTCGGGCCTGCCTGCCAATGTCGCGCGCAGGGACGAGCAGGGTGTCTATCGCGGTACGCGCGAGCGCAGGTTCAGGCTGTTTCCGGGTTCCGCGCTCGCGAAGAAGCCGCCCGCGTGGGTGTTCGCCGCGCAGATCGTCGATCTCAACGGCAAGGTGTGGGGCATGCACTGCGCGCGGATCGAACCCGCCTGGATCGAGCGCCAGGCCGCGCACCTGTTGCGGCGCACCTGCCACGATCCGCACTGGTCGCGTGCCCGCGGCGCGGTGACGGCGTTCGAACAGGTGTCGCTGTACGGGCTGGTGCTGGCCGAACGCCGTTCGGTGACGTTCGCGCGGCAGGATCCCGCGCAGGCGCACGCGATCTTCCTGCGCGAGGCGCTGGCGCGCTGCGAGATCGACTGCCGTGCGGACTTCGTGCGCGCCAATGCGCGGGTGCTGGAGAAGGCTCGCGAGATCGAGGCGCAGCAACGCCGCAACGGTTTGCTGAAATCGGACGAGGAACTCGCGGCTTTCTTAACCGGCAAATTGCCGGAAGACCTTTGCACCAGTGCGGCGCTGGACGCGTGGTGGCGCCGCGCGTCCGCAGCGCAACAGGCGGCGTTGCGCTGGTCGCTGGCCGACGTCATGGCGTCCGCGCGGCGCGACGCGGGCGCGTTTCCCGAAGCGATGGAGATCGCGGGGCAGAAGCTGCGGCTCGAATACCGCTTCGTGCCCGGCGACGAGGCCGACGGCGTGACCCTGCAGGTGCCGCTGGCCTTGCTCAACGCGATTCCCGCCGTGCGCTGCCAGTGGCTGGTGCCGGGCCTGCTGGCCGACAAGGCCGCCGCGCTGATCCGCGGCCTGCCCAAGCCGCTGCGCCGCCATTTCGTGCCGGCGCCGGAATTCGCGCGCGCCTTCGCGGAGGCCCGATCGCCCTGTGACGAACCGCTGGCGAAAGCGCTGGCGGGGTTTCTCGCGCGCACCACCGGCGTCGCGATCGACGCATCGGCGTTCGACGGCGTGGAAGTGCCGCTGCACCTGATGATGCGCTACGACCTGCGTGACGAGCGCGGGCATTCGATCGCGCAGGGCCGCGACCTCGACGCGCTGCGGCGGCGCTGGGCCGGGCGTGCCCGCGAGGCGTTTTCGCGGCATGCGGAAATCGCTGCCGCGCGCGAAGACGTGCGCGACTGGGATTTCGACGCGGTGCCGCGCGAGACCCGGACGCGCGCCGGCCTCGCGGCGTTTCCCGCGCTGGTCGATCTGGGTGAAACCGTCGCCTTGCGCGTGTTCGAGAACGCGGACGACGCCACGACCGCGCACCGGGCCGGCGTGGAACGCCTGTTGCGGCTGTCGCTGGCGGCGGAGTCCCGGCGCGCGCAGAAACAGTTGCCGTTGAAACCGAAACTGGCGCTGGCCTTCGCGCCGCACGGCCGGGCCGAGACCTTGCGCGAGGACATCGTGGAGGGCGCCTTCGCCGACGTGCTGGCCGGACACGACCCCGACGTGCGCGACCGCGCAGCCTACCGGCGCCTGCAGGACGCGGTCAGGCGCGGGCTGTTTCCCGCGGCGATGCAACGGCTGCAGCACGCCGAGCCGGTCCTCGCGGCGCTGGCGGATCTGCAGCCATGGCTGCAGCCGGCACCGCGCGCACACGCCGGCGCGGGTTACCGGGACCTGCGCGAGCAGCTCGACGCGCTGCTGGCGCCGGGCTTCGTGCGCGAACTGCCGCTGGCGCGGCTCGCGCAACTGCCGCGTTACCTGCGCGCGATGCGCCTGCGCGCGGAGAAACTGCGCAGCGATCCCGCGCGCGACCGGATGCGGATGCTGGAGGTGCTGCCGTACTGGCGCGAAGTGCTGGCGCGGCGCGCGGCGGGCGAACGATCCGAAGCGCTGGAGCGCCTGCGCTGGCTGGTCGAGGAATGGCGGGTGTCGCTGTTCGCGCAGGAACTGAAAACGGCCGAACCGGTGTCGGCCAGGCGGATGCAGGCGGCCCTGGCGGCGTTGCGCACCGCCGGCGGATGAAGCGAGGGGTTTGCGCTTTCCCCGAGTCCCCGTTCCCGGCCTATTTCACCCGCTGCACCCGCACGCTCTGGTTGCAGTCCTGCACGTACATCAGCCAGCTCCCCAGGATCATCGGCTTGATGGTGACTTCCGGATTGTCGATGTCGGGGCAGGAATACGCGCCGGATTCGGCCTGCTGCCAGACCTGGCCGTTGTCGAGCGTGAACGTGGTGTGTCCGCTCCAGCCGTTGAAATGGCCGACCAGGTGGGTGCTGAATTTTTCGCGCGGCGCGTTGTCAGGATAGAACACCGGCTGGCCGCTGGAGCTGACCATCTTGACCGGCTGATGCGTGCGCAGCCAGTTGTCCAGGAATTGCAGTTCCTGCGGCGTCAGTTTGTCGAGTCCGGCGGCCTTGAAATCGGCCGAGGACATGCGCTCCTCCAGCGAGGAGAATTGCTGCGCCACGGCGGGCAGGGTGGCGAGAAGCAGGGCCAAGCAGGCCGGCAGCATCGTTCGGGTACGCATGGGTGGCGATCATAGCAGTGCCCCGCGCCCGCAGCACAGGGCCGGAACGTCATCCGTTCACTACACTGACCGTCTTTCAACAGGCTTTCCGTTGCATGCATCCCGCAGTCGAACCATCCCGTCACGCGGACACGCCGAAGGCAACGCCGGCGGAATCCGGACCGCTGCTGCCGCCGATCGATGCGCTGCCCGCACGCGAGCGCGCGCTGGCCGGGGAGGTCGATGCACTGCTGCGCGCGCTGGGCTGCGACGAGGACACCCGCGCGGCCGCGCGCTGGTACGCGATCGCGGGTGCGCAGCCGGAACGGTGGGAACGCGAATCCGCGCATGCCGGAGAAGCCGTGCAGCGGCTGGTGGACGGCCAGGTCCAGGCCGAGCGCGTATGGGCGCTGCACCAGAACCGCGACGACGGCGGCAGCGCCGAGGGCCTGCGCCGGCTGCTGCTGGCGATCATCCGTGACCTGCGGGTGGTGTACCTGCTGCTGGCGCGCCAGCTCGCGCGGATGCGCGCGGCGGCGGAACTGCCGGACGCCGAACGCCTGGCGCTGGCCGCGCTGACGCGCGACATCCACGCGCCGCTCGCGAACCGGCTGGGCATCTGGCAGTGGAAGTGGGAGCTGGAGGATCTGGCGTTCCGTTACCTGCAGCCGGACACCTACCGCCGGATCGCCGGGCTGCTGGACGAGCGCCGCGCCGACCGCGAAGCCTGGATCGCGCGTTGCGCCGACACCCTGCGCGAAGCGCTGCGCGCGCAGGGCATCGCGGCCGAAGTCGCGGGAAGGCCCAAGCACATCCATTCGATCTGGCGGAAGATGCAGCGCAAGGGCGTCGGCTTCGGCGAGCTGTACGACATCCGCGCGCTGCGCGTGCTGACCGGCAGCGTCGCCGACTGCTACGCGGTGCTGGGCGTGGTGCACGCGCTGTGGCCCAACGTTCCCGGCGAGTTCGACGATTACATCGCGCGGCCCAAGGGCAACGACTACCGTTCGCTGCACACCGCGGTGATCGGGCCGGAGGGCAAGACGCTGGAAGTGCAGATCCGCACGCATGAGATGCACCGCGCGGCGGAACTGGGCGTGGCCGCGCACTGGCGCTACAAGGAAGGCGGCCACGCCGACGCGGCCTACCAGCGGCGCGTGGCGTGGATGCGGCGGCTGCTGGAAACGCGCGGCGAAGGCGAGGACGACGCGGCGCTGGCATCGGAATTGCGCGCCGAACTTTCCGAGGAGCGCGTCTATCTGCTGACGCCCAAGGGCGAGGTGTTCGACCTGCCCGCCGGCGCGACGGTGCTGGACTTCGCCTACCACGTGCACACCATGGTCGGCCATCGCTGCCGCGGCGCCAAGGTCAACGGCCGGATCGTGCCGCTGACGCACAGGCCCGTCAGCGGCGACCGGATCGAGATCCTGACCGCGCGCGAACCCGCGCCCAGCCGCGACTGGCTGTCGCCGCACCTGGGCTACCTCGCCACCGCCAGCGCGCGCGGCAAGGTGCGCGCGTGGTTCCGGCGGATCGACCAGGACGCCAATCTCGCGGCGGGACGGCAGATCCTGGAACGCGAGGCGCGGCGGCTGGCGGTGCCGGTGGACACGCTCGAGCGCCTGCACGCCAAGCTGGGCCGCAAGTCGCACGAGGAATTGCTGACCGCGCTGGCGCTGGGCGAGGTGGGCATCGCCCAACTGACGCGTGCGCTGCTGGAAACACCGCCGCAAGCCCCGACGCCGGCCGCGCGCGCGCCCCTGCCGCGCCGCCAGGACAAGCCAGGCGCGATGACCGTGGAAGGCGTCGGCAACCTGCTCACCGTGCTGGCGCGCTGCTGCCAGCCGCTGCCGGGCGACGAGGTGGCGGGTTTCATCACGCGCGGCCGCGGCGTCACCGTGCACCGCGCCGATTGCGCGGCGCTGGCGCGGTTGCGCGCGCGCGCGCCGGAACGCGTGATCGAGGTGCGCTGGCAGAGCGCGCCGGACCGCGCCTACGAAGTGGCGATCGCGGTGGCCGGTTACGATCGCCGCGACCTGCACCGCGACGTGACCAGCGTCATCGCCAACACCGGCGCGCAGATCGTCGCGTCGGACAGCCGCAGCGATCCGCGCCACGGCGAGGTGTCGATGCGTTTCACGCTGCGTCTGCACGACTACGGCGAGCTGTCCGCGCTGCTCGCCAGGCTGGTCGCGCTGCCCAACGTGATCGACGCGCGACGGCTGGCCGACGCCTGAATGCCGCGGTACTCCGTCACGGGCCGTGCGAAGGCCCGATGCTAAAATCGCCGACAGCCGATGGTGTCGGCCCGAAGAGCTGAAACGCGTCATCACATGGGCAACCAGCGACCCGTACCTCCCTCCCGCGATTCGCAAGGCCGGACCGAGCCCGTGCTCGGCGACCTGGATCGCCTCGAAGCGCAGCCGGACCGGACCGACGAGCGCGCGCCGCCGTCGTTTTCCGCGGACGTGTCCGGACGCGTCCGCCGTGCCGCCGCGCCGCGCACGCGCCGGCGCGCGCGCTGGCCGCTGGTCGTCGCGGCGGTGATCGTGGTGCTGGGCGGCTCGTGGGTATGGACGCACCATGCGGCGCTGAGCGCACTGCTGCCGCGCACGCAACTGAATTCCCTGCTGACGCGCGGCAACCAGGCGCTGGCCGCGGGCAAGCTGTCCGGCGGACCCGACAGCGCGCGCGCCCTGTTCGAGGCCGCGCGGGCACTGGATCCCGACAGCGAGCAGGCGCTGGCCGGCTTGCAGAAGGTCGGCAACGCGCAGTTGCAGCGCGCGCGCGCGGCGTTGCAGCGCGGCGATCTGGCGGCCGCCCGTTCGGCGCTGGAGGAGGCGCGCAGCCTGCTGGGCGGCGGTCCGGGCGTGAACGAGGTGGACCAGGCGATCGCCAGGGCGGTACTGCGCGGCGCCAACATCGACATCCTGATCGGTCAGGGGCGCGCCGCGCTGGCGGCGGGACGCATCGAAGGCAGCGACGGCGCCGCGACGCTGTTCGGCAAGGTCCTGCAGGGTGACCCCGGCAACGCGGTCGCGCGTCACGGCATGGATCAGGTGGGCGGGGCACTGGCCGCGCGCCTGCAGGCGCAGTTGCAGCAGAACGACCGCGCCGGCGCGCACAAGACCCTCGACGAACTCGCCGGCCTGCTGCCGCATTACGCGCAGTTGCCGGCCCTGCAGGCCGCGGTCGCGCAGGCCGACAAGCAGGCCGAGACGCAGCGTGACCAGTATCTCGCGAACGGCGAGGCCGATCTGCGCGCCGGCAAGATCACCGGCAACGGGGACGACAACGCGCTGGCGCAGTTCAAGGCCGCGCTGGCCGCCGATCCCGGCAACGCGCAAGCCGAGGCCGGCCTGGGCCAGGTCGCGCAGGCGCTGATCGTGCAGGCCAACGCCGCGATCGACGCCGGCCAGACCGGCGCCGCCAAGGCGCTGCTCGATCAGGCCGCCGCGCTGGCACCGAAGTCCGCCGATCTCGCCGCCGCGCGCTCGCGTCTGGCTTCCGGCGGTGTGCACGCCGCCGCGGGGGCCGCGCTGCCGGTGGCGCCGGTGCTGACCCCGGTGGAATCCGCCAAGGTCGCGCGTCTGGTGCAGCGCGCCAGGCTCGCCGCGCGCCGGGGCGACATCATGCTGCCGCCGGGCGACAGCGCCTACGATCTTTACCGCTCGGCGCTGGCCATCGACGGCAACAACGCCGCCGCGCTGGCCGGGCTCAGAAGCCTGGCGACGCTGACCCGCCAGCAGTTCGCGCAGGCGTTGCAGAACGGCAACCTGCAGCACGCCGACGACATGCTGGCGACGCTGGAGCAGCTTGATCCGGGCGACGCCGCCGCGCTGCAGATGCGGCATCAACTGGGCAGCGCGTGGCTGGACCGGGCCGATCACGACGCCACCCTCGGGCGTGCCGCCGACGCCCGCAGCGCGCTGGCCGAGGCGCGGCGGCTGGTGCCCGACGACCCGCGCATCGGCGAAGTGAATGCACGGATCGGCCAGAGCACGGTGCAGCCGTAGGGAGATTTTGATTCATCAGAGTTCCCCTTCGGCACGGGATGCGCCGCCCGCCCATCCGGCACGCAGGGGTTGTCCATGCTTGATCGGTGAAGCCGAATTCGGGCGCAAAGCCTGGATGGATTGGTTCAGGGCTTTCCCGAAATGGGTCGAGACCCGCCCACGATCCGGTTTGCATCGGACCGCCCCGTGCCCGTTAACCTGTGATGCCGTTCCCGTCGCGGAGGCGCGGACATCTTGACGGAACATCCTGATGCAGAGGGCGCATGGCGGACCGGCACCGTGCTGGTGGCGGGCGCCAGCAGCCAGATCGGGCATTGCCTGCTGCCGAGGTTGCGCGATGCCGGCGCACGCGTGCTGGCGCTGTCGCGCCGCGCGCAGGCCGCGCAGCCCGACATCACGTGGCTGCGCGGTGCATTGCCGGAACCGCCGAGGGACGCGGAGCAGGCCGTCTCGGTCTGCTGCTTCGCGCCGATGCAGGCGTTGGCTGGCTGGCTGGAGGCCGGCGGTGCGCCCGCGTTGCGCCGCGTGGTCGCCACCAGTTCGATGAGCGCGGAAAGCAAGCGCGCCTCGCCGGTCGCCGCCGAGCGCGCGGTGTCAGGGCGCCTGCGCGAAGGCGAAGCCGCGCTGATCCGGGCCTGCGAACGGCGCGGCATCGGATGGACCATCCTGCGGCCCACGCTGATCTACGGCGTCGGCCGCGACAGGAACCTGACCCCGCTGGCCCGCCGCGCCGCGCACTGGCGGGTGTTCGTATTGCCGCGTGGCACGGGTCTGCGGCAACCCGTGCATGCCGGGGACATGGCAAGCGCGGTGTTGCGGGCGCTGGGCGGCAACGCGGCCGGCCGTATCCTGGAAATCGGCGGCGGCGAACGGCTGCCGGCTGCGGAGATGTTCGCGCGCGTGCGTGCCAGCTTGCCCGTTCGCACCTTGCCCTTGCCGATCCCCGCGTTCGCCGCGCGGATCAGCGCGCAGCTGCTGCCGCCGCTGCGTGGTCCGTTGACGCGGCTGGATCAGGATCTGATCGCCGACAACGCGGAACTGGAACGCCTGCTGGACGTGCACCCGCGCGGATTCCGTCCGGATCGTCATGCCTGGGGGCTTTGATGCGGGGGCGTGCACGGCGACAATCACGCCGCCATGCCGATGCCTTCCATCGAACCCGGCGATTCCGGCGCGCGCGAGACATCGGTGTGCGCGGTGCTGGTCACCCATCAACCCGACCCGCAGACGCTGGCCGCGGCGCTGGGCGCGCTGGCGCCGCAGGTCGGCGCGCTGGTGCTGGTGGACGACGCCACCGGCGATCCCCGCTTCCGCGATTTCTGCGCCGGTTACCGCGATCTCCAGGTGATTCCGCTGCCGGAGAACCGCGGGCTCGCACATGCGCTGAATGCCGGCATCGAGCGTGCGCGTTCGATCGCGGGCATCACGCACGTGCTGCTGCTGGACCAGGACAGCGTGCCGGAGAACGGCATGGTGTGCGCGCTCAAGTCCGCGCTGGATCGCCTGGGCCGGCGCGAAAAAGTGGCGGCAGCGGGCCCGCGTTTCCGCGACCCGCGCGAACGGCGCGACGCACCGTTCGTGCGCATCCGCTTTCCGTTCAACCGCAAGCTGCATTGCACGGAGGCGTGCCCCGAGATCCGCTGCGACTTCCTGATCACCTCGGGTTCGCTGATTCCGCTTGCGGTGCTGGACGAGACCGGCGGCATGGACGAGACGCTGTTCATCGACAACGTGGACATGGACTGGTGTTTCAGGGTGCGTGCGGCCGGCTACGCGCTGTACGGCGTGTGCGCGGCGCGGATGCGGCACAGCCTGGGTGCGTCGCGGCGGCGGCTGCCCGGCCTGCCGCGCGGCATCGTGGTGCACCCGCCGCGCAGGCTCTACTACATGATGCGCAACCGGCTGCTGCTGTACCGGCGCGCGCACACGCCGCGCGCGTGGATCGCGCAGGACCTGCCGCGGGCGCTGGTCAAGCTGGCGCTGTTCTCGATCGTGGTGGGACCGCGCCGGGAAAACCTGCGCCACATGATCGCGGGGTTGCGCGCGGGGATGGCCGGGCGCGTCGAGCCACCACCCGGAATGTCCGGATAGCCGGTCAGGGACCGGTCCGCCACGGGTGCAGGGGAACCTGCATCCGTTCCCCGGACCTTCTGCCTGCCCGCGGCTCCCGGTGCGGGCCGTTGCCGGCGCGGGATGCCGCCGGCCGCCAGGGTTCGCCCGCTTTGCATTCAGCCGCATGAATTAAACTTGGCCGACACCCCACCGGATATGACGCAGTTGTCCTGGTTCGAGCGCGTGCGCCGGGTCGCGGCCTGGGTCTGGCCATTCGCACGCTGGCCCATCCTGATCGGCATCGGATTCGCGGTCGGTTTCGTGCTGCCCTACGCGCTGGTGCTGGACCAGCGCGTGCGCACGCGCGTCACCGAGATCGATTTCTCGCAGCCCACCCGCGTGTATGCGCAGCCGCTGCTGCTGGCGCCGGGCGTGGCCATGAACGCAAATACGCTGTCGCTGGAACTGGACATGGCCGGCTACGCCAGGGTGGCGCCCGAGGCGCAGGTGCCGGGCACCTACAGCGGGCAGGGCGGCCGTTTCGTGATCGCCTCGCGCGGCTATGCCGATCCCGCCGGCGGCGAACTGCCGCGCCGGGTGCGCGTGACGCTGGATGACGGGCGCGTCGCTTCGCTGCTGGATCTCACTTCCGGCAAGCCGCTGCACCGCACCCACCTCGACCCGGCGCGCATCGCCACGCTGTACGGCGCGGAACAGGAGGAACGCCGGATCGTCTCGCTGGCGGAACTGCCGCCGCTGCTGGTGCAGGGCGTGCAGGCGGTCGAGGACCGCGACTTCAAGTACCACCACGGCATCGACTTCACCGCGATCCTGCGCGCGGCGTTCGCCGACCTGCGCGCCGGCCATGCGGTGCAGGGCGCCTCCACCATCACCCAGCAACTGGTGCGCAATCTCTTTCTCGACCGCAGCCGTTCGATCGTGCGCAAGTTCAACGAAGCGCTGCTGTCGATCCTGATCGAGTCGCACTACAGCAAGGGCCAGATCCTCGACGCGTACTGCAACGAGGTGTTCCTGGGCCAGCAGGGCAACCAGGCGGTGCACGGTTTCGCCGCGGCCAGCCAGTTCTATTTCGGCCGCCCGGTGCAGGCGCTGCGCCCGCAGGAAATCGCGCTGCTGGTCGGGATCATCCGCGGGCCCAGCTATTACGATCCGCGCCGCTATCCCGAGCGCGCGCTGGCGCGCCGCAACGTGGCGCTTGACATGTTCCGCGCCACCGGCCTGCTGAACGACGCGCAATGGCAGGCCGCCAGGGCCGCGCCGCTGGGCGTCACCGACAATCCGCAACTGGTGGTCGATCGCTTCCCGGCCTTCATGGAAGCGGTGCGCGCGCAACTGAAGCAGGATTTCAGCGACGCGCAGTTGCGCGGCGGCGGCCTGTCGGTGTTCACCACGCTGGACCCCGCCGCGCAGGTTTACGCCGAACGCGCGCTGGATTCGACCCTGACCGGTCTCGGCAAGCGCGGCGAGGCGCTGGAAGGCGCGGTGGTGGTGGTCGATCCCGCCAACGGCCACGTGCTGGCGATGGTCGGCGGGCGCCAGTCGGACCGGCACGGCTTCAACCGCGCGCTGGACGCGCGCCGGCCGATCGGTTCCACCATCAAGCCGTTCTATTACCTGATGGCGCTGAGCGATCCGCAGCGCTGGAATCTCGCCACGCCGCTGGACGATTCGCCGGTCTCGCTGCGCCAGCCCAGCGGCAAGCTGTGGACGCCCAGCAACGACGACCACGTCTCGCACGGCATGGTGCCGATGGTCGAGGCGCTGGCCAGGTCGTACAACCTCGCCAGCGTGCATCTGGGAATGCAACTGGGCGTCGCGCGGGTGGCGGCGTTCCTGCGTTCGTTCGGGATCACCGATGTGCAGGCCAATCCCTCGCTGCTGCTGGGCGCGGTGGACCTCTCGCCGTTCCAGGTCACGCAGTTGTACGAATTCTTCGCCGACGACGGCCATGCCTTGCCGCTGCTGACGCTGCGCGGCGTGGACGATGCGCAGGGCCGGACCATCAAGCGCTACGAGGTGCAGCCCGGTCCGGGCCGCTACCAGCAGGCCGAGCGGCTGGTGCGCTGGGCGATGCAGCAGGTCACGCAATACGGCACCGCCGCCGCGATCGGCGATTCCGGGCTCGCCTCGCTGCACGTGGCCGGCAAGACCGGCACTTCCGATCACCAGCGCGACTCCTGGTTCGCGGGATTCACCGGTGACCGCCTCGCGGTGGTGTGGGTGGGACGCGACGACAACCAGCCCACCCACCTGTGGGGCGCGACCGGCGCGCTGCGGGTATGGATGAAGCTGTTCGAGAAACTGCCCACCCAGCCCTTGCAGGCTTCGCCGGGGCCGGGCATCGATTTCGCGTGGGTCGATGCTTCGGGGCAGGGCACGCTGCCGCAATGCGACGGCGCGCGCCAGTATCCGTTCGTGTCGGGCTACGCCCCGCCGGTGCAGAACCACTGTTTCCTGCAGCGGCTGGAAAACCTGTTCGGCGGCGGCAACAATGCGCCACCGCCCGCGGGCGGCTCGCATCCGTTGCAGTGATCTTTCCGGAGAAACGCATGATCCGCAGTCGGACATACGGCGCCGCGGGCGCCACGCTGGCAATCCTTTTGCTGGCGGCCTGTTCCCAGCCGCCGGTGCCCCCGCCGGCCGCGCCGTCCCGCGACATCGTCGCCGCGATCCGCGCTGCAGGCGCGGACGACCATTCGGTGGTCGAGGTGGCGCCGCTGCGTGATCCGGCGGTGGACGGCCTGCTGGCCGACGCGCACGCGGCCGAACGGGCCGGCCAGTACCGGGCGGCGCTCGACAAGACCGATGCCGCGCTGAAGCTGTCGCCGGATTCGCCCGACATCCTGCAATACCGCGCCGAACTCGAGGTGCGCCTCGGGGATTATCCGGCCGCCGAAGCCGATGCACGGCGTTCGTTCGAGCTAGGCCCCCGGCTGGGCGGCCTGTGCGCGCGCAACTGGCAGACCGTGCTGGAAATCGAACGCCTGAAGAACGATCCCGCCGCCGAGCAGACCGCGCGCAGCGCGCGCGACCAATGCCACAAGGCAGGGCCGGTGAGGATGTAAAAGGGACGGCGGACGGTCTCGTTCGCCAGCCGTGCGGCAAGCGTGGCGGCGTCGTGGGGATCGACGGTGCACGATCGCTCGATCGACCGTCGCACGATCCCGGTCGCCGCTTGCGCGTCGCGTGATCCGGCCTGACGGACGATGATGATTGTCGGCCAATCCCGCACGGCGGGAGAGGCGTGTTCGGTCCCGCGGGACCGTTCTCAGCCGGAACGCCGGGTGCCGCACGCATCCCGGTGCGTGCATGCTGGCAAAATAGGCGGTCCGGATTACCGTATCCTTCGATGTACGCCGTCAAGGAAATCTTCCACACCCTGCAGGGCGAGGGCTTCCACGCCGGCCGTCCCGCGGTGTTCTGCCGGTTCGCCGGCTGCAACCTGTGGTCGGGCCGCGAGGCCGATCGCGCGGCGGCGGCGTGCAACTTCTGCGACACCGATTTCGTCGGCACCGACGGCGAAAACGGCGGCAAGTACCCGGATCCGGAAACACTGGCCGCGAGGATCGCCGCGCTGTGGCCGGATGGCGGCGGAAACCGTTTCGTGGTGTTCACCGGTGGCGAACCGCTGCTGCAACTGGACACGCCGTTGCTGGAAGCGATGCACGCACGCGGTTTCGAATGCGCGGTGGAAACCAACGGCACCGTCGCCGCGCCCGCAGGCATCGACTGGATCACCGTCAGCCCCAAGGGCAGCCAGCCGGTGATGCTTGCGCGCGCGGACGAACTGAAACTGGTGTATCCGCAGCCCGATGCGCCGCCCGAGCGGTTTGCCGGTTTCGCCGCGGCGCACTTCTTCCTGCAGCCGATGGACGGCCCCGAACGCGCGCGCCACACGTGCGCCGCGATCGACTATTGCATGGCGCATCCGCACTGGCGGCTGAGCCTGCAGACCCACAAGTATCTCGGCATCCCATGAGCGAACCGTTGTTCGACGTCTGGAAAACCTTCCGCTTCGATGCGGCCCACCAGCTCGACGCCGGCCCCGGCGGCGATCCGCGCTACCGCAGGGTGCACGGCCATTCGTACCAGGTCGAGGTGTGGCTGCGCGGCCCGCTGACCGAACGCGGCTGGGTGGTGGACATGGGTGAACTGGAACGCCGCATCGGGGTCGCGCGCGACGCGCTGGACCATCGCCTGCTCAACGAGGTGGAAGGCCTCGGCATCCCGACGATGGAAAACATTGCCCGCTTCACGTGGGAGAAACTCGGCGACCTGCCCAACCTGCACCGCGTGGTCGTCAGGCGCGGACAGGACGGGGAAGGCTGCGAGTACCGCGGACCGGCGGTCGGCGCACCGCGCTAGCGCGCAGCGCGTCCGCTGGAATGAATGCCCGGGTTCACGCAACCGGTGTTCGCGCCTCGCAGCAGGCAGACAGCCTGCGCGGCAACCGGGCTGCCTCGGCGTGATTCGGGCTCGACGCACCACATCCCGGTTGCGGCATTGCGTCAGATGCTCCAGCCGATCGGATAATTGACGATCGGGGTGAACACGACACCGGCCGCCTCCGCTTCCGCTCGCGCATCGACCGTCATCTCCGTCAGGTGGTCGAGTTGCCTGGCGTGATCTTCGGAATCCCAGACGCTGACCTGGACGATCGTTCCGTTCGGCGACACGCCCGAGTAAAAGCTCACGAGCCCCGGCAGCCGCTTGATGGCGGGAACCAGATACCTCGAGGTCCGCCTGTTCATGGCATCGACCTCGGCGAACCTGCCCGGCTCGAACGTGGCGCGCGAGACGCGGATGACGGCGGCGGATGGCAAGGATTCGGTCACGGTGTACTCCTGCGCAAGTCGAATAAATCGCCATGCTCTCGCGAGCGGACGGGCACGACAATCGTCACCGTCAGCCGGCCGGCCCTGCAGGGCCTTGAAGATGCTCGATCATTGGAGCAATTCGATTGCCATCCTTAACCTCTCCCGCAACACGTAACGCTCGAAGTCATCGGCGCGCGTAGCGCGTCCGCTGGTTCAAGCTGTCGGCCTCCGCTCGCTTAAGCCGAGTACCGGCACTCGTGGGCGCAGTTGTCACGCTTTTTATCCATGGGATGTAGCTCGAGATGCGAACGGCGTACACGATTTCACCGTAGAGGCCCTCCACGAATGGACGCCCCGGCGCATATTGGCTCAAAAATGGATGGCCCGGTGGATATTTGCTCCAGGAGGCCAAGCCGACGAGTTGCCTTGAACGCCCGTCCCCGATGAGCAAGGGGCCGCCGCTGTCGCCGCTCCCCGTGATGCCCTCGAGTGGCAGGGCGGACGGCGGCGGGTCGAATCGATACCAGAGATAGCGCGCGTCGGCGCCCACAACCACGTTGAAGGCACGGCGCAAGACGGTGCGATGCGAGCCGTGGGGATCCTGACCCACGGTGCCGTTGCCCGTGGCGCCCTTGCCCACGAGCTCCACGGTCATCCCCACCTCCTTGTTCCCGGTGTAGAGAGGAACAGGGGTTACATCCATCACCGGCGATACAAGCTCGACCAGCGCGATGTCGTTGGACGACGCAAGAAACGCATGCACCTTGGAGAAATCGCCGGATGCCAGGGCCTGCTGGGCCAGCTCCCCGGGCAGCTTCCTGTAGCCCGGGTACGTGATGACACGTTTCACCTTTCGCGCCACGCCGCCGATCGTCACGTCTTCTTGCATGCCTTGCATCGGCGCCGCGTGAGCTGCGGTAACGACCCATCGAGGCGCAATCAGGACGCCATGCCCCTCGCCGGGCATGTCGACCAGCCCGGGGAATGCCGAAGCCGGGACCCGGTACCTGGCATCATCGACGTCGCTGCGAATGACGACCGCGGTGGCCGTGAACGAGAGCGCGAGCAGTGCAACGAGAAGAAGGCGTTTCATTTGTGTCCCGATGGTTGAGGTGTGAATCTATCGACCGCGGAACGCGGCCCGCTGGGACGACTCGTTGGCCCGATCGGCCCTGAGCAGAAACATTGCGTACCCTGCGCACCAGACGAACCAACTTGCGAAAAGTAACCGCTGCACGATGCCGAGGTACGGCTTGATGATCGGCCACAGACTCGCTGGCCGCAGCAATGGAACGAGATTGACCGCGATGGCGAACAGCACCACCCCATACATGATGATCGAAAATAGAACGAGTCGTCTTGCACGTGGCACGTTCCAGCAGACCAGGGCCGCGACCAGAGGGGCTTGCAGGCCCACCGTTTCGGACAAGCCGAAGACGTTATGAAGCGGATGTGGAAAGGAAAATATGCCGACGCCTGCACACGAAATTGCCAATGCAACCACGAAGCACGCCGGAAGTATCGAGCAATGCAGTCCGCGAAGCGAACGCGCGACGGCGCTCGCGAAGATGACAAGGCATGCCGCTATTGCGCAAAGCAAAGCGCTGAAGGCAAATTGCCCCGGGGAGCCGACCTCGCCCAGTTCGCTGACCGTTTGACGAACATGGCTGTAGCCCGGCGTGAACGCGCCGATTGCAAAAGTCCCTGCGAAGAAGAGCAGGAGCGCAAGGGGACCGCACCAAAGGCGAAGGCTTGTCATGAGGAATCCGCCAGCCGAGAGCGAAACGCCTTCGGCTTGAATGAAAATGTCATAAGGCCGCCATTACCGTCGTTCGGCAAGTCTTTTGAGGCTTGCCAGAACGTCGGCGAAATCCGAAGTGATCATCGGCCCGAGTTGCGCGGCGCCGGGACCGGTTATCGTCGTGCTGTAGATGATCCGGGTCTTCCCGGAAGCCAGCGGAACCAGCCTGTGGCTGACCAAAACGCGCGTCCCGTCCACAACGGTCTCGTCCGTGAAACTCTCATTGGGTCGCACTTCGAGGAGCGTGCTGTGGATCGCGTCCTGACCGGGTGGTTGCATGGTGAAAGTCGTGCCCGGCTCGAATGGCCCGTGGATTTCAATCGATTCAATGCCCGCGTTCCAGTCTTTCCACCGCGCCACATCGGCAAAAAGCTTCCACACCTGCGCAGGGGTGGCGGATGTTTCGATTGCTTCCTCATGAGTCCACATAAATCTCCCCCATGGTTGTGGAACGCCTGAATTCAGCGGCAATCCGCGAGCGGGCCCGCGGAAACTGGAGCCTACGTCAAATTCGGCCATGCAACGA
This sequence comes from Gammaproteobacteria bacterium, assembly GCA_021325195.1. GTDB lineage: Bacteria > Pseudomonadota > Gammaproteobacteria > Xanthomonadales > Rhodanobacteraceae > 66-474. The sequence goes on along the minus strand of JAJPHQ010000094.1, from coordinate 1,875 downwards.
TTGCCAAAGGTCATTCCCGCGCAAGCGGGAATCCAGCGACTTTGAAGTGTTGAAAAGCCAAAGCGCTTTGGCGACGCGAGCCTGCGTAGCGGATCAGCTTTCGTTGGAACGAACAGTCAGGCTTCACGCTCTGCGACCCTGGACATGCTCACGGAAGCCCTTTCGTGCATCGTTGGTGAAAGCCGACAACTCGGACTCGTGCACGGAAACGACAGTGATGCCGTGCCGCGCAGCTTCGGCCGGGACGATAGCTTGAAACTGCCCCTTGGGTATGAACAGCGTAACGGGGTGTTGTTTCTTGTGCGCCCAGCCGGCTTTGAACAACCGCCTTGCCTCGAAGTCGGAAGGCTCCGAATCGCTCGCCGAAACGAATGCCGTGCCCAAGATAAAACCGCTTGCCGCATCCATGAGCGCGACGCAGTTGAAATTGCCGTCTTGCTCCGTGCGAATGGGCGAATCGTTGAGCTGGAATACAACCCACGCCTCGTTGACCTTGAATTGACTTGGTTCTAGCACAGATCCTCACCGTCGCTTTGGACAAGCGGACGCAATCCGCGCAGCGGGCTGGCGTCCGTTTGACCGAGATGTCAGCCAGCAGCCCGTCGTGACTTGGGCGCTGACTTTTCAAGAACCTCAACCATACGGGTTTGCCAGCCGGGCCCTGTCGACCTCCAGCGTGCGATGACCCTGGGGGGCAAACGCAAAGACAAGAGCTGACGCGGGTTGGCGAGTTTGGGGCGCCCGCGGCGCACCAGCTTTTCACCGCGATACAAGTCGGCTTCGGAAATCCAGGTGTCCGTGATCTCCGGCGGGGTTTCTGCGTCATGCGAGACGGGGTTGGAGCTTTTTCGCTTCGCGCTCATGGCAATGCCTCATACTGATGATGCGTCTTGCGGTGCCGCGCGGCGTCCATGCGAACACGACAAGCCGGGAATCGATCCACCCCGCCGTGATGAAGCGAGGCTCGCCGTAGTCTTGCCGATCATCTGCGCGAGTGAAGTGCGGCCCGGCAAAGACTTCCTTTGCTCTTCGCATGTCCAGACCACGTTCCTGCAGCGTCCATTCGCGTTTTGCACGGGTCGCAGGTGATCCGCATGGATTAATTGTATCTACAGAAAATATTGCTGTCAACAGGCTTGCGATGGCGCTGAACCTGTTGGCTGACACCAGGGTTAAGCCGCCCCACGAAGTGGCGTCGGCTTGGCGGAATTGCTAGGCGCCAACCGGGCGGTGCTCGGTGCCGGCGCCGGGCGTGAGGGACACCATGGTCGTTTCCACGGTGGTCTTGGCCGTGTGCCACGTGTTCGCAGGGATCAGCACGAAGTCTCCAGGGGCATGCAACGTGACCGAACGTTCCTCACTGGCCTGCTCGAGGATGAGCGTTGCAGACCCGGAAAGCAGCATCACCAACTCTTCGCCCGCAGGATGGCGTTCCCAACTGGACCACGGCTCGCTGAAAGTGAAGGCGGACATGAGGCGGCCACGATCCAGCTGTGGAAATTGGCCCGAGGCCATATCGCTCCAGAACGATTCGCCCACTGGCACGGTCTCCGTCCGGCCACCGTCAGCGACGTGCAGGTAAGTGCTGAGGATGTTTTCTGCGCTAGCCATGAAACGCTCCATTGGCGCCTAACGCCTGGATTTAGCGGCGCCGGCGCCGCAACGTTTGGAAGAACGCAACTGATGGACCGGCGTCCGCTGGAATGAGTAGTTAGGACGCACTTGGCACATCACCAGAATTGACGCCCCAGAACGTGTTGCCGGTATGCCTGAACCGCCCCGGGTTCTCCGGAGGCTGTTGGGTGTGAGTCACGCTGCCTTGGGCAACGCGGCCGTTTGCCGATAGTAGTTGGCTTCGGCTTCCGCTGGCGGGAT
>JAJPHQ010000109.1 GCA_021325195.1 Gammaproteobacteria bacterium | reverse complement strand
TGCCAGCGCCAGCGTCCGTCTTCGCCACGGCGCAGCAGTTGCGCCAGTTCGTCTCTGTCCTTGCGACGCGAACGGTGCGCGAGATAGGCGGCGACCTGGTCGGCGGCATCGTCCAGAGACGCGAAACCCTACGGGTGTGAACGCATGAAATCCAGCATCCGCTCGACGCCCGCGGCTTCCCAGCGCGGCGTGATGTCCACCAGCACCAGTGCGCGGAACGGACCGGGTCGGGTCTCGCCGGCCACGACCAGACCCAGCAGGCCGCCCATCGATGCACCGACCAGCACCGGCGGCTCGTTCAAAGCACGCGCCACCGTCAGCAGGTCGCCCACGAATTGCTCCAGCGCGTAACGCCCATCCGCCAATCGGCCGCTGTCGCCGTGGCCACGCGCATCGAAGGTCAGCGTGCGCCAGCCGCGCTCCGCCAGCGATTCCGCGGCGCGGGCCCAGGCATGCCGGCTCTGGCCGAAACCGTGCGCGAACAGCACCGGCCTCGCGGATGCCCGTCCCCGCGTCTCTGCCGCGAGCCGCAACCCGTCGCCGGCGCGCAGGTTCAGCAAGGCACTCTCGGTCGCGGAAGTCCGGTCTTCCATACGCAAAAGTATGGACGGAGCCCGGCCGGGATGTCAATACGCTAAAGTATGGTCATGACGCACGCCCATCCCCACCCCGGAGACAGCCGCGCGCGTCCGGCCGCAGCGAGCCACAACCGCCTGTCGGCCGAAGACTGGGAACTCGCGGCGCTGGACCTGATCGCCGAGCAGGGTGTGGGCGCGCTGGCGGTGGAAACACTGGCGAAGCGGCTGGGCGTCACCAAGGGCAGCTTCTACTGGCATTTCCGGAACCGCGAGGCGCTGCTGAAGGCCGCGCTGTCGCGCTGGGAAAACCACGACGAACGCGAACTGCTCGGCCACATCGCGGCGGTGGGCGATCATCCGCGCGAGCGGCTGGGCGCGCTGTTCCGCTGGGTGTCGCGCGAGGTACGGCCGCACCGGATCTACGCGGCGCTGATGCAGGCGCTGGATCATCCGCTGGTGCGGCCGCTGATGGCGCGTGTGTCGCAGCGGCGGATGGACCTGCTGACGCTGGCGTTCCGGCAGGCGGGACTGGACCGCGCCGAGGCGCAGCATCGCGCACGGCTGACCTACGCCGCCTACGTGGGTTTTCTGCAACTGAACCTGACCCTGGCCCTGCCGCACCTTTCGCACGAGCAGTACGAGGCGTACGTGGAACACGTGATCTCGGCGCTGGTGCCGGGAAACGGGGGAAATTGAACCAAACTCGCTGCCGCCCGGGTTTGCTGCAACCGCACAAAAAGTCAAGCCCCGCGCCGTCTTGCAATGACGGCGGCTGCGGACTACCGTCACAAACCCTCCCTTTCCGGCGGTGCCGCGAGGCACCGGATTCAACGATGCCAAGCAAACTCGAAGCGCTGAACCGATGGGTCGATGAGGTCGCCGGGAAAACCAGACCCGATCGCGTCCACTGGTGCGACGGTTCGGATGCCGAATACCGGAGCCTCGTGGACGGGATGCTGAAAACCGGCGACCTGATCGAGCTGAACCCGCAGACCCATCCGCGCTGCTACCTGCATCGTTCCGATCCCAGGGACGTCGCGCGCGTCGAGAAGCTCACGGTCATCTGCACGAAGAACAGGGACGACGCCGGCCCCAACAACCACTGGATGGATCCGGCCGAGGCGCACGCGAAGATCGACGCGCTGTTCGACGGCTGCATGCAGGGGCGCACGATGTACGTGATCCCCTACTGCATGGGCCCGATCGGCTCGCCGCTGTCACGCTGCGGCGTCGAGATCACCGACTCACCCTACGTCGTCGCCAACATGCGGATCATGACCCGGATGGGCACCGCAGCGCGCGAACGGATCGAGCGGGAGGGAAGCTTCGTCAAGGGCCTGCATTCGACCGGCGAACTCGACCCCGAGCGGCGCTGGATCATGCATTTCCCCGAGGAACTCACGATCAAGTCCTACGGCTCAGGCTATGGCGGCAACGCGCTGCTGGGCAAGAAGTGCCATGCGCTGCGGATCGCCTCGTGGCAGGCGCGCAGCGAAGGCTGGCTGGCCGAGCACATGCTGATCGTGGGCATCGAGAATCCGCGGCACGAAATCCGCTACGTGGCGGCGGCGTTTCCTTCCGCCTGCGGCAAGACCAACCTCGCGATGCTGATTCCACCGGAAGGCTATCGGCGCGACGGCTGGAAGGGGTGGACGGTCGGCGACGACATCTGCTGGATGCGTCCGGGCCGCGACGGGCGCCTGTACGCGATCAATCCGGAAGCCGGCTTCTTCGGCGTCGCGCCCGGCACCAGCGCGCACACCAACGCGAACGCGCTGGCGATGCTGCAGCACGACACCCTTTTCACCAACGTCGCGGTCACCGCCGACAACCAGCCGTGGTGGGAAGGGCTGGACGGCCGCAAGCCGGTCAAGGACTGGCAGGGCCGCGACTACGATCCCGCGAACGGGCCGGCCGCGCACCCCAATTCGCGTTTCACCGTGCGCGCCTCGCAATGCCCGAGCTGGTCGCCGGAAGCGGAGAACCCGGAAGGCGTGCCGATCGACGCGATCGTGTTCGGCGGCCGCCGCGCCTCGCTGGTGCCGCTGGTGATGGAAGCGCGCGACTGGACCCACGGCGTGCTGCTGGGCGCGTCGATGGCCTCGGAAACCACCGCCGCCGCCACCGGCCAGGTCGGCCTGATCCGCCGCGATCCGATGGCGATGAAACCGTTCTGCGGCTACAACTACGGCGACTACTTCGCGCACTGGCTGTCGTTCGACCGGCCCGGCGCGCAACTGGCGAAGGTCTTCCACGTCAACTGGTTCCGCAAGGGCAAGGACGGCAGGTTCCTGTGGCCAGGCTTCGGCGACAACCTGCGCGTGCTGGAGTGGATGCTGAAACGCGTCACCGGCGAAGCCGACGCGGTCGAAACCCCGATCGGCAGGCTGCCCCGCGCCGAAGACATCAATCTGGATGGTCTCGAACTCCCCGACGGCGCGCTCGACGAACTGCTGCAGGTGGACAACGAGGCATGGCGCGCGGAACTCGCCGCGATCGGCGCCTACCTCGACGGTTACGGCGACCGCCTGCCGGAGGCGCTGCGCGCGGAACACCGGCGCGTCGCGGACGCGCTGGATGCCGCCTCTTCCGGCGCCGCGCCAAGGCGGGCGGCTGCAGCGGCCTCCTGACCGCTGCCCGCGCCGTTTCCGGCCGCTCCCCTCCGTGTCCGGTCTGGGCGTCTCCCGACGCGCCAGCCGCTTGCACGCGGGCTTCGCCCTCCGGACCCGCGACGGCGGCGGTGGCGGCCATTTGCATCCCGCGTCAATTCTTTCTATCTTGATAGAAAGATATATGGATGCCGCCCCGGATGGTTCCGATTTCGCTCGAGTTCTTCCCGCCCAAGACCGACGAGCAGCGCGCGCAACTGGAGCGCGCGCTGCCCCGACTGAAGGCGCTGGCGCCGGAGTATGTCAGCGTCACCTTCGGCGCGGGCGGCTCCACGCTGACGCACACGCCGCGCACGGTCAGGCACCTGCGCGAGACCCATGACCTGGAAGTCGCGCCGCACGTGTCGTGCATGGGTGGTTCGCGCGAGGAGATCGGCGCGCTGCTGGCCGACTACCGCGCGCTGGGCTGCAAGCGGATCGTCGCGCTGCGCGGCGACCTGCCCTCGGGGATGGCCACGCCCGGCGATTTCCGTTACGCCTCGGATCTGGTGGATTTCGTCCGCCGCGAACACGACGGATATTTCCACATCGAGGTGGCCTGCTATCCGGAATGCCATCCGCAATCCGATCACGCGCTGGCCGATCTCGAACACTTCAAGACCAAGGTCGATGCCGGCGCCGACGGCGCGATCACCCAGTACTTCTTCAACGCCGACGCGTATTTCAGGTTCGTCGATGACGCGCGCCGCGCGGGCATCACCATCCCGATCGTGCCGGGCGTGATGCCGATTTCCAATTTCGCGCAGCTCAGGCGGTTTTCGGAACTCTGTGGTGCGGAGATTCCGCGCTGGATCGGCAAACGGATGCTGGCCTACGGCGACGACGCCGAATCCGTGCGCGAATTCGGCGCCGACGTGGTGGCCGCGATGTGCCGGCGCCTGCTGGATGGCGGCGCGCCGGGCCTGCACCTGTACACGCTGAACCGGGCGCGGGCAACGCTGGCGGTGCTGCAGCGGCTGGACGGCGTTGGCCGCCCGACGGTGTGACGAACGCGGCGCATCGGGATCCCTGTTCACGGCTACACTGGTCGCTCATGCGTGCAGGGATCCTGAAATCGTTTTGCCTGCTGGCGTTGCTGGCCTCTGCTCCGCTGGCGCACGCGCAGCTGGTCTATCGCTGCATCGGTGAGCACGGCGAACCGGTGTTTTCCGGCCAGCCCTGCGGCACGCCGGCGCCTTCGCCGGGCGCCACGGCTGCCGCTCCCGCGGGCACCGCTGGCGGGCTGGGCGGCGTTTGCGCCGCCTCGCCGCGATCGCTGCGCGACGAAGTCGCCGCCGCATTCCAGCGCAACGACGTGAACCTGCTGTCCGGGCTGATCCTGTGGAACGGCACCGCCCAGTCGTCCGCACGCGCGACGCTGCGCTCGCTGTCGGCGATGCTGAAGGAGCCGCTGGTCGGCATCACCCTGGCGTCCGGCGCCGATCCCCCCGCCGACGCGCCGGCGTCCTCCTCGACGGCAGCCGGGCCCGTACAGGCCGCGAGCGTTGCGCCGCCGCCGTCGGGACTGGTGGTCACCACGCAACCCGCGGGGAGCGGCACCGAGGGAGGCCAGACGCGCGATTTCGGTCTGGCCGAGGTCGGTGGCTGCTGGTGGTTGACGCTGTGAATCGCGGTGCCATCGCTAAGGGCCGCGAACGCGCGTGTTAGCATCGCTGCAACGCTTTCATTTCCGAACGCGCATCTTCGCGCGCAACGAGCACGTCATGCCGAAATTCTCCTTCGTCTTCCTCGCCGTCGCGTTGGCGACCAGCGCCTGCTCGGCGGCCAACGATCCCGCCGCCCCGCCGCCGCCCCCGGCAACCGCGGTGCCAGCGGCGATTGCGCCGGCCGCGCGCAGCGCGATCGAGGCGGCGATCCACAAGATGGCACCCGACGCGCACGTGCAATCGCTGCAACCCACCCCGATCGCGGGGCTGTACCAGGTGGTCGCGGACGGCCAGGTGCTGTACCTCACCGGCGACGGACGCTACGTGCTCCAGGGCGCGGCCTACGACCTGAAGACCCGCACGTCGTTGAACGACGCCACGATGAACCGCCTGCGCCGCGACGCCATCGCCGGGCTGTCGCCCGACCAGATAATCCGTTTCGCTCCGCCGCATCCCCAATACACGGTCACCGTGTTCACCGACCTCGATTGCCCGTACTGCCGCGCGTTCCACGCCAACATCGCGGAGATCAACAAGCTGGGCATCGCGGTGGATTATCTTTTCTGGCCGCGCAGCGGGCTGAACACGCCATCGGCGGAAAAGGCCGTCTCGGTGTGGTGCGCGGCCGACCGCAAGGCTGCATTCACCGCGGCAAAGGCCGGACGCGATCCGAAACCCGCGCGTTGCGCCAATCCGGTCGCGCGCGATTATGACCTCGGCGTGGCCCTGGGCGTGGAAGGCACGCCCACCATCATCACCGGCAACGGGCAGGTGATCGGCGGCTATGCCGACCCCGGGGAATTGCTGAAACGATTGAAGGCCGTACACGCGCCGGTGCAAGGCGGCTGAGCGCTGGCGGATCAAGGCGGCTGATACAATACGCCGCTTTCGCGACCCGGCTTGCCACGCCATGATCGTCCTCGACGGGCGCAGCGCCCTGTCGGATTTCCGCCTCGACCGACTCAACCAGCGCCTCGCCGCGCTGGCCCGGGGCGTGCGCGTGCGCGGTGCACGTTTCGTGTACTTCGCGCAAGCCGCCGACGCGCTGACGCCCGAACTGCACCGGCGGCTCGCCGAGGTGCTGGACGCGACCGAGGCCCCGCCTGCGGACGCGTCGCTGTGGGTGGTGCCGCGGCTGGGCACGGTGTCGCCATGGTCGTCCAAGGCCACCGACATCCTGCATCACGTGGGCCTCCCGGTGGCGCGCGTCGAACGCGGTACCGCGTTCCTGATCGACGGTGTGGCGGATGCCGACGACGCAACCTTTGCCACGGTTGCCGAAGCGCTGCACGACCGGATGACGCAATCGGTGCTGCGCTCGCTGGACGATGCAGCGCGGCTTTTTGCGGCGCATGCCGCCGGCGCATTGCGCACGGTCGCACTGGACGGCAATGCGCCGGCTGCGCTGCAGCAGGCCAACGTCGAACTGGGTTTGGCGCTGGCACCCGACGAGATCGATTACCTCGCGGAGCACTACGCGAAGCTCGGCCGCGATCCCACCGACGCCGAACTGGTGATGTTCGCGCAGGCCAACTCCGAACACTGCCGGCACAAGGTCTTCAACGCGAACTTCACCGTGGATGGCCAAAAGCAGGCATCCAGCCTGTTCGACCTGATCCGCCAAACGCACACGGCCTCGCCCGCGCACACGCTGTCGGCCTACTCCGACAACGCCGCGGTGATCGAAGGTTCCGAAGGCGCGCGCTTCTTCGCGGATGCCGACGGCAGGTGGCGCGCGCACCGCGAGGCGATCCCCTACGCGATCAAGGTGGAAACCCACAATCATCCGACCGCGATTTCGCCGTGGCCCGGCGCGGCCACCGGTTCCGGCGGCGAGATCCGCGACGAGGGCGCGGTCGGCCGCGGCGGCAAACCGAAAGCAGGCCTGACCGGCTTTTCGGTGTCGCACCTGCGCATCCCCGGTTTGCCGCGACCGTGGGAAAAGGAACGCCCGCTGCCGCCGCACGTCGCCAGCGCGTTCGAGATCATGCGCGACGGTCCGCTTGGCGCGGCCGGTTTCAACAACGAATTCGGGCGGCCGTGCCTCGCCGGCTACTTCCGTACCTTCGAACTGGAAACCGGCATGCCCGGGATGCGCCACGGTTACGACAAGCCGATCATGCTGGCCGGCGGTGTCGCCAACGTGCGGCCGATGCTGGTGAAGAAAAACAGGCTCGCACCGGGCGATGCGGTGATCGTGCTGGGCGGCCCGGCGATGCTGATCGGACTGGGCGGCGGCGCGGCCTCGTCGATGGCGGCCGGCGCATCCAGCGCGGAGCTCGATTTCGCTTCGGTGCAGCGCGACAACGCCGAGATGCAGCGGCGCTGCCAGGAAGTGATCGACGCCTGCTGCGCCATGGCCGAGGCCAGCCCCATCGTCGCGATCCACGATGTCGGCGCGGGCGGACTGTCGAACGCGATCCCCGAACTGCTGCACGATTCGGGCGTCGGTGGAGAGATCGACCTCGAAAAGGTGCCCTGCGACGATCCGCAACTCTCGCCCATGCAGATCTGGTGCAACGAGTCGCAGGAACGCTACGTGCTGGCGGTGAAGCCGTCCGACCTTGCGGCGTTCACGGCGATCTGCGAACGCGAGCGCTGCCCGTTCGCGGTGGTGGGCACCGCAACCGTCGCACAACGTTTGCTGGTCACCAAGAGCAGGCAATCGGCCGAGTCCCGCATCACCGTCATCGACATGGAACTCGCGACACTGCTGGGCAAGCCGCCACGGATGCAGCGCGATGCCGTGCGGGTCACGCCGCATCTCGAAATCGTCCCCGATCTCACCGGCATCGGTCTGGACGACGCGATCGAACGCGTGCTGCGGATGCCCGCCGTCGCGAGCAAGGCGTTCCTGATCCACATCGGCGATCGCAGCGTGGGCGGCCTGTGCGCGCGCGACCAGCTGGTCGGGCCGTGGCAGGTGCCGGTGGCCGATTGCGCGGTGACGCTGTGCGACTTCGAGGGCCATGCCGGCGAGGCGATGGCGATGGGCGAACGCTCGCCGGTGGCCGCGCTGGACGGTGCGGCATCGGCGCGGATGGCCTTGGGCGAGGCGATCACCAACATCCTCGCCGCGCCGGTCGAAAACCTCGACGAGATGCGGTTGTCCGCCAACTGGATGGCCGCGATCGGCCACGCAGGCGAGGACGCCGCGCTGTACGACGCGGTGCAGGCGGTGTCGTCGTTGTGCACCGATCTGGGCGTGTCGATTCCGGTCGGCAAGGACTCGCTGTCGATGCGCACGCTGTGGCGCGGCGACGGGCGCGAACAGCGCACGATCGCGCCGGTGTCGCTGATCGTCAGCGCGTTCGCGCGGATCGGCGATGCGCGTCGCGTGCTGACCCCGCAGTTGCGGATGGACGCGGGCGATACCGAACTGTGGCTGATCGACCTAGGCAACGGACGCGACCGCCTGGGCGGTTCGGCACTGACGCACGCCTTCGACCGCGGCGGCGGCGTGCCGCCCGATTTCGACGATCCGCAACGGCTGCGCGCGCTGTTCGATTTGGTCCGCGAGGCTCGCGGGAAGGATCTGCTGCTCGCCTATCACGACCGCTCCGACGGCGGCGTGATCGTGACCCTGCTGGAAATGGCGTTTGCGGGGCACTGCGGTCTCGAAATCTTCCTGGACGGCTGGGCCGACAACGCGCTGCTCGCGCTGTTCAACGAGGAACTGGGCGCGGTGGTGCAGGTGCGCAAGTCCGACCACCACGCCTTCGCGGCGCTGGTCCAGGCGAACGGCCTGGGCGAGATGACGCGCGTGATCGGGCGGCCCAAGCAGAAGCTCGGCATCAAGCTGTACGGCGGCGACGAGACTGTCGCCAAGTGGAACTGGCAGAAGCTGATCGGCACGTGGCACGAGACCAGCCATGCGATGCAGCGGCTGCGCGACAACCCTGCCAGCGCCGACGCCGAACGCGACTGGCGCTGCGACGACGGCGATCCGGGCCTGAGCGTGAAACTCACCTTCGATCCCGCCGAGGACATCGCCGCGCCGTACATCGCGAAGGGCGCGCGTCCGCGCATCGCGATCCTGCGCGATCAGGGCGTCAACGGGCAAGTCGAAATGGCCGCCGCGTTCACCCGCGCGGGTTTCGACGCGGTCGACGTGCACATGAGCGATCTCGCCGCGGGGCGTCGCGAGCTCGCGGATTTTTCCGGCTTCGCCGCGTGCGGCGGCTTCTCCTACGGCGACGTGCTGGGCGCGGGCCGCGGCTGGGCCGCGTCGATCCTCTACCACGACGACTTGCGTGAACAGTTCGCCGGGTTCTTCGCCGACGAGTCGAAATTCGCGGTGGGCATGTGCAACGGCTGCCAGATGCTGGCGCACCTGAAATCCATCATTCCGGGCGCCGGACACTGGCCGGCTTTCGCGCGCAACGCGTCCGAACAGTACGAGGCGCGGCTGGTGACGCTGGAAGTGCTGGATTCCGAATCGATCGTGCTGCGCGGCATGGCGGGTTCGCGCATTCCCGTGGTCACCGCGCACGGCGAGGGTCGCGCGCTGTTCGCCGATGGCAGCAAGCCCGGCAAGGCCGGCGCCTGCCTGCGTTTCGTCGATAACCGGGGGAAGCCGACCGAGACGTTTCCGTACAACCCCAACGGCTCACCCGACGGCGTCGCCGGTTTCACCGCCGCCTCGGGCCGCGTCACCATCCTGATGCCGCATCCCGAACGCGTGTTCCGCAGCGTGCAGATGAGCTGGCATCCGCGCGAATGGGGCGAGGACTCGCCATGGATGCGGATGTTCCGCAACGCCCGCGCGTTCGTCGGTTGACGCGCGGGTTCATTCCCAGGTGTTGGCGTGCGGCCCCAGCTTGCCGTGCCGCTGCGGGCGGACCACGCAGAAGCGCTGGCCGGTCGGTGCCTCCAGCACGATCCAGGTCCTGATCGCCGCGACGCGCTTTGCGCCCAGCGCTTCCAGCCGACGCGCCTCGGCCTCCACGTCGTCGCTCTCGATGTCCAGATGTATCCGGCTGTCGTGATCGACCTTCTGCAGTTCGACGACCGGTTCGTCGTCGTGCATTTCCAGCGGCACGTACCTGTCGTGCGCGGGATCGGTACCCTCCCGAACCGGCCGGCCCAGTGCGGCGGACCAGAAACGCGCGGCTTCCGCAAGATCACCGGCCTTGCAATCGATGATGAAGCTGCACAAACGGCTGCGGTGCATGGCGATTCTCCGCCGTCACGCACGGCCGCGCGCGCGATCCACGCTCCACGGCCCCGGACCCGCTGCCGACAGGTACAGGAACGTGAAGCAGAACAGCACCGCGAGATCGCCGCCGTTCAGCAGCGGAAACACGTGGTTGTGCGGGAAGTGCACCATGAAATAGGCGAACGCCATCTCGCCCGACAGGATGAAGGCGACGGGCCGCGTGAACAGACCGATCAGCACCAGCAAACCGCCGCCGAATTCCAGGATGCCGGCAAGGCCGGGCGCCAGCGTGAACAGCTTCGCCGTGGAAATCAGTTCGAAATGATCACCCGGCACGCCGAACAGTTTTTCGGCGCCGTGCTGCATGTACAGGAAACCTATGACGATGCGCAGGATGCTGAGCAGGACGGGCGAAGCCTTGGTCCAGAAAGACGAGTTGCCGGCCATGCTGGTTCTCCTCGAGCCCGTGGACGGGACGGAAGCCCGCGAGTATGCCAGCAAACCCCGCCGGCGTTGTGTCCCGGACGTCACGCGGCGCAAAGCGCCTCGACTTCGTCGAGCCTTCTGGGCAACGCCGCGGTCAGCAACTCGGGGCCGCGCGCGCCCACCGCCACGTCGTCCTCGATCCGGATCCCGACGCCGCGCCACTTCGCCGGCACCGTGGTGTCGTCGGGCGCGATGTAGATGCCGGGCTCGACCGTGACCACCATGCCCGGTTCCAGCACGCGCGGCTGGTCGTCCACCCGGTAATCGCCGACGTCGTGCACGTCCAGGCCGATCCAGTGCCCGGTCTTGTGCGGGAAGAACCGCTTGTACTCGCCGCTCCTGATCGCCGCGCGCGGACTGCCGTCCAGCAGCCCCAGTGCGCACAGCCCCCTGACGATCACGCGCGTGGCGGCGTCGTGCGCGGCGGTGAACGGGCAACCCGCGCGCACCTCGCCGATCGCGGCGCGCTGCGCGTCCTCGACGATGCCGTACAGCGCGCGCTGTTCGCGCGTGAACCGTCCGCCCACCGGCCAGGTGCGGGTGATGTCCGACGCATAGCATTCGACTTCGGCGCCGGCGTCGATCAGCAGCAGGTCGCCGCGCGCCAGCTTGCCGCGGCTGGCGGTGTAGTGCATCACGCAGGTGTTGACGCCGGCTGCGACGATCGGCGGATACGAAGGCACCGCGCCGTGCGCACGCATCGCGTGCAGCAGCGCGGCTTCGACTTCGTATTCCGCCGCACCGGGCCGCGCGGCGCGCAGCGCCGCGCGTTGCGCCTCGGCCGCGATCCGCGCCGCGCGTTTCATCAACGCCAGTTCTGCCGGTGACTTGTACAGGCGCAGTTCGTGCAGCAGATGGCCCAGCGCCACGAATTCGCGCGGCACCACGCCGCCGCCGCGCGCGGCACGCAGGCGCCGCATCCAGCGCAGCAGTTGCGCATCGAATTCGTTCTCGCGCCCGAAATGGCAGTACAGCCGCGTGCGGCCCTCCAGCATCCCGGGCAGGATGTCGTCGATGTCCTCGATCGGGAACGCGTCATCCATCCCGAACCGCGCCACGGCGTCCTCGGGACCGATCCGCGCACCCTCGATGCGCTCGCGCGCCGGATCGCGTTCGCGGCAGAACAGCACGGCCTGTCCGCTGGCGCGGCCGGGCAGCAAGGCCAGCACCGCGTCGGGTTCCGGGAAACCGGTGAGGTAGTGGAAATCGGAATCCTGCCGGTATGGCCATGCGGCGTCCGCATTGCGCATCCGCCGCGGCGCCGCGGCCACCACCAGCGCGGCATCCACCCCCGCCATCTGCATCAGTTCCCCGCGCCGCCGCGCGAATTCGGCCGGCGCGATCATGTGCGGCCGCCACGCGGGTCCGAAGCGAGCTCCGCGTGCAGGCGCAGCACGCCGTTGCGTATGAAGTCCAGCACCTCGCTCAGGGATTGCTCGTCGTCCTCGTTCTCGCACACCACCGGCATCGCCGCGATGTGGCCGAGGTCGGCGAGGATTTCGCGCGCGTCTTCCGGCAGCGCGTGCCTGCCGATCGCGCCGGTCAGGCCGAGGCCGCCGAGAAATCCCCGGCACCAGTCCACCATCGCGTCGGCGCGCGCGGCCAGCGGAGCGGCGGGCAGCAACGGCGCGAAGCTGGCGTCGGACGCGCGCAACTGCTCGCGGCACTGGGCGCACAGGCGGTCGAGCAGGCGATGCGCGGCATCGCCCGTGTGCGCATCATCGCTTTCCAGCGCCAAGGCCTCGAGCAGGCCCGCGGCTCCCGCGGCGCTCCCCCCGCACAGCCAGCCCGTCAGCGCGCCGTGCAGATCGGACGCGGTGGTGCCGAGCTGCATTTGCGCCAGCGCGGCATCCAGTTCCTGATAAGTGACGGGTACGGCCGCCATGGTTTCCAGCGGTTGGCGGGATGGAGTCCGATTCTAGGCAAGCCGGTTGCAAACCGCCACGCATCCCGTTGGTGGCGTCGATCCCGTATTCGACCGGAGGTTTTGGGTACACTCGCACCAAGGACTGCCATCCGCGTCAGCCGACTGCGGGCGACCATCGACCCGCACGGATGCACGGGGGTTCCCAGCACATCCATGAGCCACGTCATCCCAGGCACGATGACCGTACTGCGGGTCACGCCGCAGCGGCCGCGAGCATTCGTGACGCGATTGCTCGCGCTGCTCGGCATCCTGCTGGCGTGCTGCGGCTCGGCGCTCGCCTACGAGCGCAGCTTCTACTTCCGGACGCTGGACAGCCAGAACGGCCTGGCCCAGAACTCCGTCGCGGTGATCTTCCAGGACCGGCAGGGCTACATGTGGCTGGCCACGCAGGGCGGCCTGCACCGCTACGACGGGTACACGCTGCGCCGCTTCGCGCATGACCCGGACCGCGCCGACAGCCTGCCCGACAATCTGGTGACCGCGCTGGCGGATGCGCCGGACGGACGGCTGTGGGTGGGCAGCAGCCGTGGCGGTTTGTCCCTGTTCGATCCCCGCCACGACCGCGTGCTGCCGCTGCCGCCGGCCGTGCGCCGGGAGGAAGCCAGCGTCGCGGCCCTGCTGGAACTGGCGGACGGCACGTTGCTGGTGGCCACGCCGCATGGCGTCGATCGGCTGGATGCCGGGGCATCCGCACCGAAAGCGGTGTGGTCCACGCCGGCCGGCGCAGATTCCGATGTCTTCGTGCAGAACCTGGTGCAGTGCCCCGATCGTCGCGTGTACGCCTCCACCGCAACGCAGGTGCTGGCGATCGACCCCGCGCGCGCGGATGCCAGGCTGCTGTCGGTTTCGCGCGACATCCACGCGCTGTTCTGCGATCACGAAAACCGCCTGCTGATCGGCACCGGAACCGGTCTGTGGCAGGTCGATCGCTCGAACGGCCCTGCGACCCGTGTCTGGCCGGCTGGCGATGACACCGCGGCATCCTCTTCCAGCTCCGTGGACGCGATGGCCGAGGATCGTGCCGGGCGCCTGTGGCTGGGGCTGAGCGGCGCGGGCTTGCTGCGCCTGGACCGCGCCAGTGGACAAAGCGACCGGCTGCTGCCGCAGCCGCAGATACGCGGCAGCCTGCCGGACGCCGCCATCACGACCCTGCTGGTCGATCAGTCGGGCCTGCTGTGGGTCGGTACCGCCTCGCGGGGCGCCGCGTGGACGGATCCAGACGGCGCGCCGTTCCACACCGTCACCGACCTCGGCGCCAGCGGCGAGCGCGAAGGCAGCAATTTCGTGCGCGCGTTCTACCAGACACCGGACGGCATGATCTGGCTGGCGGTCGGGGGTGATGGACTGAAGCGTTACGATCCGAGGACGGGGGGTTTCGAAAGTTTCGCCGATGCGATCAGCAAGGTTGTGAACGGCGGCATTCTTCCGCAAGTCCCTATTACGGCGCGCAACAACTTCGATCGAGCCATCGCCAGCCGATCCACTCGGACTGCCGCCCTGCGCGTCTACGCCATCACATCAGACGACAGCAATGCTCTCCTGATGGCTTCCAGTCGCGGAATCATTCGCTTCGATCCGATCAACAACAAAGCCGAACTACTCGATTTGCCTGGCATGGATTCTTTGCCGGAGATCGCCCATGTGGGAGTGCGCACGCTGCTGCGTGCAAGCAACGGTGATCTTTGGGTTGCTCCGACCGGAGCCGGGTTGATTCACTATCGAAATGGACACATCGCCGGCCATTATCTGGTCCACAACGGGGCAAATCCCGGATTTGCCGGAAATTTCGTTGCCGCTCTCGCGCAGGACCATCAAGGCCGCATCTGGGCCGGAACCACCGATGGTATCTCCGTGATCGATCCTGCCAATGGCACGATCCGCAGCTTCCGCGAACAACCCGGAAGGAGCGATTCACTGGGCGGCAACACCGTCGCGGACATTCTCGTCGGACGGGACGGCACGGTCTGGATCGGCACCCTGTCGGGACTCAACAGGCTGGTCTCCATCGACGCCTCGGGCGCCCATTTCCGCCGTTACGGCATGGCCGACGGGATGCCCGACAGCACCGTCTACTGCATGGTCGAGGACAGCGGGGGCGATATCTGGTTCAGCACCAATCTCGGCATCGGCCGGCTGGATCCCCGTAGCGGGCACATACTGGCCTTCGATTACGACGACGGGCTGCAGGGCGATGAATACAATTCCGGCGCCTGCCTGCGCACCCGCAGCGGAGATCTGCTGTTCGGCGGCGTGCATGGTTTCGACAAGGCCGACCCCGCCACCATCAAGCCAAGGAATTACCAGGCGCCGGTGGTGATCACCGGCCTGCGCAGCGGCGACCAATCGATCATCCCGCCGGTTTCCGGCGACCGCGCCGTGCGGTTTCCGGCCGATACCCGCAGCCTCGACATCGCCTTTGCCGCGCTGGATTACGCCTCCCCGGCCCGCAACCGTTTCCGCTACCGCCTGCTCGGCGACAGCGACCAGTGGAGCACGCCCGGCACCGGCCACGTCGCTTCCTATACCAACCTCGGTGCCGGTGACTACCGCTTCGAGGTGCAGAGCATCTCCCGCAACGGCGAAGCGGGCCGGACCGCACGGCTCGCTTTCCGGATCGCGACGCCGTGGTGGTGGAGCCTCGGGATGCGACTGCTCTACGGCGCGCTGCTGGGTCTGGTGATCCTGGTCGCCATGCTGGCATGGCGTACCCGGCGCGCGGAGGAACGCCGCCATCAACGACAACTGCAATTGCGCGAGGACCGTCTGCGGCATGCGTTGTGGGGTTCGGACGACGAGTTCTGGGACTGGGACCTGCGCAAAGGCATGATCTTCCGGCTGGGTGCCGAGGGCACGCCGGGGGGTCATCGCGAGGAAAGCATCTCGGCCGAGGACTGGCGCAAATCCGCGGTCCATCCCGAGGACCTGGAAGCCGTGGAGCGCGCGCTGGCCGAACACCTCGCAGGGCGCACCGATCATTTCGAGGCCGAGCACCGCCTGCTCAGCGCCTCCGGCGAATGGATCTGGGTGATCTCGCGCGGCAAGGTGGTGGAATACGACGCCGATGGCAGGCCCCTGCGCATCTGCGGCACGGCACGCGACATCAGCGCAATGCGGCTGGCCGAGCGCGAACGCCGGATCGCCGCGCAGGTGATCCGCAACATGACCGAAGCGGTCACGGTCACCGACCTCAATTTCCGCTTCATCTCGGTCAACACCGCGTTCACCCGCATGACCGGCTATGCCGAACACGAGGTGCTGGGCCGCGATGCCTCGCTGCTCAACGGCAGCCGGCATTCGCCGGAAAACTACACGCGCCTGCGCCAGACGCTGGCGGAAACCGGCCACTGGCGCGGCGAGCTATGGCAGCGGCGCAAGGACGGCGAGGAATTCCTGTGCTGGGTCGAGCTCAACGAGGTGTGCGACGCCGCCGGCAACCGCACCCACATGGTGGGCGTGCTGACCGACATCACCGACCGCAAGCGTGCCGAGCAGGAGCTGCGCTACCTCGCCAACTACGACACCCTGACCGGCCTGCCCAACCGCGCCCTGCTGGGCGAGCGGCTGGGCGCGGCGATCATTGCCGCGCGCCGCAGCGGCCGCAAGGTCGCGGTGCTGTTCCTGGACCTCGACCGCTTCAAGCACGTCAACGACTCGATGGGCCACACCGCGGGTGACCGCACGCTGAAAGCCGCGGGCGCACGGTTGCGCCAGCACGTGCGCGAGAACGACGTGGTCGCGCGTCTGGGCGGCGACGAATTCACGGTGGTGCTGGAAAACCTGGGCGACCAGCACGACGCCGAGGAAATGGCCCAGCGCCTGATCGAGGCGTTCAGCGAGCCGCTGCCGGTCAGCAATACCCAGGAAACCGTGATTTCGCCTTCGATCGGCATCGCGCTGTACCCCGATCACGGCCAGACGCCGACCGAGCTGCTGAAGTGCGCGGACACCGCGATGTACCAGGCCAAGGGACGTGGCCGCAACACCTGGGCGGTCTATCACGCCGGCATGGACGTGCACGCGCGCGACCGCGCCAACATGGTCACCGCGCTGCGCCGGGCGCTGGAACGGCGCGAACTCAGCCTCGTTTATCAGCCCAAGATGGCGATCGCCAGCGGCGCGGTGACCGGGATGGAAGCGCTGCTGCGCTGGCGCAGCAGCGAACTCGGCGAGATTCCGCCCAGCGTGTTCGTGCCGATCGCCGAGGAAACCGGCCAGATCATCGAGATCAGTGAATTCGTGCTGGCCACCGCCTGCGCCGACCTGCGCCGCTTCCGCGAAGCCGGCCACCGCAACCTGACCATGGCGGTCAATCTTTCCGCCGCGCAGCTCAACCGCACCGAACTCACGCTGCGGATCTGCGAGATCCTGGCCGAGCACGACATCGCCCCCGACCGCATCGAGCTGGAACTGACCGAGAGCATGGTCATGGCCAACGCGGAACAATCGGTGCGCGTGCTGGGCGAACTGAAGTCGATCGGCATGCGTCTGGCGATCGACGACTTCGGCACCGGCTATTCCTCGCTGGCCTACCTGAAGCGTCTGCCGATCGACACGCTCAAGATCGACCAGGAATTCGTGGGCGACGTCACCACCGATCCCGACGATGCCGCCATCACCGCCACCATCATCACCATGGCCCATTCGCTGCAGCTGAAGGTGGTCGCGGAGGGCGTGGAGACCGGCGAGCAACTGGCCTTCCTGCGCGTGCAGCACTGCGACGAGATCCAGGGCCACTGGCTGTCGCCGCCGCTGCCGGCGGATGCCTGCCTGGCCTTCCTCGAAAAACGCATCCGCCGCACGGTCGATCTGGCCTGACCGGGTGTTTTCGACACACCGTCGGGCCAGCCTCCCGCACATGCCCGCCGTCATGTTTTCGCTTATAGTCGCGCCATGAATACCGACACCGATGTCATCAAGGCCGAGCTCGCCGCGCTGTCGCGCGCGCTGGATGCGGCCATCGAAAAAATGCGGCGGCTGGCCGAGGAAAACGCCAGCCTGCGCCACGGCCGCGATCAGCTGGCCGGCGAACGCGCCGCGCTGCTGACGCGCAACGAGCAGGCGCGTGCGCGGGTCGAGGCCATGATCGAGCGTCTGAAGGCGCTCGAGAACGCCAATTGAGCGCAGCGCCATGACCGAAGAACCCGTCACCGTCACCGTCAAGCTGCTCGACCGCGAGTTCCTGGTCGGCTGCCAGCCCGACGAGCGCGAAGGCCTGCTCGCGGCGATGACCTATCTCGACCGCAAGATGCGCGAGATCCGGCACGCCTCGCGCAGCCCCGGCTACGACCGCGTCGCGGTGCTGGCCGCGCTCAGCATCACCCACGAACTGCTGATGCTGCAACGCAGCCAGAACGAGTTGTCGGGCAGCATCGGCGAGAACATCGCGATGCTGCGGCGCAAGCTTGAAGGCGCACTCGACACGCCTTTAGAATGACGCGGCTGGCGTCCCCTGCGGTGAACGACAGCGCGCCTCCAGCAATATGCCTTGTTCCTAATGCACGGCCTCGGGCTGGCGGATACCGGATCGTTGTGCAAGTCCGCCGCGAGCGGAAAGCCTGAAAGTCCGGTGAGCCCGCCCACTTGATCCTCGGGATCAGGGTCGCTCGGCGCGCATCGTCATCGCGGAGGGCGCCGGTTTTTTTGCGTGATCGTTGCGTGCGATCGTCCATGCTCCCCGCAAGACCGGACCGATGCCGAGCCGGACATTCGTGGACACGCCCGGATCGGACGCGCCGTCCGCGGCAAGGCTGCCAGCCATGACACGAAAACCCCGTGGCCGCACGCCTCACGACCGCCGCCTCGAATGAGGCAGCGGCGCAACTCCCGCAATGCCCATGAATGATGCCCGGGCCCTGTTGCGTGCGCGCATGGCGGTGAGGCGCGGGGAACTGGACGCCCGGCAACGCGTGGCGGCCGCCGCCGGCGTGACCAGGAGCCTCGAGCGGTTGCCCGAATTCATGACCGATCACAACGTCGCCGGTTACTGGGCGGTGCGTGGCGAGCTGCCGCTCAATCTGGCGGTCGCCTCGCTGCACCGGCGCGGGCAACATTATTTCCTGCCGGTGATCGATGCAGCGCGCCGGCTGCGGTTCGCCGAATACACCACCCGGTCCGCCCTGCGCAGCAACCGTTTCGGCATCCCGGAGCCGGACGTGGCGCCCGGCGAATGTCTGGACGCGCGCGAGATGGACGTGATCCTGCTGCCGCTGCTGGCGTTCGATCGCTTCGGGCATCGCCTGGGCACCGGCGGCGGTTTCTACGACACCACTCTGGCTTTCCTGCGCGAGGCGAAACGCCCCACCCAGCCGCTGCTGGTCGGGATCGGCTACGCCTTCCAGCAGGTGGACGAACTGCCCGTGCAAGCCTGGGACGTGCCGCTGGATTACATCGCCACCGAGGAAGACCTGATAGCCTGCACCGCACCGTCCGACCCGCGGATCATTTGACACGACCTCCTCTGCACGCCGGAGTCCCGCATGCAACGCTGGTTGATGAAAACCGAACCGGACACGTTCTCGATCGACGACCTGCAACGACGCAAGATCGAGCCCTGGAACGGCGTGCGCAACTATCAGGCGCGCAATTTCATCCGCGCTATGCGGCGTGGCGACCCGGTGCTGATCTACCACTCCAGTTGCGCGGTGCCGGGCGTGGCCGGAATCGGCAAGGTCGCGAGCGCGCCCTACCCCGATCCGACCCAGTTCGACCCGAAGAGCGAGTATTTCGATGCCGGCAGCGACCGCGGCGATCCGCGCTGGACGCTGGTGGACGTGGCGTTCGTGCGCAAGCTGCAGCGCGTGATCACGCTGGATGAACTCAAGACGCTGCGGAGCCTTGGTGATTTCGCATTGATCCGGCGCGGGAATCGCCTCTCCGTGCTGCCGGTCAGCAAAGCGCAATGGCAGGCGATCCTGGCGCTGGAATGAGGACACACCGTCGCATGGACATCGAGGCGCAGAAACGCGCGGCCGGCGAAGCCGCGATCGAGTACGTCGAGGACGACGCCGTGATCGGCGTGGGCACCGGTTCGACCGTGGCCTACTTCATCGACGCCCTGGCCAGGATGAAACACCGGATCGAAGGCGCGGTATCGAGTTCGGATCGTTCCACGAGGCTGCTGCAGGAACGCGGCATCCGCGTCTTCGACCTCAACGCGGTCGGCGAAATCCCGCTGTATGTGGACGGCGCCGACGAGTGCGATCCGCTCCGCCGTCTGATCAAGGGCGGCGGTGGCGCGCTGACCCGCGAGAAAATCGTCGCGGCGGCGGCGAAGAAGTTCGTGTGCATCGTCGATGCCCACAAGTGCGTGGACGTGCTGGGCCGCTTTCCGCTGCCGGTGGAGGTGATCCCGATGGCGCGCAGCCTGGTCGCGCGCGAAATCCTGCAGCGCGGCGGCCAGCCGGTGTGGCGCGAGGGCGTGATCACCGACAACGGCAACTGGATCCTCGACGTGCACGGCCTGCGGATCGACGATCCGCCCGGACTCGAATCGGACTGGAACCAGATTGCAGGGGTGGTCACGGTGGGACTGTTCGCGCACCGTCCCGCCGACGTCGTACTGGTCGGCGACGGCAGGAAATTCTGACCTGCCGTCACCGACCCGTTCGAGTGTCTTCCCTAATCGGGTTTTGTCGAGGCTACGCCGCCTTGCGCAGCGCGGCCAGCGCGTTGCGCATGCCCTCGACCAGTTGATCGCAGGTCTCGGGACCGATCGTTTCGCGGATCCGGATCAATACCTGCTCGCCGCTGTGGTTGGCGGCGACGAGCGCCTTGCGGCCGGCTTCGGTGATGATCCAGTTGCCACCTTCCTGGCGAACCATGTCCTGGGCCAGCATCGCCTGCAGGTTCTCGTCCAGCGTGCGCGCATCCAGGCGAAGCTGCTCGGCCAGTGCCGACGCCGTCATCGGGCCGGCGAATGTCAAGCGCTTGGCAAGCACATACTGATAATAGCTTTGCATTCCGCTGCACAAAATGCCCTGCTCAACTTGCTGCAGCAGCGCACCACGCAGGGCGGCGGCCATCGCGACCAGGTCGTGCTGCGGGGTGCGGGGTGCTTCCATCGAAACGTTCATGGCTGTTCTCCGAATCAGGGTTGAGGGGAACTGCATCGCCCGGGAAGCCTCTGGCCGAATCGTCCTGACGCCGTGCACGGAATGACCGCCGCCGCGGTGAGAGCGCCGCGGCAGGACTCGATCGCCTGGATACCCGATGCCCGGCGAGGCAGGGCAGAAACCCGCCACGCCGGTACCTTCCGATGCGACCTTGCCGCCCGCCCGCCACCCGCCCTGGTCGCATTGACGTCCGCACCGCCATGAGGATCCGGTCAGAGGCCCCGTGACGACCGCGCAACGATACGCCGATTTCGCGCCGGAAAGGGAGACCGCCTGCGCGAAAGCGGCGGCAAGGGGCGGGAAGGGAATGGCAAGCAAAAGCCCGCCAACGGGCGGGCTTTTTCGGGTCTACGGCCGCGGTCTGCAGCCGGAAATTGGCAGCCCCGGATGGATTCGAACCACCGAATGCCTGAGTCAGAGTCAGGTGCCTTACCACTTGGCGACGGGGCTGCAAGTGAGCAAAACCGGGCATCCTGCCGCGGTTGACTCGCCAGTCTGCGACTGACGCCGGGTACCTCCCCGGTGCCTAAGGTGGCAACAACGCCACCTTCGGGCTCCGACAGTTTAGCGCTTGGAGAACTGGGTGGCGCGACGTGCCTTGTGCAGACCCACCTTCTTGCGCTCGACCGCGCGGGCGTCGCGGGTCATGAACCCGGCCCGGCGCAGCGGCGCCTTCAGGGTTTCGTCGTACTCCACCAGCGCGCGGGCGATGCCCAGCCGGATCGCGCCGGCCTGGCCGGTGATGCCGCCGCCCGCAACATTGACCTTGATGTCGAACTTGTCGGTCATCCGGGTCAGCTCCAGCGGCTGGCGCACGATCATCCGCGAGGTTTCGCGGCCGAAAAACTCGTCCAGCGGCTTGCCGTTGACCTGGATCTGCCCGCTGCCCCTGCGCAGGAACACCCGCGCAGCGGAGGTCTTGCGGCGGCCGGTACCGTAGTTTCTAGCTTGCTGAATAGCCATGTGTCATGGATCGCTGTCGTTGGAAAATGCGGCTGCGGAAGGCGGCTCACACGTGCAGGGGGCGCGCACCCGGTTTCAAATCTCCAGGACTTTCGGCTGTTGCGCGGCATGCGGATGCTCGGCACCGCGATAGACCTTGAGTTTGCGGAACATCGCGCGGCCCAGCGGATTCTTGGGCAGCATGCCCTTGACGCCGATTTCGATCGCGCGCTCGGGATGGGTGGCCAAGAGGTCCTTCAGGCTGGTGGTCTTGAGGTTGCCGACGTAGCCGGTGAACCGGTGGTACCGCTTGTCGTCCAGCTTGGTGCCGGTGACCGCGATCTTCTCGGCGTTGACCACGACGATGTAATCGCCGGTGTCCACGTGCGGGGTGAATTCGGGCTTGTGCTTGCCGCGCAGGCGCCGCGCGACCTCCGAGCACAGGCGGCCCAGCGTCTTGCCGCTGGCATCGACCACCAGCCAGTCGCG
>JAJPHQ010000017.1 GCA_021325195.1 Gammaproteobacteria bacterium | reverse complement strand
TCAAGCAGGCGATAGGCAACGCTCTCAGTTGCGCTTCCAGCAAGGCGATGTCCGGGTTGAAAGTAACCGTAACCGTCGCGAGTGTCTCAACATTCACAGACGATATGGTGTTCATGCAGGCGCGTGCGCGATGCGGTAGATGAGGATGGGAATGAACCGCCGCGGCAGAGCTGATACCGCATCGGGTGTCGTACGCAGGACGCGTGCGCCGAGCGAATGCGGGCGCTCGATCTTGAAGGTGACACGCCAGGCATCAACGCAGATATTGCGATAACGAAAGCTGGAGGCGTCGAGCATGCGTTCCAGTTGGCGCATCTGGAGGGGCCCGCAGTCGTAAAAGGCGCCCTTGCGCATCAGGCGCAGACAGGGCGTGCGCCACGCATGCGGCCACCAGCTCAAAAATTTCAACTGGTAGTGCGGTTCGGTGAGCATCCAGCGATTGGGCACCGCAAGGTAGCCGACGCCATCGGGTTTCATCACCCGATGAACCTCGAGAAGATGGCGGCGTTGCGCGCCGGCATCACCGACATGCTCGATCACGTGGTTGGTGATGACTACATCGAAGCTGGCGTCGGGGAACGGCAATTCGACACCCTGCACCAGCCGGTATGCGTAGCCATCCCTGACAAGCCGGTTGTCGCACACGTCCACCGCAGTCACCTCGCAACGCAGACTCGGGTGGATGGCGAAGTAGTGCGCGATGCCGCCCGAACCGGTGCCGACTTCCAGCATGCGGAGGGGTTGCGGATGGCTGGCAAGATCGAGCAAGCGCTCTATCTTCATGGCCTTCCAGTCGCGCGAGGGCAGGTCGAGCACGGCGTGTGGCTGGCGTTCGAAGGTGTGCGCGTTCATGCCGTGTTGCATCGTGAGGGGAGCGCCGTGGCGGCGCATTCCATTTGTGCCGCCATTCGCACGCCGAATTCCGGCCACGCAAGGCTTCGTGCAAACGCAACGCAGCTCGTGCGCAAGGCCTGGCGTTCGGAGAAAGTGCGCAACACGGCCTTGGCAAACGCCGCGTAATCGCCCGGCGCGACCAGTCGTCCGGATTGCCCCTCGGCGACGGCATCGACCACGCCGCCGGTGGCGAAGGCTACGGTGGGCAGGCCATGCGCCGCGGCTTCGACCGCGACCATGCCGAAGCCTTCGGGGTCTTCAGCAATCTCACGTACCGGAAATACGTGGACATCTGCTGCGCGATAGACCGCGCCCAGCCGATCGTATTCCGTGATGACGCCGAGAAAACGCAGATTCGATTCCACGCCCGCGCGGGCGGCCGCCCCGCGGATGCTGTCCGGCGATTGCGCCTGCGCGCGCAGTGCATCATCCGGCACATCGCCGACGATCAGCAACATCGTGTCCGGCAGCGCGGCGACGATGCGCGGCAGGCATTGCGCAACGAATTCGCGCAGGCCCTTGCGTACGCTGAGTCGGCCGACGGAGAGCAGGATCGGGCGGGTACCGAGTTCGAAGCGGACACGAAATCCAGCACGCCCGTTCACCTCTTCCTCCGTGAGAGGCTGCCTCGAAGGGGCGGGTAAGGAGTCGGGATTCGCGTCGCGCCGTGGCAGGACATCTCGCATATCCGTACCCTCATCCCTCCCCCCAGTGGAGAGGGGTTCAAGGCCAGACGGCAAGTCCACGCCCGGATGCACGATGCCGAGGCGTTCGGGAGCAACGCCGATGCCAAGGCAGAGATCGGCGGTGGCGCGGCTGTTGGCGATGACGCGATCCATGCGCCGGATTGCGGGCAGCCAGACGGCGCGGTACACCGAATGTTGCACCGCGATGTCGAGGCCATGCACGTACACGGCGGCTTTCGCACCGCACGCACGCGCCGCACTGCGCGCGATGGGTGCGGTGAGCCCGCTGCCCGCCAGCACGATGTCGGGCTTCCATGCTTTCGCTTCGCGCCGTGCCAGCGCGCGAGCGTGCAACAGGAACTTCCACAACGGCCGCAACGGTGCTTCGCACACTTCCACGCCGGTGGGCGCGAGTGCCGCCGAACCCTCGGGGCCGATCGCGTGCACCTCGAACGACTTGGCCAGTTCTTCGGCCATGTGCCAGTTCAGCCGTTCCATGCCACCCACCAGCGGCGGCAGGTTGCGGGTGACGAGCAGAATGCGTGGACGCTGCTCAGCCGTCACGAGACAGCACCTTATGGATCACCACAGAAGTTTCACACCAAATTGGCGCAGGGCGCGATCCCGGCTGACCAATGGCAATCCTTCGATTTCGGCCTGGGCAACCAGAATGCGGTCAAAGGGATCGCGATGCGCTTGCGAATAGCCACCGGCCTTGATGGCATGGGCGTGGCTTATCGCCAGCCAGCGTGCACCCAGACGTCTTGCCACATCGTCGATATCAGCGACAATCGGAGCCGCCGACGGCAATTTGCCCAGCCGGAACTTGGTCGCGATCTCCCAAGCAGTAGCGGCGCTGACGAGGACGTCGGTGGCCTGATTCTCCAGCAGTTTGCGCGTCTTTGCCGACAGCTCTCCCGGTTGCATGACCGCCCACAGGAACGCGTGGGTATCCAGCAGCACGTTCACTTGCCTTCCCAGGCAGCCAATTCTTCTTCCGGAAGTGGATCGAAAAAGGCAGGATCCAGCTTGCCCTTGATGAAGCCAAGCGTGCGCTTGCGCACCGGCTTCAGCGGCACCAGCCGCGCGTAAGGCTTGCCGGCCTTGCCCAGCACGATTTCCTCGCCCGCGTGCGCCTTGTCGAGCAGGCGCGACAGGTGGGTCTTGGCTTCGTGGACGTTGATGACTTCGCTCATGCCGATGAGGTTAGTCCACAGAGTGGACCAAGTCAATCGCTGAATCCGGCGGCAAGTTTCACAGCCAGTTTTCGACCTTCCATCCCTGCACGCGCCGAACCTCGCGCAGGTTCGCGGTGATTACGATACAACCCAACGCTCGCGCATGGGCGGCAATCAGCATGTCATTGGGCCCGATCGGGCTACCGGCATGTTCGAGTCTCCGGATGTCGGCGTAGTGCACGTCGACCGACCCGTCCAGCGGCACAACGGACATCGCCGACAAGACGGCATCCACCTGCGTGCGCAGTCTGCGCGAACCGCTTTTGACAGCGCCGAAACGCAATTCCGCCGCGACGACGATGCTGGTGCACACACGAGGCTCGCCTACCGACGCGATACGCGCCGCGACCTGACCCTGTGGGCGCCGCACCAGACCCGACACGATGTTGGTGTCCAGAAGGAAACGCGGTTCCGTCGCGCGTGAAGTGGTCACAGCCGCGCATAACGAGGCGGCGGAAGGCTCGCATCGATGTCGGGAAACTCGTCGTCGATGGGTTTCAAGGTGGCAAGCAAAGCCAGCAGGGGCGTCGCGAGTACCGGCTCCAGGATCAGGCGATCGCCCTCGCGACGCAGGATGGCCTCATCGGCATCCAATTCCATGTCGCGTGGAATCCGGACCGACTGCGGCCGTTGCGGAACAGGCGAACATGGCGCATGGCCTCCATTTTCCAAGTCTCGATACACAGAGCATATGTCAAGCAAATGCATCGGGTAACGCCGCGTCAATACCATGCGCTAGCAGGGTGTTGAAAAACACCCTGCTAGCACAGGCCAGGGATGGCCTGCCGCGGATCAAGCGCGCAAGCGCTTGATCCGTCGGGAGCGAGTCCGGACATGTGGCGGACTCGCGACGTTGAAAAAGTGCAGGAAAGCACTTTCTCAACAACCTGCTAGTCGGCTACGCATCACGCTGGTACGTCAGCGACGTGATCTGCTCGGACACCAGCCCGACCAGGAAGACGATCACGGCGGCGCTCCACAGCGCGACGCTGATCAGGCTGAGGCGGTGGAAACTGGTGAAAGTGTAGGCCCAGTAAGCCCAGCCGAGCACGAAGAAGACCGCCGCGGTGGGCACAAACAGCTTGAGCGGCGCGTACAGGGTCGCGATCTTGAAGATGATGAGCAGGAACCGCAATCCGTCGCGCACCGGCTTGATGTGGCTGGTGCCGATGCGTTCGGCCGCCTTGATCGGCACGTAGGCCACCGGATACGCGCTGCGGAAGAACGCCATCGTGGCCGTGGTGGGATAGGAAAATCCGTTCGGCAGCAGGTGCAGGAACTCGCCGAACCGGTCCGCGCGCGCGGCGCGGAAACCGGAGGTGAGGTCGTCGATCCGGTGGCCGGTCATCCTGGTCGCCAGCCAGTTGTAGAAGGTGTTGGCGACGCCGCGGCCCACGCCTGCCTGGCCGCCCCAGTTGCGGGCGCCGACCACCATGTCGTAGCCCTCGTCGAGTTTCGCCAGCAGCCGGGCGATGTCGGCGGGATCGTGCTGGCCGTCGGCGTCCATGAACACCAGCACGTCGCCGCTGGCCGCGCGCGCGCCGCGCTTGATCGCGGGGCCGTTGCCCATCGAGTACGGCGCCGACACGCAGCGCACGCCGTGCCGCGCGCACAATTCGCGGGTCGCATCGGTCGAGCCGTCGTCGGAAACGATGATTTCCGCTTCCGGCTGCGCGGCGCGCAGGCGCGGCAGCAGGTCGGCGAGCGCGGCGGCTTCGCTCTTGGCCGGCAGGATGATGCTTAGCACGGAATCCCCTCGGGTTCGCGGCATCTTAACCGAAGCCGCGCCAGGGGCTTGGCATGCGTGGCACAGGGTGCGCCACGGAACGATGGTCGGAAGTTCAATGCATACGGATGCCGGAGGCCCGCTTGGCATGAATCAGGCATGCCGCTTCCCCGGAAGTGGGACGCGGTTCTCGCCCCGGCCTGCCCACGGCTGGGGATTTGCGCTACATTCGGCTTGCCATACGGGGGTTTGGAAGAGATTCATGGCAGCGCAGTTGAGTCCTGAGCCGAAGATGCCGGGCCTGGTCGGTCTCGCCCGTCGCCTGGCGCTGGAGGGTGCGCTCTCGGAAGCCGAGGCGCGCCAGGCCGTGCATGACGCGGCCGGGCAGAAGATCCCGATCGCGACGTTCCTGGTCGAGAACGGCCTGGTGGACGGCCCGCGCGTGAGCCAGGCGCTGTCGGCCGAGTTCGGCGTGCCGCTGCTGGACATCACGGCGATCGAGGTCGCGCAGTTGCCGATGAAGGAACTGAGCGAGGAACTGATCAACAAGCACAACGTGCTGCCGCTGCTCCGGCGCGGCAACCGGCTGTTCGTGGGCGTGTCCGACCCTGCCAACGCGCGTGCGCTGGAGGAGATCAAGTTCCATTCCAATTGCGCGATCGAGCCGATCCTGATCGAGTCCGAGCAGTTGAAGCGCGGGATCGAGCAGGCGCTGAACGCGCAGAGCGTCACCATCTCCGACCTCGACGAGGGCGACGAGGGCCTGGAGAACCTGGCGCTGGGCGCGATCGACGACGAACCGGCTTCCGGCAGCGTGGACGCGGCCACCAACGAAGACGCGCCGGTGGTGAAGTTCGTCAACAAGATCCTGGTGGACGCGATCAAGCGCGGCGCCTCGGACATACATTTCGAGCCGTACGAAACCCGATACCGGGTGCGGGTGCGGCTGGACGGCATCCTGCGTGCGGTGTCGTCGCCGCCGCTGAAGCTGGGGCCGCGGATCGCCTCGCGCCTGAAGGTGATGGCCGGCCTCGACATCGCCGAGCGGCGCGTGCCGCAGGACGGCCGCATCAAGCTGAACCTGTCCAAGACCAAGGCCATCGACTTCCGCGTCTCGACGCTGCCCACGCTGGGCGGCGAGAAGGTGGTGCTGCGCATCCTCGATGCGGCGGCGGCCAGGCTGGGCATCGACAAGCTGGGTTACGAGGAAGACCAGAAGAAGCTGTTCCTCGAGGCCATCGACAAGCCCTACGGCATGGTGCTGGTGACCGGCCCCACCGGTTCGGGCAAGACCGTGTCGCTGTACACCGCGCTCAACATCTTGAACACGGTCGGGCGCAACATCTCCACGGTCGAGGACCCGGTCGAAATCCGGGTGGACGGCATCAACCAGGTGCAGATGAACGAGAAGCGCGGCATGACCTTCGCCGCGGCGCTGCGTTCCTTCCTGCGCCAGGACCCGGACGTGATCATGGTGGGCGAGATCCGCGACCTCGAGACCGCCGAGATCGCGATCAAGGCCGCGCAGACCGGCCACATGGTGCTGTCCACGCTGCACACCAACGACGCCGCGCAGACCATCACGCGTCTGATGAACATGGGCATTGCGCCGTACAACCTGACCGCGTCGATCTCGCTGGTGATCGCCCAGCGCCTGGCCCGGCGGCTGCACGACTGCAAGAAGCCGCTGAACCTGCCCGAAGCGGCGCTGCTGGCCGAAGGCTTCACCCACGAGGAAATCAAGGCCGGCCTGACGCTCTACGACGCGGTCGGCTGCAGCGGCTGCAACGACGGTTACAAGGGCCGGGTCGGCATCTACGAAGTGATGCCGATGAGCGAGGAGATCCAGCAGATCATCCTGCAGGGCGGCAACGCGATCCAGATCGCCGAGGCCGCACGCCGGTCCGGCGTGCGCGACCTGCGCCAGTCGGCACTGCTGAAGGTGAAACAGGGCGTCACCAGCCTTGCGGAGATCAATCGCGTCACCAAGGACTAGCAGGTTTGTCGAGAAAGTGCTTTCCTGCACTTTCTCGACGTCGCGGGTCCGGCACATGTCCGGACCCGCTCCCGGCGGATCAAGCGCTTGCAGCGCTTGCTCCGCGGCGGGCCATCCGCCAGCAGGGTGTTTCTCGACGCCCTGCCGGTACAACATGAGACCCTCCCCCTTCGGGGAAGGGTGCCCCGCCGAAAGGCGGCGGGTGAGGGTTCGGGATTGCGCAAGATGCGTACCCTCGCCCCAACCCCTCTCCCGGTGGGAGAGGGGCTTCAATGCTTTGAATGGGGAACCGATTCATGGCCACTGCCACCGCCGCAACCAAGCCCGCCGCGACCAAACCGGCCGTCGGCAACATCGGCGCCGCCCGCGCCGCGGTCAAGCAACTGACCGTTTACGAATGGGTCGCGCTGGACAAGCGCGGCATCAAGATGAAGGGCGCGATGCAGGCGCGCAACGCCAGCCTGGTCAAGGCCGAGCTGCGCCGGCAGGGCATGAACCCGCAGACGGTGAAGGAGAAGCCCAAGCCGCTGTTCGGCGCGGCGGGCTCGCGGGTCAAGCCGCGCGACGTCGCCATCTTCAGCCGCCAGATCGCGACCATGATGGCGGCCGGCGTGCCGATGGTGCAGTCGTTCGAGATCATCGCGGGCGGTCAGCGCAACGTGCGTTTCAAGAACATGCTGACCGACGTCAAGCAGAACATCGAGGGCGGTTCGGCGTTGCACGAGGCGCTGGCGAAATACCCGGTGCAGTTCGACGAGCTGTACCGCAACCTGGTGCGCGCGGGCGAATCGGCGGGCGTGCTGGACACCGTGCTGGACACGGTCGCCACCTACAAGGAACGGATCGAGGCGATCAAGTCCAAGATCAAGAAGGCGCTGTTCTATCCCGCGATGGTGCTGTGCGTCGCCTTCGTCGTGATGATCATCCTGCTGGTGTTCGTGGTGCCGGTGTTCCAGGGCGTGTTCAAGGACGCCGGCGTGGCGCTGCCCGCGTTCACCCAGATGATCGTGAACATGTCCGAGTTCATGCAGCACTACTGGCTGCTGTTCATCGCGGTGGTGGTGGCCGCGATCGTGGCGATGGTGATGGCGTACAAGCGGTCGGAGAAGTTCGCGCACTTCATCGACCGGATGTCGCTGAAGATCCCGATCATCGGCAACATCCTGCGCCAGTCGGCGATCGCGCGCTTCGCGCGCACGCTGGGCGTCACCTTCCGGGCCGGCGTGCCGCTGGTGGAGGCGCTGGACGCGGTGGCCGGCGCCACCGGCAGCGTGGTGTACGGCCAGGCCGTCCGGCGCATGCGCGATGACGTCGCGGTGGGCCACCAGTTGCACCTGGCGATGAACCAGACGCAGTTGTTCCCCAACATGGTCACCCAGATGGTGTCGATCGGCGAGGAATCCGGCGCGCTGGATTCGATGCTGTTCAAGGTCGCCGAGTTCTACGAGGAAGAGGTCAACAACGCGGTCGATACGCTGTCCACCCTGCTGGAACCGCTGATCATGGTGGTGATCGGCGTGCTGGTGGGCGGCATGGTGGTCGGCCTGTACCTGCCGATCTTCAAGCTGGCCGGCACGTTCTGATGCCACCCTCTCCCTGCGGGGTGAGAGGCGGCGCTTGCGAACTGCCAAGGGCAGTTCGCGCCGACTCGAACGCCCGAGGCAGGACGCCGAGGGCGGGGCTGCTTGACGAGCGCAGGATGCGCGAGTCTAGCAACGGTGGCGCGAAGCGCCGGGTGAAGGTCCGTAGTCGGCGATGGGCATCAATCCGCCACTTCCAACCCGAACACTTGGCGCGGCAAAGCGGCTGCGAGAAATTGGCACTGATGCGGAGCGCGCGCTGTGGTTTCATCTGCGCGCGGGTCGCCTGTGCGGCTACAAGTTCCGCCGCCAACACCCCCATCCCTCCCTATGTCGTCGATTTTTACTGCCACGAATTGAAACTGGTCGTGGAATTAGACGGATCACAACATACGTCCGCCCGGGACGAAGCACGTACCAAAACATTGAAGCATCATGGGCTGACGGTATTGCGATTCTGGGATAATCAGGTTTTGAAGGAAATGGATTCGGTGCTTCAGGCAATTCTCGACATTGCGCAAGCCCGCACCCTCACCCCAGCGCTACGCGCTCGGCGCTACGCGCCGCCTCTCCCGAAGGGAGAGGGGCTTTGATTCCAGCGCAAACATCAATCCTCGCCTTGTCATGGGTGTGGATCGCCGCGACTTTCGTGCTGGGCCTGCTGGTCGGCAGCTTCCTGAACGTGGTGATCCTGCGCCTGCCGGCGCGGATGGAGTGGTTCTGGAAACGCGACGCGCGCGAGCTGCTGGAACTGCCGCCCGACGGCACGGACCCGCCGCCGGACCTGGTGCGCCGCGCCTCGCACTGCCCGCACTGCAAGCATCCGCTGGCCGCGCGCGACAACATTCCGGTGCTGTCGTGGTTGCTGTTGCGCGGACGCTGCCGCTACTGCAAGGCGCCGATTTCGAAGCAGTATCCCGTCGTCGAACTGCTGAGCGGCATCGCCTGCGCGCTGGTCGTGTGGCGGTTCGGGCCGGGCTGGCAAGCGGTCGCGGCGCTGCTGTTCACCTGGGTGCTGATCGCCGCGGCGGGCATCGACCTGCGCACCCAACTGCTGCCTGATTCGCTGACGCTGCCGCTGCTGTGGCTGGGCCTGCTGGTGTCGCTGGTGCCGCTGTTCGTGGACGCGCATGGCGCGGTGCTGGGCGCGGTGACCGGCTATCTCGCGCTGTGGGCCGTTTACTGGCTGTTCAAGCTCGCGACCGGCAAGGAGGGCATGGGTTACGGCGATTTCAAGCTGTTCGCGGCCGCCGGCGCGTGGATGGGTCCGCTCGCGCTGCTGCCGGTGATCATCCTGGCGGCGCTTTCCGGAGCGATCGTGGGCCTGATCACCCTGCGCGCCAGGGGTCAGCACGCTTCCACGCCGATCCCGTTCGGGCCCTTTCTCGCCGCGGCCGCGTGGCTCTGGCTGGTCGCAGGTGATCGTATCCTTGCCGCGTATATCCACTTCAGCGGCCTGCAATGAATCCGGCGAATCCGGCACGCGCGCGAAGACCCGCGCTGGGCACGATCGTGCTGCTGATCGTGCTGCTGATGCTGCCGAACCTGTTGTGGCTGGCGCGCCCGCACGACATCGTGACCTGGGTGCAGGCGCTGGTGCTGCCGTCGTGCATGCTGATCACGCTGTTCGCGCTGCTGGGGCGCAGGCCGTGGCTGGCCTGCCTGCTGCTGGCGCCGTTCGCGCTGCTGGCGCCGATGGAGATTTATTACGTCGCGCAATACCACCACCCCACTTCCGCCGAGATCATCGCGACCATCGTCGCCACCAATCCCCGCGAAACGCGCGAATACTTCGGCGCGCTGTTGATGCCGCTGGCGCTTTGCCTGGCCGCGGGGCTGGCGCTGGCATGCCTGGCCGCGTGGTGGAGTTTCCGGGCTGGCCTGCGCTGGCGCGGCCGGCTGCGTGCAGCGATCGTGGCGATCGCGATCGCCACGCCGCTGGCGACGGCCGTGGCCGGATTCGCGGGCGCACGCGGCACGTTCGCGGCGCGCGCGCACGCCGGCGCGGCGCTGCTGCAGACGCTGGCCGACCAGGTGCAACCCGGCTACCCGTTCGGCGTGTTCCAGCGCCTCGCCGAATACCGGCGCGAGTGGGATGCGATGCGCGCCGATGCGGCGAAGCTGGATGCGTTCCGCTTCCACGCGCACCGGACCGGACCGCAGCCGCACCGGCGGCAGGTGTACGTGCTGGTGATCGGCGAGAGCAGCCGCCGCGATCACTGGCAATTGTTCGGCTACGACCGCCCCACCAATCCGGAACTCTCCAGGATCCCGAACCTGGTGCCGATCCCGCACATGCTGACCTCGTGGCCGGAATCGATCGCGGCGATCCCGATGATCCTGACCCGCCGCAAACCCGACATGGCATGGGATGCGCCCTGGCCGGAAGCCTCGATCCTGCGCGCGATGCAGGAAGCCGGCTACCAGACGTGGTGGATTTCCAACCAGCTCGCGATCGGCAAGTTCGATTCGCCCGTGTCGATGTACGCCTACGAGGCCGAACACGTGGTGTGGCTGAACCATGCCTCGTGGACCGCCGGCGGCAGCTACGACGGTGACCTGGTGCAGCCGCTGCGCGACGCGCTGCACGATTCGGATCGCGATCTCTTCGTCGTGCTGCACATGATGGGCAGCCACGAGGATTACGACTACCGCTACCCGCCCTTCTTCAAGCGCTTCCGGCCCACCCAGTCCGACCCCGCCCGCGAGGGTTCCACGATCGAACGCGCGCGCAACAGTTACGACAACACCATTCTCTATACCGACCACGTGCTGGCGCAGATCATCGGCGTGCTGGGGAAGAGCGGCGCCGTGAGCGCGCTGTGGTTCGAGTCCGATCACGGTGAAACCCTGCCCACCCCGACCTGCAACAAGCAGGGCCACGGGCTGGGCGCCAGGCCGGAATACCAGATTCCCGCGCTGGTGTGGTATTCCGACACCTACGCCAGGGCGTTTCCGAAACGGGTCGCAACATTGCGCGCCAATGCGGACAAGCGCACGCTGTCCGCCGACACCTTCGAATCGCTGATCGACATGGCCGGCATCACGTTCCCCACCCACGACGAAAGCTGGAGCCTGTTCAGTCCGGACTGGCGTTACCACACGCGCCTGGTCAACCAGACCCAGCACATCGATTTCGACAAGGCGGAATTCGGCAAGGGCTGCCAGATCGTGCTGCCAGACAGGGACGGAGGGCATTAAGCTCGGCCCGATGCCCCCGGCCCCTTCCGCCAGCCGCCACTTCGTGGTCGCCCTGACCGGCGGTGCCGCATCCGGCAAGAGCGCGGTCGCGCGCCGTTTCGAGTCGCTGGGCGTGCGCGTGTACGACGCCGACACGGCCGCCCGCGAGGTGGTGGCCAGGGGCGAACCCGCGCTGGCGGAAATCGAGTTCGTGTTCGGTGCGGACGCGCTGAACGCGGACGGCACCCTGAATCGCCGCGCGCTGCGCGAGCGCGTGTTCGCCGATTCCGGCGCGCGCCGTAAACTGGAAGCCATCGTGCATCCGCGCGTGCGTGCGTGGCTGCGCCGGCGGGTCGGCATGGACCGGGGCGCGTACTGCATGCTGGCGATTCCGTTGCTGGCGGAAACCTGGCCCGAGTACGCATGGGCGGACCGGGTGCTGCTGGTCGATGTGCCGGAGGCCCTGCAGATCGAACGCCTGATCCGGCGCGACGGCCTGTCGCACGACGAAGCAATGCGGATGCTGGGCGCCCAGGCCACGCGCGCGCAGCGCCGCGCGCTCGCCGACGACGTGATCGTCAACGACGGCGACGAATCCGCGCTGGACGCGCAGGTGGCGGCGCTGCATGCAAGGTATCTGGAACTCGCTTCGAAGCCGTAGGCGCCCGCTCCGCGCGATGCCGGGGGAATCGGCCGATCGCCGGCAAGGCCGGCCCCTACCTTGGCACGGCAAACGCGCGGATGCCGGCCACGCCGTGGGCGCCGGCGGCCCGGGCACGCCCGAGATCCCGCGGCCCGACGCCGCCCAGCGCGTACACCGGCAGGCGTGCATCGGCCACGAGTTCCGCGAAGCGTTTCCAACCCAGCGGCGTCGATTCCGGATGGGATGCGGTCGCAAGCACGGGCGAGAGCGTCGCGAAATCCGCACCGACCGCCGCCGCGAGTTCCAGTTCCCGTGCAGCGTGGCACGATGCGCCGATCCACGCGGTCCGCGGCAGCGGCCGTTCGCGCAGTTCGCGCAATTGCGCGGCGCGCAGGTGCACGCCCACGCCCAGCGTGCGGGCCAGTTCGATGTCGTGATTGACCAGCAGACGTTCCCGCAATGCCGGCCGTGCGCCCAGCAGTGCTTGCGCGGTCCTGCGCAGATCGCCGCGTTCCGCGCCGGGCATGCGCAGTTGCCACAACGCGTCCGCAAGCGCGTCTCCCGCGCCTGTCTCCTCCTCACGGTGGTGGACGGGGTCGGGGCGAGGGGGCGGCACCGGCATGCCGACCGTGCCGGCGTCCGCCGAAATCACGTAATACGGCGGCAACCGCAGCGCCGTCACGACCGGTGCATCGGCGGCCGGCATGGCCGTCGCGTCGAGGTCGCGCAACGCCACCCAGCGCAACGCGTGGCCTTCGCGCGCGCGTGGCTCGCCGCGCCAGGCCGTGACGCGCAGGGCGTGCAGGCGGATGGTCTTTCGGGGGTAGTGCCACGGAATCGAAATCAGCGGCGCGAATTCCTGCGCCTGGATGTCCAGTTCCTCGCGCAGTTCGCGCGCCAGCGCCTGCCCGACGCTTTCGCCCGCTTCCAGCTTGCCGCCCGGAAACTCCCACGATCCGGCCAGATGCGTGCCGGGCAGGCGTTGCGTCAGCAGCACGCGGCCTCGTGCGTCGGTGATGATTCCCGCGGCCACTTCGATTGTTCCGGAAGCATCCGGCTGTCGTGATGTTCCCCCCATCCGTCCTCCGGGCACCGTCCCCCGCAAGCGGGGGAAGCAGGTCAGGTGATGCGCGTGTAATCCGCGAAATCGAATGCGCAGGGGTGTTTCGCGTCGGCCGGATGGTGCACGCGCGCGGTTTCGCGCCAGTCGCGCGCATCGAAGGCTGGGAAAAACGTGTCCGCATCCGGCGTATCGGCATCGACCAGCGTCAGGTGCAGCCCCGTTGCGCGCGGCAGCGCCAGCGCATAGACCTCGCCGCCACCGATCACCATCAGCTCGTTGCCGCCGGCAGCTTCGACCGCCTCGTCGAGCGAATGCACGACACGCTGTCCGTCGAACGGCGCCGCCTGCGCGCGGCTCAGCACCAGATTCGTGCGCCCCGGCAGCGCGCGGCCGATCGCCAGCGCGGTCTTGCGCCCCATCAGCACCGGCTTGCCCAGCGTGAGCGCCTTGAAACGCTTCAGGTCATCGGACAGATGCCAGGGCATCTCGCCGCCACGGCCGATCGCGCGGCGGCGGTCCATGGCGGCAATCAGGGTGATCATGCGCGCGATGCTTTTCCCCTTTGCTTTCGGGAGAGCCGCCATCCGTGGCACAAAAACTCCGTGGCGAGCAGCGCCGGGTGAGGGTTCGGATCATCGTGCAAGATTTGTACCCTCATCCCTGCCCCTCTCCCGAGGGGAGAGGGGTTCAAGCTCCCTTCATCCCGAGCGAACATAGACAACCCCCCGCAACTAAGGCAACGAGTCATACAGCCACCGGCGCCTTGATCGCCGGGTGCGGATCGTAATCGACGATGCGCACGTCCTCGTAGCGGAAATCGAAGATCGAGCGCACGTCGGGATTCAGCACCAGCTTCGGGGGCTGGCGCGGCGTGCGGGTCAACTGTTCGCGCGCCTGCTCGAGGTGGTTGGAATAAAGATGCAGGTCGCCGAAGGTGTGCACGAACTCGCCGGGTGCGAGTTCGCAGACCTGCGCGACCATGCAGGTCAGCAGGGCGTAGCTCGCGATGTTGAACGGCACGCCGAGAAAGATGTCAGCCGAGCGCTGGTACAACTGGCATGAGAGCTTTCCGTTTGCCACGTAAAACTGGAACAGCGCGTGGCAGGGCGCCAGCGCCATCCGGTCCAGCTCGCCCACGTTCCAGGCCGACACGATCAGCCGCCGCGAGTCGGGGTTGCGCCGGATCTCGCCGATCACCCGCGTGATCTGGTCGATCGTGCGCCCGTCCGGCGCCGGCCACGCGCGCCATTGCCTGCCATAGACGGGACCGAGATCGCCGTGCGCGTCGGCCCACTCGTCCCAGATGCTGACACCGTGTTCCCTGAGATACGCGACGTTGGTGTCGCCGCGCAGGAACCACAGCAGCTCGTGCACGATGGATTTGACGTGCAGCTTCTTGGTGGTCAGCAACGGGAATCCGGCGCCGAGATCGCAGCGGATCTGCCGCCCGAACACCGACAGCGTGCCGGTGCCGGTGCGGTCGTCCTTGCGGACACCGTGTTCCAGCACGTCGCGCAGCAGGTCGAGGTAGGTCTGCATGTGACAGGGAAAACGAGGGGCGTGCGGTGGGAAATGGGGAAAGCATAACGCCGCATCGCACCGTTCTGTCCCCCGCCTTCCACCAGCCGTCCCTCCCCCTGCCACGCTGCGACATTCAGCCGCGGTTCGGGTACGCTTGACCGGTGTTCCGCCGCAGGGTGTCCCCGACCATGAATGCCGTGCAGCCACCGGTCTCCAAGACCCGCTCGTTCTCGACCGTGTTCCTGATCGAGATGTGGGAGCGCTTCGGCTATTACGGGATGCAGGCGCTGATCGTGTACTACATGGTCGAACGGCTGCATTTTCCGGACACGCCGGCCAATCTCACCTGGGGCGCGGCGGCGGCGCTGATCTACGTGTCGCCCGCGATCGGCGGCTGGGTGGGCGACAATTTCCTGGGCACCCGGCGTTCGATGCTGCTGGGCGCCTGCGTGCTGACCTGCGGCTACGCGCTGATGGCGGTGCCCTCCTCGTCGCCGGAATTCCTGTTCCTGGCGCTGGGCGTGATCGTGGTGGGCAACGGCCTGTTCAAGGCCAACGCCGGCAATCTGGTTCGCAAGATCTACGAAGGCGACGATGCCAGGATCGACAGCGCCTTCACCCTCTACTACATGGCGGTCAACATCGGCTCGACGTTCTCGATGCTGCTGACGCCGTGGATCAAGAACTACTTCAACGCGTCCCGTCACGACCAGATGGCCTGGCTGCCCGGCTCGCAACATCTGTTCGGGAACGGCGTGGGCTGGCACATCGCGTTCGCGGTGTGCTGCGCGGGCCTGCTGGTGGGACTCGGCAATTACGCGGTGATGCGGCACACGCTCAGCCACATCGGCTCGGAACCCGACCGTCAGCCGTTCAGGATCTGGAAGCTGCTCGCGGTGATCGCGGGCGGCATCGTGGTGGTGTTCCTCTCCGCCTTCATCCTGAAGTACGGCAACGTGGCGCGCGTCTTCGTGTACGCCGCCGGCGTCTGCGTGCTGGCGATCTTCGCGTGGTTGATCGCCAGGACCGAA
This sequence comes from Gammaproteobacteria bacterium, assembly GCA_021325195.1. Lineage (GTDB taxonomy): Bacteria > Pseudomonadota > Gammaproteobacteria > Xanthomonadales > Rhodanobacteraceae > 66-474. The sequence goes on along the minus strand of JAJPHQ010000017.1, from coordinate 56,128 downwards.
CACGGCGAGAAACCCGGCCTGGCCATCGCGCTGATCCTGGTGATCGAGACGGTGTTCTTCTTCATCTTCTATCAGCAGATGTCCACCTCGCTGAACCTGTTCGCGCTGCGCAACGTCAATCCCTCGTTCGACGTGTTCGGCTTGCACCTGTGGAACTGGGATCCCGCGCAGTTCCAGGCCTTCAACCCGATCTGGATCTTCATTCTCAGCCCGATCCTCGCGTGGATCTATACACACTACGCCCGGCGCGGCCGGGATCTCTCGATCGCCGCCAAGTTCGCGCTGGGTTTCGCCGCGGTCGCGATCGGCTTCTTCATCTACGGCGCGGCCGGATATTTCACGACCTCGCCCGGCAAGACCAGCTCGTGGGTGATGGTGTGGGGTTACGGTTTCGGCTCGCTGGGCGAGTTGCTGACCAGCGGCCTCGGGCTGGCCTTCGTTGCGCGCTACGTGCCGGCGCGGATGGGCGGTTTCATGATGGGCGCGTATTTCGTCGCGGTCGGATGTTCGCAGTATCTGGGTGGCGTGGTCGCCACCTTCGCCAGCGTGCCGGAAACGATCACCGACCCGGTCCAGATGATGCCGATCTACACCCGCCTGTTCGATTGGCTGGGCGTGACCGGCCTCGTGTGTACCGCGTTCGCGCTGGCGGTGCTGCCGCTGATGCGCAGGCTCAACGCGGCGCACCTGGCGCACGCCGCCCCGGTGCCCGCGCTGCAGGGCCTGCCGGCGGTTGCCCCGTGAGCAGGTCCTGAGCCCCTGCAGGGGGCGGTCAACCTCGCTGCACCCGGCGCGTTGACTGCGGTTCCGCCCTCGCTCCGGACGTGTGTCGAAAGACAGGGGGCGGACCGCGCTCGCGATCGGGTAACGTATCGCTGTTCCGGCGCCGGCCTGGCGTGGACGAACCGCGCGCGGCGCGGGCGGTCGAACCGGACGGCCCGACTCCATCCTTCCCCCTACGGAAACTCCGCATGTCGCGTGGCAAATGGATCCTGACCCTGATCGGCATCGTCGTGCTGGTGCTGATCGTCTGGCGCGTGGTGAGCGGGCAGCGGCCGGCGGCCGGCGGCTTTTCCGCCAACGCGCCGGTGCCCGTGACGGTGGAACCGGTGGTGACCGAAAACGTGCCGATCTACCTGACCAGCCAGGGCACGGTGCAGGCGTTGAACACCGTCAACGTGCAACCGCAGGTGGGCGGAGAACTGATGAAGCTGGACTTCGTGGAAGGCCAGCCGGTGAGCAAGGGCCAGGTGCTGGCCGAGATCGATCCGCGCACCCTTCAGACGCAGCTCGACCAGGCGATCGCCAAGCGCCAGCAGGACATGGCACAGCTCGCCACCGCCAAGGCTAACCTCGAGCGTTCGGAAAATCCGAAATACGCTCCGTACGTCGCGCAGATCGACACGATCACGCAGCGGAACACGGTCAACCAGTTGCAGGCCGCGGTCGCGGCCGACGACGCCAACATCCGGGACACCCGGGTGCAGCTCGGCTTCACCCGGATCACCTCGCCGATCGACGGGCTGGCCGGCATCCGGCAGGTCGATCCGGGCAACGTGGTCAATACCACCACCACCATCGTCACGATCGCCCAGTTGCATCCGATCTACGTGATCTTCACCCTTGCCGGCACCTACCTCGACGAGGTGCGCGCGGCGCAGGCCAAGGCGCCGCTCAACCTCGCGATCCTGTCGCCCGACGGCAAGGTGATCGAGGGTGACGGCGTGCTGCAGGTGATCGACAACCAGATCGATCCGAACACCGGCGCGTTCAAGCTGAAGGCCCAGTTCCCCAATCCGGACAACCTGCTGTTCCCCGGACAGTACGTGCCCACGCGCCTGCAGGTCAGCGTCGCCTCGGATGCGCTGGTGGTGCCGACCGCCGCGGTGCAGCGCGGTCCGAACGGAGAATACGTGTGGCTGGTGACGGACACGCCGCCGCCCGGCGCGAACGCGGACAGCGGCAGCAATCCGCCGCAGCAGGACCGGCGCAAGCGAAGCGCCGGCGGTCAGGGCGGCGCGCCTGCTGCCGACAAACCCGCCAAATACGTCAAGATGCAGCCGGTGACCGTGGGCGGCGGGGCCGGCGACACCGGCACCATCATCACTTCCGGTCTCAAGGCCGGCGATCTGGTGGTGACCGCGGGCCAGTTCCGGCTCAAGGAAGGCAGCGCGATCACGCCGCTGAAACCGGGCGAGGTGCCGGCGCCGCCCACCACCACCCAGATCAAGGCCGCGGCCGAGAGCAGCGGGCGCGGACGGGGGCGTGGATGATGATTGCCGGGACTCGGACTGCGGAGGCAGGATGCCGGAGCGAACATCGGCGCAGCCGATGGCCCGCAGGGCGAGCCGCAGGAGTGGCGAGTTTCTCGGGACTCGGGACTCGTGCAGGCACAGCGAGCGTAACCGGGAAGTCTTGCGCCCTGGCCGTGGTTTCCACGAGCAGAACTCCGCCCCCCTCACCGAAACCCTCTCGCACAAGCGGTGAAACTGCTTGGAGGAGAGGGAGCTTTGCCCTTCGAAATGCGGCGCTTTGGCGTCGGCGTGTGGCAGTTCCGGCTTCCTCGTGCCGAGTCCCGAGTCCCGAGTCCCGAGTCCCGCACTGATGGGTTTTTCGAGCATCTTCATCCACCGGCCGATCGCCACTTCGCTGCTGATGGCGGCGGTGCTGCTGCTGGGCATCATCGGCTACCGCGCGCTGCCGGTGTCGGCGTTGCCCGAGATCGAGGCGCCCAGCCTGGTGGTGACCACGCAGTATCCCGGCGCCAGCGCCACCACCATGGCGGTGCTGGTGACCACGCCGCTGGAGCAGCAGCTCGGCCAGATCAGCGGCCTCACCATGATGAGCTCGAACAGCGCGGCGGGGCTTTCGACCATCACCCTGCAGTTCGGGATGAACACCAATCTCGACGTGGCCGCGCAGGACGTGCAGTCGGCGCTGCGCTCGGCGCGCCTGCCCGGCAGCCTGCCCTACCCGCCGGTTTACAACCGCGTCAATCCCGCCGACGCGCCGATCATGACGCTGGCGCTGACCTCGGACAGCCGTCCGCTGCGCGACGTCAACGACTACGCCGATTCGATCCTGTCGCAGAAGCTGTCGCAGGTTCCCGGCGTCGGCCTGGTCTCGATCGCCGGCAACGTGCGGCCCGCGATCCGGGTCCAGGTCGATCCCGGCAGGCTTGGCAACCTGGGCCTGACGCTGGAGGATGTGCGCAGCGCCCTGACCCAGGCCAACGTCAACGCCGCCAAGGGCTCGCTGAACGGCGCGACGCAGACCTACGAGATCGGCACCAACGACCAGTTGCAGAGCGCCGCCGATTACGCCGACACCATCATCGCCTACAAGGACGGCGCGCCGGTGAAGCTGTCCCAGGTCGCGAACGTGATCGAGGGCGTGGAAAACGACCAGCTCGCGGCGTGGGCCGACGGCAAGCCGGCGGTGCTGCTGGACATCCGCCGCCAGCCGGGTGCCAACATCATCAACACCGTCGACCAGATCGAGCAGACGCTGCCCTCGCTGCGCGCGGTGCTGCCCGCGGACGTGCATCTCTCGGTGTTCGCCGACCGCACCGTCACCATCCGCGCCTCGGTGCGCGACGTGCAACTGACCCTGCTGCTGGCCGTGTGCCTGGTGGTGGCGGTGATCTTCGTGTTCCTGCGCCGGCTGTGGGCCACGGTGATCCCCGCGGTGGCGGTGCCGCTGTCGCTGCTGGGCACCTTCGCGGTGATGGCGTTCGTGGGGTTTTCGCTCGACAACCTTTCGCTGATGGCGCTGACCGTCGCCACCGGCTTCGTGGTCGATGACGCGATCGTGATGATCGAGAACATCGTGCGCTACCTCGAGCAGGGCAAGGACGGCAAGCAGGCCGCGGAGATCGGCGCCAGGGAAATCGGCTTCACCGTGCTGTCGCTGACGGTTTCCCTCGTTGCCGTGTTCCTGCCGCTGCTGCTGATGCCGGGCGTCACCGGACGGCTGTTCCACGAGTTCGCGTGGGTGCTGACCATCGCGGTCGCGATCTCGATGGGCGTGACGCTGACGCTGACGCCGATGATGTGCGCCTATCTGCTGAAGCCGGGCGAACTGCCGGCGGGCGACGAGGCTGCCGCCGCCGGCAAGCGCGGCTTCTACGCGAAGATGCTGGGCTGGTACGAGCAGTCGCTCGACTGGGTGCTGGAGCATCGCCGCACCACGATCCTGGTGGCGACGCTGTCAGTGGTGGTCACCATCCTGCTGTACATCGTGATCCCCAAGGACCTGCTGCCCGAACAGGACACCGGGCTGGTCACCGGCGTGGTGCAGGCCGACAGCGACATCGCGTTTCCCGCGATGGAGCAGGCCACCCAGCAGGTGGCCGCCGCGCTGCGCAGGGATCCGGCGGTGGCCGGTGTCGCCTCCTTCATCGGCGCCGGCACCATCAATCCCACCCTGAACCAGGGCCAGATCAGCATCGTGCTGAAACCGCGCGGGCAGCGCGGCAGCCTCGACGCGGTGCTGGCCCGACTGCAGCGCGACACCGCCGACCTTCCCGGCGTGGCGCTGTTCCTGAAACCGGTGCAGGACATCACCCTCGACACCACGGTTGCGCCCACCCAGTACCAGTACGCGCTGTCGGAAGTGAACGCCACCGAGCTGGCCGGCTACGCGCAGAAAATGGTGCAGGCCGTGAAGCAGTTGCCGGAACTGGCCGATGTCAGCGACAACCTCGCGATGAACGGGCGTGCGCTGAAACTGGACATCGACCGCGAGGCGGCCAGCCGGCTGGGCGTGCCGGTGCAGACCATCGACGATACCCTGTACGACGCCTACGGCCAGCGCCAGATTTCCACCATCTACACCCAGTTGAACCAGTACCGGGTGGTGCTGGAGGTCGCGCCGCAGTACCGCACCAGCGCCGACCTGATGAACATGCTGACCGTGCGCAGCAACGGCGCCAGCGGCGCGCTGACCGGCAGCAACGCGACCAGCCTGGGACAGCTCAGGTCGGCCAACTCCTCGACCGCCACCGGCATCGGGCAAGCCAACACCGGCATCCCGATCGGCGGCGGCAGCACGGTGCCGCTTTCGACGCTGGCCACCGCCGCGGTCACCACCGCGCCGCTGGTGATCGCGCACCAGGACCAGTTGCCGGCGGTGATCATCTCGTTCAACGTGGCGCCGGGCTATTCGCTGTCACAGGCCGTGGATGCGATCAACCGCACCGCGCAGCAGATGCACTTTCCGCCGCAGATACGCGCGCAATTCATCGGTTCGGCGGCCGAGTTCTCGTCCTCGCTCGGCAACGAGGCCGTGCTCCTGCTGGCCGCGATCATCGTGATCTACATCGTGCTGGGCGTGCTGTACGAGAGCTACATCCATCCGTTCACCATCCTCACCACCCTGCCGCCGGCCGGTGTCGGCGCGCTGCTGGCGTTGATGCTGTTCGGGATGCCGCTGTCGGTGGACGGCATCGTGGGCATCGTGCTGCTGATCGGCATCGTGAAGAAGAACGCGATCATGATGATCGACTTCGCGATCACCGCGCAGCGCGCCGGCATGAGCGCGCACGACGCGATCCACCGCGCCTGCCTGCTGCGCTTCCGGCCGATCATGATGACCACCTTCGCGGCATTGTTCGGCGCGCTGCCGCTGGCGCTGGGCAACGGCATCGGCTCGGAACTGCGCCGCCCGCTGGGCGTCGCGATCGTGGGCGGCCTGCTGCTCTCGCAACTGGTGACGCTGTACACCACGCCGGTGATCTATCTCTACATGGAACGCTTCGGCGACTGGCTGCGCGCGCACGGGGTGCACCGCGGCGAACTGGCGGCCGAGGGCGGGAAGTGAGGCGCCGCACGTGAACATCGCCGCGCCCTTCATCAGGCGTCCGGTCGGCACTTCGCTGCTGGCGGCGGGCGTGCTGGTCGCGGGGATCATCTGCTACACGCTGCTGGGGATCAGTTCGCTGCCGCAGATTTCGTTTCCGGCGATCTGGGTGTCCGCCAGCGAACCGGGCGCCGATGCCACCACCATGGCCGCCACGGTGATCTCGCCGCTGGAACGGCACCTGGGCCAGATCCCCGGCGTCGATACCATGCGTTCGGTCAGCTCCGACGGCAACGGTTTCGTGATCCTGATCTTCGACACCGGTGTCGATCTGGATTCGGCGGCCCAGCAGGTCGATGCCGCGATCAACGCCGCCGCGCTCGACCTGCCGCCCGGGCTGCCGCAACTGCCGCAGTGGCACAAGGCCAACCCCAACGACGATCCGGTGATCGAGCTGGCGCTGACCTCGGATACCCAGCCGATGTCGGAGCTGTACAACGCGGCCAACACGCTGCTGCAGCCGCGCCTCAGCCAGTTGCCCGGCGTGGCTTCGGTGGATGTCTCCGGCAGCGCGCAGCCGGCGGTGCGCATCGAACTCGATCTGCACAAGCTCGCTTCCCTCGGGCTTTCCAGCAACGACATCCGCAACGCGATCACCGCGGCCAACGTGACCTCGCCGCAGGGTTTCCTGACCGACGGCAAGATCACCACCGCGATCACCGCGACCGACCAGCTCCAGACCGCGCAGGACTTCGCCAACCTGGTGGTGGCGCAGCACAACGGCACCCCGGTGTACCTGCGCGACATCGCCAGGGTCTACGAGGGCGCGCAGGACTCCTTCCAGGCCGCGTACTTCAACGGCAAGCGCTCGATCCAGCTGCAGATCTTCAAGCGGCCCGATGCCAACGTGATCCAGACGGTGGACAGCGTGAAGGCGGAACTGCCGGGCCTGCGCAACCTGCTGCCGCCGGGCACCCAGCTGACGCCCTACTTCGACGGCACGCCCACCATCCGCGATTCGGTCAACGACGTGCAGATCACGCTGATGATCAGCCTCGCGATGGTGATCCTGACGATGGCGCTGTTCCTGCGGCGCCTCGCCCCCACGCTGATCGCCGCGACCGCGGTGCCGCTGTCGCTGTGCGGCGCGTTCGTGGTGATGTACGTGATGGATTACACGCTGGACAACCTGTCGCTGCTGGCGCTGGTGATCGCGCTGACCTTCGTGGTGGACGACGCGATCGTGGTGATCGAGAACATCATCCGCCACCTCGACCAGGGCCAGTCCCGCCTGCAGGCGGCGCTGGCCGGGGCGCGGGAAATCGGATTCACCATCGTCGCGATCACGGCCTCGCTGATCGCCGTGTTCACGCCGATCCTGTTCGCGCCTGGCATGATCGGCGTGTTCTTCCGCGAGTTCACCGTGACGCTGGTGGCGGCGATCTTCGTGTCGATGATCGTGTCGCTGACGCTGACACCCTCGCTGTGCGGGTGCTTCCTGCGCCACCACGCGGAGAACGCGCAGCCGTCCGGGCTCGGCCGCGCGATCGACCGCTTCCACGCCGGCATGCTGAGGTTCTACACGCGCACGCTGGACTGGACGCTGCACCGCCATCCGCGCCTGATGGCGTGGTCTCCGCTGCTGCTGCTGGTGGTGACGATCTTCCTGTTCCACGAGGTCAAGGGCACGCTGTTCCCGCCGCAGGACACCGGGCTGATCTGGGGCCGCGCCACCGCCGGCGTCACCATGTCGTTCGCCGACCTCGAGGCGCGCACCGCCACCATCATCAAGCTGCTGCGCGCCGATCCCGCGGTGGAGTACGTGGGCGCCTCGATCGGCAGCGGCCGGCGTGGTTCCAGCGGCTGGTTCAGCATCCAGTTGAAGCCGCTGGGACAGGGCCGCAAGGAAACCACCGATCAGGTGCTGGCGCGCCTGTCGGCCAAGACCGCGCAGTATCCCGATCTCAACGTGCGCCTGCGTCCGCACCAGGACCTGCCCACCGGCGGCGGCGGCGGCACCAGCCAGGGCGCGGAATACAGCGTGTCGCTGGAAGGCGACGACCCCGCGGAACTGCAGGAGTGGCTGCCCCGGCTGGAGGCGCAGTTGCAGAAGAACCCGATGTTCCGCGACGTGGGCAGCGATCTCGACGACGCCGGCCTGCTGCAGAACATGGTGGTGGACCGCAACGCCGCCAGCCGGCTGGGCGTGTCGATGGCGGCGGTCGATGACGCGCTCTACAACGCCTTCGGCCAGCGCCAGATTTCCACGATCTATTCCGACACCAACCAGTTCCAGGTGGTGATGACCGCGCTGCCCGCGCAGTCGGCCACGCCGGACGCGCTCGACACCATCCGGGTGCGTTCCTCCAGCGGCGCGATGGTGCCGATCAGCGCGATCGCGCACCAGGAATCCACCATTGCGCCCAGCCAGGTCGAGCACGAAAACCAGATGACCACGATGTCGCTTTCCTTCAACCTCGCGCCGGGCATCAGCATGGGCGAAGCCACCCAGGCGATCCAGAAAACCATCCAGAACATGCGCATGCCCGGCGACATCAAGCTCGGCTTCGGCGAACAGTTCCGGCGTTTCCAGCAGCAGATGAGCGACATGCCGCTGCTGCTGATCGGCGCGATCGTGGCGGTGTACCTGGTGCTGGGCATGCTCTACGAAAGCCTGATCCATCCGGTCACGATCCTGTCCACCCTGCCGGCGGCAGGCGTGGGCGCGCTGCTGGCGCTGCTGCTGACCAACACCGAGCTGTCGATCGTCGCGATCATGGCGCTGGTGCTGCTGATCGGGCTGGTGAAGAAGAACGCGATCATGATGATCGACTTCGCGCTGGTCGCCGAGCGTTCCGGCATGACTCCGCTCGAAGCGGTGCGCGAAGCCTGCCTGGTGCGCTTCCGCCCGATCATGATGACCACGATGGTGGCGATCCTGGCATCGGTACCGCTGGTGATCGGTTTCGGCACCGGCGCGGAACTCCGCCGCCCCCTCGGCATCGCGATGCTGGGCGGCCTGATCTTCTCGCAGACCCTGACGCTGCTCTCCACGCCCGCGATCTACCTGGTGTTCGCCACCTGGTCGCGGCGGCGGCGTGAGCGCAGGGCGCGGCGTGCGCTGACGCGCAAGGCCGCGGCGCAGACCTGACGGCGGGTCAGGGTTCGTCCTTCCAGATCGCCACGTGCGGCACGCCGTCCGCGCCCATCCGGCCCCGGAACATGCCGGCGGTGTTGAACGGCATCGCAAAGGTGCCGTCGGCCGCCAGCGCGATCGCGCCGCCGCTGCCGCCGAGTTCCGGAATCTCTCCGCGGATCACCCGTTCGGCCGCGTCATGCACGGACTGGCGCATGTGCGCCACCCGCATGCAGATCGCGTGCGCCGCGGCGGTGCGGATGTAGAACTCGCCCCAGCCGGTGCCGGACACCGCGCAATGCGAATCGGCGTAGGTGCCCGCGCCGATCACCGCCGAATCGCCGATCCGGTTCCAGCGCTTGCCGGTCATGCCGCCCGTGGAGGTGGCGGCGGCGAGATGCCCGTGCACGTCCAGCGCGACCGCCCCGACGGTGCCGAAGCGATCTCCGCCGGGCGTGTCTTCATTCGAGCCCGACGCTTCCCGCCGCAGCGCTTCCTGCCACTGCCGCCAGCGCAGTTCCGTGCGGAAATAGTCCGGATCGGCCAGCGCGATGCCGTGCTCCCGCGCGAACGTCTCGGCACCCGCTCCGGCCAGCATCACGTGCGGCGAATGTTCCATCACCGCGCGCGCCAGCAGCACGGGATTCCTGACGTGCTCGAGGTTGGCCACCGCGCCGGCGCGCAGCGTGGCACCGTCCATGACGGCGGCATCCATCTCGTTCCTGCCGTCGTGCGTGAACACCGCGCCGCGGCCCGCGTTGAAGTGCGGGCTGTCTTCCAGCACCACCACCGCGGCCGTCACCGCGTCGAGCGCGCCATGGCCGGCCTGCAACAGCGCGTGACCTTGCCGCAGCGCCTGCGCGAGCGCGCCGCGTATTTCGTCCTCGCTCCCTGCATCGATGTCCTGCCTTCGCACCCCCGCGCCGCCGTGGACCAGCAGCACGGGTTCGATCACCGCGGCCCTGCTCATGCCCGCTCTCCGGCCGTCTGCGGCAGCGCCGCGTCCGGCGGCCGCGCTGCCGGAAAATGCGCGGTCGCGGTGGTACCCTTGCCCAGCGTGCTTTCCAGGGTGACGCGCCAGCCGTAGCGGTCGGCCAGCCGGCGCACGATCGCAAGGCCGATGCCGTGTCCCTTGCCGCCGGTCCGGCTGCCGCGATAGAAGGGCTGGAACGCGCGTTCCAGATCTTCCTCGCTCATGCCGCTGCCGGTGTCGATCACGCGCACGCTGTCGCTGCCGATCTCGACGGTGACGCTGCCGCGTTCGGTGTACAGGCAGGCGTTGCGGATCAGGTTGCCGATCGTCACCGCGAACACCCGCGGCGGTGCGTGCAGCGCGAAGCGCGCATGCTCGACCAGCCGCAGTTCGACGGGCTTCTCGCCCAGCAGTTCGCGGTAGCGCGCGACCTCGTCGGCGACCACGTCGTTGACCAGGAAATCCTCGTCGCGCAGGCCGGTGTCGGACTCGCGCGCCAGCACCAGGAACGCCTCGATCAGCGCTCCCATCTCGCGCACCGAGCCGCGGATCCGCGCCAGCGAACGCTGCGCGAACGGCGACAGGCCTTCCTCGTCGGCCAGCACGTCGGCGGCGACCTTCATCACCGTCAGCGGCGTGCGCAGTTCGTGGCTGGCGTCGCGGGTGAAGTTGCGCTCGCGCTCGACGAACGCCTCCAGACGGGTGGCGAAGTTGTACAGCGCGCGCGACAGCACCTCGACGTCGCTGTCGGACGCTTCCGGAATGTTGCCGGGTGCCAGCGTGGCGGGATCGGGATGGTCCGGATCCCACTGCCTCACCACCGAAGCCAGCGCGATCACCGGCGAGAGCGCGCGGCGCGAGGCCCGGTAGGTCAGGTACGTCGCGAAGTAGATGATCAGCACCACCAGCACCACCGGAATCAGGCCGAACAGCATCACCATCCGGGTCGGGCGGTCGCGGTTGTAGAGCAGGTACAGGCGCCCGCCGGCAATGTCGGTCACGTAGGCGGTGCCGTCGCCGGCATCGGAATGGATCACGTGGTAGCCCGGCGCGAGTCCGCGCAGACGCGGCGGCACGTCGTCGGGCTCGCCCTGCTTCTGCAGCCAGCCGCTGATCAGATAGGTGTCCGGCAGCGGTGCCGCCGGTTCGTGCGCGGCCTTGCGCGCGTAGTAACGGGCCTCGCGGTCCAGCGCCTGCCGGGCCACGGCCTGCTGGGTGGAGCTGGCGGCGCCATACACACCCAGCGCGGTGACCACGCTGATCGCCGCCACCCACAGCGTGAACATCACCCAGAAGCGGTGGCCGATGCCGGCGTAACGGGTCATGGCTCAGGCAGCATCCGGAACGTGCAGTGTGCGTGATCCCGATTGTCCGCCGCTCCGCGCCGTCGGGGCAACGTTGCGGAGGTTGCGGACCGCGCGCACACGGAACGCCTGGGGAAACCCCGATTCATCAGGGTTTCCGTGCGGCACGTGAAGGTGCGGCCCGCCAATCGAGCACGCATGGGTTGTACGTGCTTGATCGGCGAAGCCGGATTCGGGCGTGCAGCGAATCCGGCGTGCCCTGGCAAATCCTGGATGGATTGGTTCAGGGCTTGCCTAGCGGCTCCGGGTGCCCGCGGCTTCCTCGTCGAGATCCGCCAGCCGGTAGCCCGCGCTGTGGATGGTGTGCAGCAGCGGCTTGGCGAACGGCTTGTCCACCACCCGGCGCAGGTTGTAGAGGTGCGAGCGCAGCGTGTCGGAATCGGGCAGCGTATCGCCCCAGATCTCGCGCTCGATGTCGCGCCGGGTCACCACCCGCGGCGATTCGCGCATCAGGATGGTCAGCAGGCGCAATCCGATCGGCGACACCTGGAGTTCCTCGCCGGCCCGGGTCAACCGCAGCGTGGCGGTATCCAGCACCAGGTCGCCCACCTGCAACACCTCGCTGGAAACCTGGCGGCGGTCGCGCCGGATCAGCGCGCGGATCCGCGCCTCCAGCTCGCGCGGCTCGAACGGCTTGACGAGGTAATCGTCGGCACCCGCGTCGAGCCCGACCAGCTTGTCCTCCAGCGTGTCGCGCGCGGTGAGCATCAGCACCGGCGTGGACTTCTTGGCGTCACCGCGCAGCCTGCGGCACACGTCCAGACCGTCCATGGCCGGCAGCATCAGATCCAGCACGATCACGTCGTAGCTGTTGGTGACGGCCAGGTGCAAACCGCTCACCCCGTCGCCGGCGAAGTCCACGGAGTAGCCGCGGCGCTCGAGGAATTCGCCCACCATCTCGGCGATGCCGGTGTTGTCCTCCACCAGCAGCACCATTCCCGTTTGTCGTTCCTGCCTGTCTGCGTGCATCTGTCGTGCCCCCGCTGCCTTCCGGCGTCCGCGCCCCGGCGCGCACGGGCGCAATGTGACGCCTTGCGGGTGAGCGCGGCGTGAAGCACCGTCCCTTTGGCGCGGCCGCGGAGGAGGGCGGCTCACGCCGCGCTGTCAACCGATTCCGGCCGGCCGCGTTACACCCGTGACGGCGCAACGCCGTCATGGCATCACGAGTGGCACTGCGGCGGGCAGGCATCCCCTCTGCCCGCCGCTTTTTTGCCTCCCTGCACGTGAAAGCGGCCGTCCTGACCGCACTTCTCGATCATGCTTCCCTGCACGTGGAAGCGGCCGGAAAACCGCCATCCATGGCGAAGAGCTCCGTGACCGCACTTCTCAATCGTCGTGCCCGGGCACGCTGACCGTGCCTTTGATGCCGTGGTAGCGGACATCGCCGCTGCCGGTGGAGCCGACGTGCAGGTTGCCGCCCGCGCCGTTCACGATCACGTCGCCCGAACCGGTGCTGCCCACGTCGATGTCGCGGCCGATGTTGTCCAGCGTGACGTTGCCGGAACCCGTCGAGCCGACCCGCACGCTGCCCTGCACGTTGCGGAAACTCAGGTCACCCGAACCGGAATGGTCGGCATGCACGTCACCCTTCACGCCATCGACGGTCACGTCACCGGAACCGGTGCCGTTCAAGGTCACGCTGCCGACCTGCCGCGCGGCCACGTCCGCGGAGCCCAGCTGCAGGGTCAGCGCGCCGGCGATGTCCTGCGCCTTCAGGTTACCCGAGCCGGAATGGAAATCGAGCGACGCCAGCCCGGCGGCATCGACGTCGCCGGAGCCGCTGTCCACCGCGACGGCCAGCGAGGCCGGCACCCGCACGTCGAGCGTGAGGTAGGCGTAGCTGGAACCGAAGAAGTTGATGTGGACGTCACGGTTCTCCGCATCCAGCGTGGCGCTGTCGCCCTGCCGGCTCGCGGTGACGCGCAGATCCTTCAGCCAGTCCCGGTTCGACGCGCAGGCGGTGCCCTTCACTTCCACGCTGGCGAGTCCCGCCACGCCCCGGATGTGCATGTCGGTGGAACCGAGATCGACCTTGAGCGAGCGCAGGCCGGCGGCGTTCACCCAGGCATTGACCGGCCTGCTGTATCTGCATTCGGCCGCGCCTGCCGCACCGGCGAATGCCAGCAGCGACAGTGCGGCAAGCATTGCCATCATGTTGCGCATGGAAAGTCTCCTGACCAGCCGCCGGAACGGCGGACGGCCCAAGCGTAGCATCCGGATGGCGCGGCGCATGTGTCCAACGGCAGCGTGACTTGCGGCACGGCCGGTCACGGCCCGCCGCGGCGTTCCTCGGCCTTGGCCTGCTCCCACAAGGCATCCTGCTCGGCCAGCGGCTTGCGGTGCAGCGATTCGCCGGCCCCGGCGGCCAGCGCCTCCATCCGGCGGAAGCGGCGCTCGAACTTGGCGTTGGCCCGGCGCAGCGCGCGCGAGAAGTCCACGCCGGCGTGACGGGCCAGATTCACCACCACGAACAGCACGTCGCCCAGTTCGTCCTCGAGTCGGTCGCGGTCGCCGCGCGCGAATTCCTCGCGCAATTCGGCGATCTCCTCGGCCAGCTTGTCCAGCACCGGCCCGGGACCGGGCCAGTCGAAACCGACCGCGGCGGCCTGCTGCTGCAGTTTCAGCGCGCGCCTCCATTCCGGCAGCCCGCGCGCGATCCCGGCCAGCGCACTGTGGTCGCCCTCGCCGTTCGCGCTGCGTTCGCTGCGCTTGATGGCCTCCCACGCGCGGGTCTGTTCCTCGACGTTCGCGTAACGCGCGCCGGCGAACACGTGCGGATGGCGGCGCACCAGCTTGTCGCTGATCGCGTTCACCACGTCGTCGAAATCGAACAGGCCGGCCTCCTCGGCCATCCGGGCGTGGAAGACGACCTGCAGCAGCAGATCGCCCAGCTCGTCCTTCAGCGCGGCGTGGTCCCTGCGGTCGATCGCGTCGGCGACCTCGTAGGCTTCCTCGATGGTGTAGGCCGCGATCGAATCGAAATCCTGTTCGACATCCCACGGGCAGCCGTGCTCGCGGTCGCGCAGCCGCGCCATGATCGCGAGCAGCCTGTCGATGTCGGCGCGCGCCGTGGCGTTCATGCCGCGCACCCGAGCCTGGCCAGCCAGTCCACCGACGTGTCGCCCGCCACCAGGAACTCCGGGTTGATCAGCGAGTCGCGGGTGTTGTAGCGCAACGGCTGGCCGGCGAGATCCAGCACCGCGCCGCCGGCCTGCTCCACCACGCACTGCGCCGCCGCGGTGTCCCACTCCGAGGTCGGCCCCGTGCGCAGGTACAGGTCGGCCTCGCCCCGCGCGATCAGGCAGAACTTCAGCGACGAGCCCATCGACACCAGGCGGTATTCGCCCAGTTTCGCCAGCAAACCGGCCTGCCGTTCGTTGCCGTGCGAACGGCTGCCTGCGACCACCGGCGGCTGCGCTGCCGCGCGGGTCTCGATCGCCCGCGGCAACGCACCCGGCGCGGCTTCCAGGAACGCGCCGTCGCCGGCGATCGCGTAATGCAGCTCACCCGTGACCGGCGTCAGCACCACGCCCAGCACCGGCGCGTGGTTCTCGATCAGCGCGATGTTGACCGTGAATTCGCCGTTGCGCTTGATGAATTCGCGGGTGCCGTCCAGCGGATCGACCAGCCAGTAGCGATCCCACGCGCGGCGCACGGGCCAGGCGATGTCAGAGGATTCCTCCGACAGCACCGGAATGTCCGGCGTCAGCGCGCGCAGGCCGTCCACGATGATCCGGTGCGCGGCCATGTCGGCCGCGGTCAAAGGCGAATCGTCGCCCTTGTGCTCGACCGCGAAAGTGCCCGCGTAGATTTCCAGGATCGCCGCCCCGGCCCGGCGCGCCAGCGCGCAGGTTTGGTGACCGATGCGTTCCAGGGCGCTCATGCCGGCTGGAACCTCCCCGCTAGAAATTCGCGTGCGATGAACAGGGCCGCGATCGAACGGCCTTCCGTCACGTCCTCGCGCGCGACCAGCGTGTGCAATTCCGACAGCTTCCACGGCACCACTTCGAGCTGCTCGGGTTCGTCGCCCGGCAACCGTTCGGGATACAGGTCCTGCGCCAGGATCACGTGCGCCATGTGCGTCATGTAGGCCGGCGACAGCGACAGCGTGGTCAGGATCTTCAGATGCCGCGCGCCGTAACCGATTTCCTCCTTCAACTCGCGGTTGGCGCCCTGCTCGACGGTTTCATCCTGGTCCAGCCGTCCTTTCGGCAGGCCGAGTTCGTAGCGATCGACGCCGACACCGTATTCGCGCACCAGCAGCACCGTGTCGTCGTCGCGCATGGGCACGATGATCACGGCGCCCAGCCCCGAACCGGTCAACCGTTCGTACGTCCGCTTCTCGCCGTTCGAGAACGCGAGATCGAGTTCCTCGACGCGCAGGAACCGGCTGTCGTGGATGCTGCGTCTGGCAAGGATGGTGGGCGGCGTGGGCATCCGGTCATTCTAGCCGGGCGCGCGTTGCCGGCCGATGGCGGATCGTTCCGGCGCCGGCTGCGGCGCGCAGCGGCTGCCACGGCGGGATCGCCAACCCGGATGCTGCCGCGGCGCAACGGTTCGGGGGGTTGTGGAAGAATGGCGGCGTGCCGACCGTGAAGCACGAACAGCCCCATGAGCCGCGACGGATCCAGGCTGCCGCCCCCTCTTCTCGACGCGATGCGCCGGATCGACGGCCTGTTGCAGCAGGGCGAATTCCGCAGTGCGCAGGCGCAACTCGAAACCGTGATCCGCGATCACCCCGAATTCGTCGAGGCGCAACGTCTGCTGGCCGGCACCAGGCTGGCGTCGGGCGACCCGGCAGGCGCGGAAGCGCTGCTGCGCCACGCGATGTCGATCGCCCCGGACTGGACACCCACGCTGACCATGCTGGGGGAATTGCTGCTCAACGCCGGCCGCTGCGACGAGGCCGAACCGCTCCTCCGGCGCGCCGCCGCTGCAACCACGGCCGATCCGCGCGCGGCGCTGGTGCTGGCGCGTTACCTCAACGACCGTCGCCGCCATGCCGATGCGCTGGCGGTCGCGGCGCCGTTCTGCGCGGCCGGCAAGGCCGCTCCCGAACTGGTGACGCAGCATGTCACGGCACTGATTGCGCTGGGACGAACGGAGGAGGCGGTGGCTTTCTACCGCCGGATCGCGGACGGCACGCCGGATGATCCCGCCGCGGCGCACGGGCTGGCGATCGCCCTGCAGGCGGCGGGGTCGCAAGCCGAGGCCGAGCAGACGGCGCACCGACTGCTGTCGCGCGGTTATCAAAGCGCCTCGCTCGGCTACACGCACGCCCGCAGCCTGATTGCGCTCGGTGAACTCGAGCGCGCCGAAGCGGCGCTTCGGGGCTGCCTGCAACGGGATCCCCAGCACGCCGATGCGCACGGCGATCTGGCCAGACTGGTCTGGATACGCACCGGGGATGCCGCCCGGGCCACCGCCGCACTCGACGAGGCCCTGCGCAGGTTCCCCGGCAACGACGCCTTGTGGGCGGTCAAGGCGGCCGTGGTGCAGGGCGCCGGCGATCCGCGCGCGGCTTACGCCTGCCTCGCCCCGCGCATCGAACGTCCGCATGCGCCGCCGGCGCTGCTGCTGCGCGCCGGGCTGGCGGCACTGGAATTCGATCCCGCGATCGCGCTGGATCTGGGGGCCAGCACGCTGCGCAGGCTGCCCGGCGATGCCGCGTCGATGAAACTGATGGCGGCCGCGCGTCTGGGCGTGGGCGATCCGGGCGGGACCGTGGCGCTGTGTGACGCGCTGCTCCGGCAAACGCCCGATGACCAGTACGTGATCGCGTTGCAGACGACCGCGTGGCGGATGCTGGGTGACGAGCGCTACCGCGAGCTGTGCGATTACCGGTCGCTGGTGGTCCGGTACCAGCTCGAGCCTCCCCCGCCGTGGCGCGATCTCGCCGGTTTTCTCGGCGATCTGAAGCGCAGCCTGGACAGGTTGCACGGGGCATTCCGCCACCGGCTGCTGTTTCAATCGCTGCGCCACGGCACCGAGACCATGGGCGACCTCGCGCGCAGCCCGGACCCCGTCGTGCAGGCGCTGTTCAAGGCCTTCGATGCGCCGATCCGCGACTACATGGCGCGCGCCGGCCATGGCCCGGACCCGCTGCGGCGCCGCAACGCGGGCGCCTACCGGTTCAGCGGAAGCTGGTCGGTGCGGCTGCACGCGCCGGGCTTCCACCACAACCACGTGCATCCCAACGGCTGGATTTCCTCGGCCTGCTACATCGACTTGCCGGAAGTCATGCACGACGCGCGTTGCAGGGAAGGCACGCTGACGTTCGCGGAGCCGGGCATCCTGACCACGCCCGCCCTGTCAGCCGAGCACGAGGTCCACCCGGTGGCGGGAACGCTGGTGCTGTTTCCGTCGTATTTCTGGCACGGCACGGTCCCGTTTTCCGGCGGACAAACGCGGCTCACGGTCGCGTTCGACGCCGTGCCGCGCGCGCAGCGCTGATCCCCGTCACGGCGGGATTCAATTGAGCGCGCCGTGGCAGTGCTTGTACTTTTTCCCGCTGCCGCACGGGCACGGCTCGTTGCGGCCGATCTTGCGGCCTTCGCGCACGACGGGCGCGGCAACCGCGGCGACGGCCGCGCCCTCGGCCTGCGCGCCCTCGCCGCCGCCGGCCGGCACCGCAGCGAAACCGGTGGCCTCGGCGTGCTGGAACTGCATCGCGCGCGCCGCGGCGAGACGGCGCTGCTCGGCCTCCATCGCGGCGACCTCTTCCTCGCTGCGGATCCGCACGCGCGCCAGCGTCTGGACCAGTTCCAGCTTGATCCGGTCGAGCATGGCCTCGAACAGCCGGAACGACTCGCGCTTGTATTCCTTCTTGGGATCGATCTGCGCGTAGCTGCGCAGATAAATGCCCTGGCGCAGGTAGTCCATGCTGGCCAAGTGTTCCTTCCAGGCGCTGTCCAGCACCGAGAGCATCACGTGCTTCTCCAGCGCGCGCATCACCTCGGGGCCGATCTGGCGCTCCTTCTCGGCGAACAGCGCCTCGGCGGCGTCGATCACGCGGCGGTGGATGGCTTCCGCGTCCACATCCTGGGCGGTTTCCGCCCAGCGCACCAGATCCACCTTGAGGCCGAAGTCGGATTCCAGCGCGTTCTCGAGGCCGGCCAGGTTCCACTGCTCGTCCACGCTCTCGCGCGGCACGTAGCTTTGCGCCACCCCTGCGAACACGTCGCGCCGGATGTCGGCCACGGTGTCGGATACGTCGTCGGCCTCCAGCAGCTCCAGCCGCTGCTGATAGATCACCTTGCGCTGGTCGTTGGCGGTGTCGTCGAACTCCAGCAGGTTCTTGCGGATGTCGAAGTTGTGCTGCTCGACCTTGCGCTGCGCCTTCTCGATCTGGCGGCTGACCATCCGGTCTTCCAGCGCGTCGTCCTCCTTCATGCCGAACGCGCGCATCCAGCGGCCGACCCACTCGCCGGCGAAGATGCGCATCAGGTTGTCCTGCAGCGAGAGATAGAAGCGCGAGGAGCCGGGATCGCCCTGGCGGCCGGAACGGCCGCGCAGCTGGTTGTCCACGCGCCGCGATTCATGGCGTTCGGTGCCGATGATGTGCAGCCCGCCCGCGGCGACCACCTGCTCGTGGCGCTTTTTCCATTCGGCGCGCACCCGTTCGCGGTCGGCCTCGGTGGCGTTTTCCGGGAGCGCCGCAAGTTCGGCGTCGAGCGAACCGCCCAGCACGATGTCGGTGCCGCGGCCGGCCATGTTGGTGGCGATCGTGACCGCGCCCGGACGGCCGGCCTGCTCGATGATGTGCGCCTCGCGCTCGTGCTGCTTGGCGTTCAGCACCTCGTGCGGGATGCCGGCCTTCTTGAGCATGTCCGAGACGAGCTCGGACACCTCGATCGAGGCGGTGCCGACCAGCACCGGCTGGCCGCGCTCGCGGCATTCCCTGATGTCCTCCAGCACCGCCTTGAACTTGGCTTCCGGCTTCAGGAACACCAGGTCGGACGCGTCCTTGCGGATCATCGGCTTGTTGGTCGGGATCACCACCACTTCCAGCCCGTAGATCTGCTGGAATTCGTAAGCTTCCGTGTCGGCCGTGCCGGTCATGCCGGCCAGCTTGTCGTACATCCGGAAGAGGTTCTGGAAGGTGATCGTGGCCAGCGTCTGGTTCTCGCGCTGGATCGGCACGCCTTCCTTCGCCTCGACGGCCTGGTGCAAGCCATCCGACCAGCGCCGGCCCGGCAGGGTGCGGCCGGTGAACTCGTCGACGATGATCACCTCGCCGTCGCGCACGATGTAATCGACGTCGCGGTGATACAGCGTGTGCGCACGCAGCGCGGCATTGAGGTGGTGCACCACCGCGAGGTTGCGAGCGTCGTACAGGCCGGAATCGGCATCCAGCACGCCGGCCTCGCGCAGCAGCTGTTCGGCATGCTCCATGCCTTCCTCGGACAGGTGCACCTGCTTTTGCTTCTCGTCGACGAAGTAGTCGCCCGGCTCGGGCGGCTCGCCCGGCACGTTGTCCTTCGTCTGCCGCGTCAGTTTCGGGACGATCCGGTTGACGCGGATGTACAGCTCGGGCGATTCCTCGGCGGGACCGGAGATGATCAGCGGCGTGCGCGCCTCGTCGATCAGGATCGAATCGACCTCGTCCACGATCGCGTAGTGCAGGCCGCGCTGATAGCGCTGGTCCTTCGATACCGCCATGTTGTCGCGCAGGTAGTCGAAACCGAATTCGTGGTTGGTGCCGTAGGTGATGTCGGCGGCGTAGGCGGCGCGCTTGTCGCCGTGGTCCATGCCCGGCCACACCACGCCCACCGTCATGTCGAGGAAGTTGTAGACCTTGCCCATCCACGCGGCGTCGCGCTTGGCGAGGTAGTCGTTCACGGTGACCACATGCACGCCCTTGCCTTCCAGCGCGTTGAGGTACACCGGCAGCGTCGCCACCAGGGTCTTGCCCTCGCCGGTGCGCATCTCCGCGATCTTGCCCTGGTGCAGCACCATGCCGCCGATCAACTGCACGTCGTAGTGGCGCAGGCCCAGCACCCTGCGGGAAGCCTCGCGCACCACCGCATAGGCTTCCGGCAGCAGCCGGTCCAGGCCTTCGCCGGCCGCGACGCGCTGGCGGAATTCCGCGGTCTTGCCGCGCAGCGCGCTGTCGTTCAGGCGCTGCATCTCCGGCTCGAGCGCGTTGATGCGCGCGACGATCCGCGACAGCTGGCGCAGCACGCGGTCGTTGCGGCTGCCGAAGATACTCGTCAGGACACGATTGAACATCGGGTTTCGGGCTTTGGCGGTGGCGGGGGCGCGACGCGAAGGCAATCGCGCATGATAAGGCCATACGCCCCGCCCGCCAAACGGTGGCGGTCGCAGAGCCGGGTTTCAAGCGGGGAACGGGCGCGTCCGGATGCCCGTTCCGCGCGGCTTCAGCCGCGGGACCTGCGCACGTAGCTGAGCGGATTGACCAGCTTGCCGTCGTGCCAGACCTCGAAATGCACGTGCGGGCCGGTCGAGCGGCCGGTGGAACCGGCATCCGAGATCACCTCGCCGGCGTGCACGCGCTCGCCGACGTGCGCCTGCAGCCGGCTGTTGTGCGCGTAGCGGGTCATGTAGCCGTCGCCATGATCGATCTCGACCACCTTGCCGTAGCCGGGACGCAGCCCCGCGTAGGTCACCACGCCGTCGGCCACCGCACGCACCGGCGTGCCCAGCGGCACGTCGATGTCGAGGCCCGGATGGAAGCTGCGCCGGCCGGTGAACGGATCGATGCGCTGGCCGAAATACGAGGCGATGTAGCCGTCCGTGACGGGCATCCCGGACGGGATCAGGCTGGCATCGACCAGCCGGTTGGTGAGCAGGCTCTGCAGCACGCCCAGTTCGGTCTGCTGGGTGTCGAAGCGTTTGCTCAACAGCTCCATGCTGGTGGCCAGATCCAGTGGCAGCGAGCGCGCCGGCGGCACGCTCTGCTCGGGGCCGCCCATCGCGGGCGGCTGGTTGAAGTCGAATTCGGCGGGATCGAGCTTGCCGGCCTTGACCAGACGCTGGCCCAGCGCATCCAGACGCGCCGACTGCGCCTGCAGCTCGCCCAGCTTGACGGCCATCTGGTCCATCTCGCGCTGCGCGTTGCGGCGGACTTCCTGCAATTGCACCTTCTGTGCGGCGACCTGCTGGTTCAGCGATTCGATCCTCGCCAGCATCCTGCCGGCGGGACTGGCGGCCCACAGCGCGAAGGCGGCGCCTGCCACCATGCACACCAAGGCCCCCGCGGTCAGCACCGCCCTCACCCGCCGGTGCGATCGCAGCCGTTCGTCGTAGGGGGACGGGTGCACACCGCTCTTGCACGAACGCGCCACGAGTATCATCGTCATGTCAGTCAACCGTATCCGGTGTCATGCATTTGTCTCCCGTCAAGCCACTGCCGCCACGCGATACCCGGGGTCCGACGCCGGTGGCACAGTGCGGAGCGGTCGCCGATCTGGTCGCACGCGCCCGCGAACTGGACCATCTGAACCGGAGGCTTCGTCCGCATCTGCCACCGGTTCTTGCCGAGCACGTCACGCTCGCCGGGTTGCGCAACGACCGCGCGTACCTGCTGGCCCCCACGCCCGCCTGGGCCGCGCGCGTTCGCATGGAACAGAGCCGGACCCTCGCCGCGCTGCGGGCGGCCGGCATCGCCGCCGCCGCGATCACGGTCCGGGTGGCATCCACTCCCGCCGTGATCGGGGATCGGAAGACCGCCGAACGTATGTCACACGCAACCGCGCAGCGGTTGCGTGCCGCGGCGGCATCCATGACCGATCCCGAATTGCGCGCCCTGTTCCTTGAACTGGCTTCCTGCGCCGGAACGCAACCGTCGTCTTGAAGAACCGGTCGCGACCGATCCTCCTCCCCCCATATCCGGGCAGGGAGGCGGGCTTTATAACACAGGATTTGCGCGCGTGTCCGGTACTCCGGGCAATACGCCGGCGTACGGACCGCTCGGGACCGTCGGAACAGGGTCGGGGAAACTCAGACCGCCTGCGCGGGATGGGCGTAGGAAATGGGCGCCTGGGCCGGATCCTCGAAGCTGACTTCTTCCCACGCCGCCTTGTTGGCCAAGAGCGCGCGCAGCAGCTTGTTGTTCAACTCGTGCCCGGACTTGTGGCCGTAGAAGGCGCCGATCAGGCTGTGGCCCAGCAGGTAAAGATCGCCGATCGCGTCGAGGATCTTGTGCTTGACGAACTCGTCCTCGTAGCGCAGGCCGTCCTCGTTCAGCACGCGGTAGTCGTCCAGCACGATCGCGTTGTCCATCGAGCCGCCCAGCGCGAGGTTCTTCTCGCGCAGCATCTCGATGTCGCGCATGAAGCCGAAGGTGCGCGCGCGCGACACCTCTTTCACGAACGAGGTGGTGGAGAAGTCGATCTCGGCGCTGGAGGCGCGGCGCGAGAAGATCGGATGCTGGAACTCGATCGAGAAGCCGACCTTGAAACCGTCGAACGGCTCGAAGCGTGCCCACTTGTCGCCGTCCTCGACCTTGACGGGCTTCCTGATCCGGATGAAGCGCTTGGGCGCAGGCTGTTCCTCCATGCCCGCCGATTGCAACAGGAACACGAAAGGACCGGCGCTGCCGTCCATGATCGGCACTTCCGGCGCGGACAGATCGACGTAGGCGTTGTCGATGCCCAGGCCGGCCATCGCCGACAACAGGTGCTCGACAGTCGAGACCCGCACGTCGCCTTTCGCCAGCGTGGTGGACAGGCGCGTGTCGCCAACGAATTCGCAGCGCGAGGGAATGGTGACCGGCTCGGGAAGATCGGTGCGGCGGAACACGATGCCGGTGTTCACCGGCGCGGGCCGCAAGGTCATGTAAACCTTTTCCCCCGTGTGCAGACCGACGCCCGTCGCCCTGATCACGTTCTTGAGCGTGCGCTGCTTGATCATTTTTTCGTTTGAATCCCGTTAGGACTACGCTAAAACGGTGTAGATGCTAGCACGGTTGACAAGCCGAATAAAGTGGACCCGTGCGTTCAGTTAATCCCCTTGAGACACCCTTCCCATTCCCGGGAAAACGGAGCGGCATCGGACTGCAAAGCACCTGGGCGAAACAGGGACGGGTCGGAGAAATCCGGCCTTCCGGCCGGCGTTCGGGCAAGGCCGACAGATTGCGACCGCGGCAGACGACGTCCGGTTCCCGGATTCTGCCGAAAACCGCGAACCGCCGCGTTGCCGGGGACGGGTGTCCGGAGCGCGGCGATCTCGCGCAGCAAGGGGCGGACTTCCCGGACAGGGACCGGCCCCGTTCACACGCCTCCGGCCTTGGCGTCGGCCCGGCGCCGCAGCGAAAACGCCGCGCGGTCAGGCGATGCCTTGCATGGCACCGCCTGCACGCCGTGAGGGTTCGACGGAGAGCGCTCGCGGCATAGGACTCCGGAGCCTTCCCCTCAATCCGCCTGACGGCGCAGAAAGGCCGGAATGTCGAGGTAGTCCATGTTCGGCGCGGCGGCCGCTTCCTTGGCCTGGCGCGCCGCAGGGGCCGGCGGGGGTTCGGCGGCGAGGCTGGCTTGCTGGGGGGCGTAATCGACCACCTCGTTGCCGGTGCCGGTACGCAACGCGCGCCGCGGCCGCTGCTGCATCACCACTTCCTCCTGCTTGGGCACCGGGCGCAACTGCGCCCGCGCGGCCCGGTTCAGGCCGGTGGCAACCACGGTCACCCGCACGTCGTCCGACAAATCCGGATCGAGCGCGGTGCCCAGCACCACGGTCGCGTCCTCGCTGGCGAAGTCGTGCACCACCCGGCCGATCTCGTCGAACTCGCGCATCGTCAGGTTCGGCCCGGCGGTGACGTTGACCAGGATGCCGCAGGCGCCCGACAGGTCGATGTTTTCCAGCAGCGGGTTGTTGATCGCCGCCTCGGCCGCGGCCTGCGCGCGATCGTCGCCGCGAGCCGTGCCGGTGCCCATCATCGCCATCCCCATCTCGCTCATCACGGTGCGGACGTCGGCGAAATCGACGTTGATCAGGCCCGGGCGGGTGATCAGGTCGGCGATGCCCTGCACCGCGCCCTGCAGCACCTCGTTGGCCGCCTTGAAGGCATTCAACAAGGTGACTTCGCGGCCCAGCACGGTCAGCAACTTCTCGTTCGGGACCGTGATCAGGGAATCGACATACTGCTGCAGATCCTCGATGCCCTTCATGGCCACTTGCATGCGCCGGCGTCCCTCGAACGGGAACGGCTTGGTCACCACCGCCACGGTCAGGATGCCCTTCTCCTTGGCGAGCTGCGCCACCACCGGCGCCGCGCCGGTGCCGGTGCCCCCGCCCATGCCGCAGGTGATGAACACCATGTCGGCGCCTTCCAGCACCTCGACGATCCGGTCGCGATCCTCCAAAGCGGCCTGCCGGCCGATCTCGGGATTCGCGCCGGCGCCCAGGCCCTTGGTCACCGACTCGCCCAGTTGCAACGTGGTGCGCGCACCGGAACTCTTCAGCGCTTGCGCATCGGTGTTGGCGCAGATGAACTCCACGCCGTCGATGGTGGAATTGACCATGTGGCTGACGGCGTTGCCGCCGCCGCCGCCCACGCCAATTACCTTGATCACCGCATTGGGTGCCAGTTTTTCTACCAGTTCGAACATTTGCCCGTCCTCCGTATTGCTGCCAGTGGATGCCGCGAAAAAATCCATCGCCCGCGCAGAAGCCCATCGAAGTCACCGCAGGCCACGAGGGCCTGCCGCGAATCGGCACGCTTCTGCTGCTTGTGCCGATTCGCCGAAACCGGGTCCTTCTCCGGGAGTGCGGCCATGGAAGGCCGCCTTTCCGCGCAGGGATCGCACATCGCGATCCCGGACCCGGCGCGTCCGGCCAGACCTGAGCAGGGTCCGCCTCGAACCCATCCGTTCATGCCGGTCAGAAATTCCTGCTGAGCCAGCCTTTCATCCTGCCGATCGCCTCCGCCACGCTGCCGCCCACCGCGCCACCCGGATGCCGCGTTCCGCCGCCGCGCGAACCGTGCAGCAGCAGGCCCACGCCGGTCGCGTTGGCGGGACTCGCGATCACCTCGGTCATGCCGGTCACGTGTTGCGGCACGCCGATCCGCACCATCTTGTGGAACACCTCCTCGGCGAGATCCAGCGCGCCTTCCATCCGCGCGGCGCCGCCGGTCAGCACCACGCCGGCCGCGACCAGGCTCTCGTAGCCGGAGCGGCGCAGTTCGTCCTGCACCATCTCGAAGATTTCCTCGTAACGCGCCTGGATCGACTGCGCCAGCGACTGCCGTGCGAGCCGCCGCGGCGGCCGGTCGCCCACCGACGACACCTGGATGGTTTCCTCGGCGTGCGCGAGCTGCGCCAACGCGCAGCCGTACTTGATCTTGATTTCTTCGGCGTGCGCCGTGGGCGTGTGCACGCCGTAGGCGATGTCGGAGGTGACCTGATCGCCACCCACCGGCAGCGAACGGGTGTGCCGGATCGAGCCCTGCGTGTAGATCGCGATGTCGGTGGTGCCCGCGCCCAGTTCCACCACGCATACGCCCAGTTCGCGTTCGTCGTCGGTGAGCACGGCTTTCGCCGAGGCCAGCGCGGCCGGCACCAGTTCATCGACCGACAGGCCGCAGCGCTGGATGCACTTGGTGATGTTCTGCACCGCCGATGCCGCGCCGGTCACCAGATGCACCCCCGCCTCGAGGCGCACGCCGCTCATTCCGATCGGATGGCGGATGCCGTCCTGACCGTCGATCCGGTACTCCTGCGGTTCCTTGTAGAGCAGCTTGCGGTCGGCGGGGATCGCCACGGCGCTGGCCGCTTCCAGCACCTGGTCCAGATCGCCCGCCGTCACCTCGCGCTCGCGAATCGCGGCGGTGCCGTGCGAATTGCGCGTTTCCAGATGGGAGCCGGAAATCGAGGCGCACACCGAGCGGATGTCGCAGCCGGCCATCAGTTCGGCTTCCTCGACCGCGCGCTGGATCGAATGCACGGTGGATTCGATATCGACCACCGCGCCCTTCTTCATGCCGCGCGAAACGTGGCTGCCGAAGCCGATCACCTCGACCGGCTCGCCCGGCAGGTATTCGCCGACGATCGCCATCACCTTGGAGGTGCCGATGTCGAGGCCGACGACAAGATGCTTGTCGCTCTTGCGGTTCATGGGTCTAAGCACTTCGGTCAGTAGCATGGGACGGAGCCCTCGCAGTGTTCTTCGGATCGGATGGCGCGCTGCCGGCAGGCGTGGCCGGCCAGCGCACCGCAAAACCGTTGCTGTAGCGCAGGTCGGCATAGACGAAGCCTCCGCTGCGCCCGCGCATCAGGATCGGCATCACCGACAGGAAGCGCTGCAGCCGCTGCTCGGGATCGGTTTCGCCGATCACCACGCGGCTGCCGTCGGAAAGCACCAGGCTCCAGCTGCCGCGTGCGGACAGGTCCACTTCACTGACGTGCAGCGCGAAGGGGGCGAAGTCGTCCTGCACCTCGCGGTAGAAGGCTAGCACGTCGTCGACCCGGTCGTCGGGCCCGTTGAACTGCGGCAGGCCGCCGATCCGGTCCGCATCCGGCACCTTGAAGATCCGGCCGTAGCGTCCGACCAGGCCGTCGCCGTTCCAGCGCGCGAACGGCTGGATCTCGTACACCGTCAGCTCCAGCGAGTCCGGCCAGTGCTTGCGCACCTCGACCCGCGACACCCACGGCAACGCGGCGACGGCATCGCGCACCCGTTCTAGATCCAGCGCGAAGAAACCCGCACCCAGCGAGGGCTCCACCGCGGCACGGATCTGCGCGGCGCTGACGTGCCGGAACGCCGCATGCACCTGCAGGGTGCGCACCGGCCAGCGACCTGCGGCGAACCAGCCCTGCAGCACGCCCACCACCGGCAGCGCGACCAGCGTGATCGCGATGATCCAGGCGGCGAAGCGCAGGGCGGTCGCGCCTTTCATGCGGCGCCTCGCTCGGAGCCGGGACTCGGGACTCGAGACTCGGGACTCGTGGAAGCCGAAGCCCTGCTTTCGAACGTCTTGGGTGTGCTGTCGGCTTTGGTTGGCGTGTAACTGCCGGAATGCGGCTCTTTCGAATCCCGAATCCCGAATCCCGAGTCCCGATCGAAACTGGTTTCCAGCACCCGCCAGCAGAGCTCGGCGTAGTCCATGCCCGCAGCCGCTGCCGCCTTCGGCACCAGCGAATGCGAGGTCATGCCTGGCGCGGTGTTCACCTCCAGCAGCCAGCTGCGGCCCGCGCGGTCACGCATCACATCGACGCGGCCCCAGCCGGAACAGGCCAGCGCCTCGAACGCGCGCCAGGCCAGCCTGCGCAATTCGTTTTCCGCTTCGCCTTCGAGACCGGGGCAGATGTACTGCGTGTCCTCGGCGATGTACTTGGCGTTGTAGTCGTAGTAATCGCCCTTGGGCACGATCCTGATGCTGGGCAGCACCTCGCGGCCGAGGATCGACACCGTGAACTCCTCGCCCTCGATCAGCGTTTCCATCAGCAGGTCGCCGGGGTAGCGCCGGGCCAGCGCGACCGCGTCGTCGAGGTGCTTTTCCTCGAACACCCGCGACACGCCCACGCTGGAGCCTTCGCAGGCCGGCTTCACGATCAGGGGCAGACCCAGTTCGCACGCGGCCCGGTGCACGTGTCCGGCCGCCGCGCCGCGCGGCAAGGGCACGAACCTGGGCGTCGGCAGACCCAGCGACTGCCACACCCACTTGCTGCGCACCTTGTCCATCGACAGCGCCGAGCCCAGCACGCCGGAGCCGGTGTAGGGGATGTGCAGCGATTCCAGCGCGCCCTGCAGCACGCCGTCCTCGCCGCCGCCTTGCTGGCCGTGCAGGATGTTGAACACCCGCGCGAAGTGGCCAGCGCGCACGGCATCCAGCAGCGCAGGAATGCCGTCGATCGCATGGGCATCGACGCCGCGGCTTTTCAGCGCCGCCAGCACGCCGCGGCCGGACATCAGCGACACCTCGCGCTCGGCCGAGCTGCCGCCCATCACCACCGCGACGCGGCCGAAATCGCGCGGGTCGGTGATGCGCTTTGCGCCGGGACTCGGGACTCGGAACTCGGAACTCGGGCTCATGCGGAATCCTCGCTCTTCAAGTGGCCGCGTTGCGCCAGCTTCGCGGCTTCCGCACCGATGTCACCCGCACCCAGCAGCAGCACGAGATCCCCATCGCGCAAGAGCGCGGGCAGCGTGCCGGGGAGTTCGCGCGGGTGCTCCACGAACACCGGATCGACCTTGCCGCGCGCGCGCACCGCGCGCGCCAGCGCGCGGCCGTCGGCGCCCGCGATCGGCGCCTCGCCGGCCGGATACACCTCGGTCATCACCAGCACGTCGACTTCCGACAGCACCGACGCGAAGTCGTCCAGCAGGTCGCGGGTGCGGGTGTAGCGGTGCGGCTGGAACGCGATCACCAGCCGGCGCCCGGGCCAGCCCGCGCGCGCAGCCGCGATCACGGCGGCCAGTTCGCGCGGATGGTGCGCGTAATCGTCCACCAGCATCGCGCTGCCCTGCGCGAGTTCGAGATCGCGATTGATGTGGAAGCGCCGGCCGACGCCCTGGAAGTTTTCCAGCGCACGCGCGATCGCGGCCGGTTCCACGCCCAGTTGCCAGCCGACCGTGGCGGCGGCCAGCGCGTTCAGCACGTTGTGGCGGCCGGGCAGGTTCAGCGTCACCGGCACGGTTTCCTGCCCCGGCAGCGACAGCTCGAAGTACATCCGGTTGCGGTCGGCGCGCAGGTTCGATGCGCGCACGTCGGCCGGGTGATCGATCGCGTAGGTCAGGCTGCTGCGCGGCGTGAGCTGCGCCAGTTCCGCGACCTCGGGGTCATCGATGCCCAGCACCGCGAGGCCGTAGAACGGCAGGCGGTGCAGGAAGTCCGCGAAGGCGGTCTTGAGCTGCGCGAAGTCGCCGCCGTAGTGGCCCAGATGATCGGCGTCGATGTTGGTGATCACCGCCACCACCGGCGAAAGCTTGAGGAACGAGCCGTCCGATTCGTCGGCTTCGGCCACCAGGTAATCGCCGGCGCCCAGCCGCGCGTGCGCGCCGGCGGAAAGCAGCTGGCCGCCGATCACGAAGGTCGGGTCGTAGCCGGCCTCGGCCAGCACGCTGGCGGTCAGGCTGGTGGTGGTGGTCTTGCCGTGCGTGCCCGCGACCGCGATGCCGCGGCGGAAACGCATCAATTCGCCCAGCATTTCGGCGCGCGGCACCACCGGGATGCGCTGCCGGATTGCGGCGAGGCGTTCCGGATTCGCGGCGTCGATCGCGCTCGACACCACCACCGCGTCGGCGCCATCGACATGCTGCGGATCGTGGCCGATCTTCACCTCGATGCCCAGCTTCGACAGCCGTTCGGTGACGGACGAGGCCTGCTTGTCCGAACCCGACACCCTGTAGCCCAGCGTGTGCAGCACCTCGGCGATGCCGCTCATGCCGGCCCCGCCGATGCCGATGAAATGCACGCGCCGGAAGCTCTGCATGATGTCGCCGTGCGGCGGCAGCCGATGCGGGGTCATGCGGCCACCTCCAGGCAGCGTTGCGCGATCACGTCCGCGGCGTCGGGTTTCGCCAGCGCGCGCGCGGACGTCGCCATCGCCAGCAGCCGTCCGCGGTCGCGCAGCAGACGTTCCAGCAGACCCGCGAATTTCGACGCGTCGAACCAGCGGTCGTGCACCAGTTCGGCGGCACCGGCCGCGACGAAACCTTCCGCGTTTTTCGTCTGGTGGTCATCGACCGCATGCGGGAACGGCACCAGCACCGAGGCCGCGCCCGCGGCCGCGAGTTCCGCCAGCGTCAGCGCGCCGGCACGGCAGACCACGAGGTCCGCCCAGCCGTACGCCTGGGCCATGTCGGCGATGAAGGGTTCGACGCGCGCATCGACGCGCGCGCGGGCGTACGCCGCACGAGTTTCCTCGATGTGCGCCGCACCGCACTGATGCAGCACCTCGGGGCGGCGCTGTTCCGGGATCAGCGTCAGCGCATTCGGCAGGCCCTGGTTCAGGGTGCGCGCGCCCAGACTGCCTCCCAGCACCAGCAACCGCGGCGCACCTGCGCGATCGGCAAACCGCACTTCCGGTGGCGGCAGGGACGCGATCGCCGCGCGCACCGGATTGCCGGTCCATTGGGCGCGTGCGGACGGGGGAAACGCATCGGCGAAACCGCTCATCACGCACCGCGCCAGCCGTGCCAGCACGCGATTGGTGAAGCCCGGCACGCGGTTCTGCTCGTGCACCAGCAGCGGACAGCGTTGCAGCCACGCCGCGATGCCGCCCGGACCGGCGACGTAACCGCCCAGCGACAGCACGCTGCGCGGGCGCACCTCGCGCAGGATGCGCCGCGACGCCGCGAACGCACGCGTGAGCATCCACGGCGCGGCGAGGCGCGACCGCAAGCCCTTGCCGCGCAAACCGGCGACCGGCACCACCAGCAATTCGAGACCGTGCCCGGGCACGATCCGGTTTTCCATGCCGCCGCGCGCCCCCAGCCACAGCACCGGCACCCGGCGCGCGCGCAGCGCGTCGGCCACGGCCAGCCCCGGAAAGATATGGCCTCCGGTGCCGCCGGCCATGATCAGCACGGGCGCGTTCGCGTTCATGCGCGCAGATCGCCTATGACGGGTTCGATCCGCCCGCGCACGGCCAGCGGCAGTTCGCGGGTCCTCGGCGCGTGCGCCGGCGCCGCGTTCTGCACCGGCGCAGCCGGATGCCGGGTCGCCATCCGGCGGATGTCTTCGGCGCGGTGGATCTCGTAGCCTGCGCGCAGCAGCACGCCCAGCATCACGCAGGTCATCAGCACGCTGGAACCGCCGGAACTGATCAGCGGCAGCGTCAGCCCCTTGGTCGGCAACACGCCCAGGTTCACGCCCACCGACACCAGCGCCTGCAACCCGATCAACAGCGAGATGCCGAACGCGACGTAACCCGCGAAGCGCTGCCCCACTTCCACGCCGCGCAACCCGAGGTGCAGGCCACGGCCCACCAGCAGCGCGAACAGCGCCAGCACGGACAGGATGCCGGCAAAGCCCAGTTCCTCGCCGATCACCGCCAGGATGAAATCGGTGTGCGCCTCGGGAAGATAGAACAGCTTCTGCACGCTGCCGCCCAGCCCCACGCCGAACCATTGCCCGCGCCCGATCGCGATCAGCGCCTGGGTCAACTGGAAGCCGTCGTTGAACGGATCCTTCCAGGGATCGAGGAACGAGGTCAGCCGCTTGACGCGATAGTCGGTGCTGAGCGCCAGCCACGCCGCCAGCGGCGGCAGCGGCAGACCCAGGATGCCGAGGTAGCGCATCCGCGCACCGGCCAGCCACACCATGCCCACCGTCACCACCGCGATCAGCGCGGCCGAGCCGAAGTCGGGCTGCGCCAGCAGCAGCACCGCAGTGAAGCCCGCCACCAGCATCGGCTTGAACACGCCGAAGAACTTGCGCTCGACGCCATCGCGATGGCGTACCAGGTAACTCGCGAGATACAGCACGATCGCCAGCTTGGCCAGCTCCACCGGCTGGAATCCGATCAGGCCCAGGTTGATCCAGCGCCGTGCGCCGTTGATGCGCATGCCCAGATGCGGCACGAACACCGCCAGCAGCAGCGCGAAGGTGACCAGCATCAGCAGGAAGGCGCGCTTCTCCATCAGCTTCAGTTCGATGCGCGCGACCGCGACCGCGCCGATCGTTCCCAGCGCGAGGAAGACCAGATGCCGCTTCAGGTAATGGAATTCGCCGATGTGCTGGCCATCGGCCACCGCGATGGAACTGGACGCCACCATCACGATGCCGAACGCCGCCAGCGCCACGATCGCGAGCAGCAGCCACGGGTCGTAGCGGCCCTGCGGACCGTGCTTGCGGATGGCTTGTGATTGGCCGAACCATCCCGTCATCCGACATACCCCGCTTCATGATCGGGACTCGGGACTCGGGACTCGGAGGTCGGGAGCGCAAAAGCAACGGGGTAGCGAATGCTCGACCGCGGAGAAACTCGAACAGAATTGGCTGAGTCCATGGGACCAAGGCATGACACGCAAATGCCGAAAGCGGAGGGCAACGCGGGAATGCTCGGCTGTTGCCGAGTCCCGAGTCCCGAGTCCCGAGTCCCGTAGCTCTTCATCACCTCACCTTCAACGTCGCCAAACCCACCAGCACCAGCACCACCGAGATGATCCAGAAGCGCACGATCACGCGCGGCTCGGGCCAGCCCTTCAATTCGAAGTGATGGTGGATCGGCGCCATCCGGAACACGCGCTTGCCGGTCAGCTTGAAGCTGCCGACCTGCAGCATCACCGACGCGGTCTCGACCACGAACACGCCACCCATCACCAGCAGGATGATTTCCTGGCGGACGACCACCGCGATGCAGCCCAGCGCCCCGCCGATCGCCAGCGCGCCGATGTCGCCCATGAACACCTGTGCCGGATAGGTGTTGAACCACAGGAACCCGAGCCCCGCACCGGTCAGCGCGCCACAGAACACCGCGAGCTCGCCGGCGCCGGGAATCGACGGGATGCCGAGGTAGTTGGAGAACACCACGTTGCCGGCCAGATAGGCGAACACGCCCAGCGCCGCGGCCACCAGCACCGCCGGCATGATCGCGAGGCCGTCCAGGCCGTCGGTCAGGTTCACCGCGTTGGAAAAGCCGACGATCCAGATATCCGCGACCACCACGAAACCGGCGCCCAGCGGAATCGCCACGTGCTTGAACAGCGGCACGTACAGCGCGGTCGCGGCCGGTACATCCGCGCTCCAGAACAGGAACAGCGCGGCAGCCAGCCCCACCACCGATTGCGCGAGATATTTCCAGCGCGCGGCGAGGCCGCGGCTGTCCTTGAGCACCAGCTTGCGGTAGTCGTCGTAGAAGCCGATCGCGCCGAACGCCAGCGTCACGATCAGCACGGTCCAGATGTAGCGGTTGTGCAGGTCGCCCCACAGCAGCGTCGCGCCCGCGATCGCGGCCAGGATCAGCCCGCCGCCCATGGTCGGCGTGCCGGCCTTGGACAGGTGCGACTGCGGGCCGTCGCTGCGCACCACCTGCCCGGCCTTCAGTGCGGCCAGCCGCCGGATCACCAGCGGCCCGCACAGCAGTGCGACGGCCAGCGCGGTCAGCGCGGCCATGATGGTGCGGAAGGTGATGTACTCGAACAGGCGCAGCGCGCCGAGCGAGTGCAGCAGCCAGCGGGCGAGTTCAAGCAACATGCCGGCTCTTCCCTCCGTTGCCGTCCAGAAGCGCGGCGATCACGTTTTCCATGTGCGAGGCGTGCGAGCCCTTGACCAGCACGCTCACCCCCGGATGCAGTTCCCGGCGCAGCACCGCGACCAGCGCGGGCTGGTCGGCGAGCGCGCGCGCACCCGCCCCGAAAGCCTCCGCGGCATGCGCGGCCAGCCTGCCCACCGCGTACAGGCGCTGGATGCCCTGCGCGCGCGCGGTGCGGCCGATCCCGGCGTGCAGCGCGGGTGCGTCGGGCCCCAGCTCGCCCATGTCGCCCAGCACCAGCCAGCGTTCGCCCGGCTGCAGCGCCAGCGTGGCGATCGCCGCCGCAACCGAGCCGGGATTGGCGTTGTAGCTGTCGTCGAACAGCACCCAGCCCTGCGGCGACTCGCGCCGCAGCAGCCGGCCGCCGACCGGTTCGACGTGCTCGAGGCCCGCGACGATGTCCGCCGGCGCGACATTCAGCGCGTGCCCGATCGCCGCCGCGGCCAGGGCGTTGGCGACGTTGTGCCGGCCCGGCAGCGGCAAACGGACGCGTGCCGCGTGGCCGGGCAGCACCAGTTCGAATTCGCTGCCGGCCGGACCGAGCGCGATGTCCCCGGCGCGCACGTCGGCCCGGGCGTCGATGCCGAAACGCAGGATCGGGCGCGTGCCTGCCAGTCCGGCGAAATAGGTTGCGAAGGCGTCGTCGGCGTTGATCACGGCGATGCCGTCCGGCGGCAGCGCCTGATACATCGCGCCCTTGGTCTCCGCGATGCCTTCCAGCGAATGCATGCGCTCCAGATGCGCGGGCGCCACGTTGTTGACCAGCCCGATCCGCGGCCGTGCGATCGCGGCGAGGTAGGCGATGTCGCCCGGCTTGCCGGCACCCATTTCCAGCACCGCGTAGCGGATATCCTCGGGCATCGCCAGGAGCGTCATCGGCAGGCCGATCTCGTTGTTGAAGTTGCCGGCGTTGCTGTGGGTGCGGCCGTGACGCGCGAGGATGGCCGCGGTCATGGTCTTGACCGTGGTCTTGCCGTTGGAACCGGTGATGCCGACCACGGTGACGTCGCGCTGCGCGCGCACCGCGCTGGCGAGATCGCCCAGTGCGTGCAGCGTGTCGGCCACCACCACCTGCGGAATGTCGACATCGACGCGCCGCGACACCAGCGCGCCGGCCGCGCCGCGCGCGGCGGCTTCGGCCACGTGGTCGTGGCCGTCGTGGCGCTCGCCCTTCAGCGCCACGAACAGTTCGCCCCTGCCGAGGCCGCGCGAATCGGTGGAAACCGCGTGCACCGGCGCGTCGGCGCCATGCAGGCTGCCGCGCGTCCACACCGCGATCTCCCTGAGATGCAGGTTCAGCATGCCCGGGCCTCCAGCGCGATGCGCGCCACCTGCAGGTCGTCGAACGGCCGCCTGACGCCGCCGCACTCCTGATAGGTTTCGTGTCCCTTGCCCGCGATCAGCACCACGTCGCCGGCGCGCGCCGTGTCGATGGCGGTGCCGATCGCGCGCGCGCGGTCACGCTCGACCGTCGCGAGTTCGGGCGCGCGCATCCCGGACAGGATCTGCGCGACGATCGCGTCGCCGTCCTCGCCGCGCGGGTTGTCGTCGGTGACAATCGCCGCGTCGGCCAGGCGTTCGGCGATCGCGCCCATCTCGGGGCGCTTGCCGGCGTCGCGCTCGCCGCCGCAGCCGAATACGCAGATCAATTTCCCCCGGCAGTGTGCGCGCAGCGTGGTCAGGGCCTGCTCCAGCGCATCGGGCGTGTGCGAATAATCGACCACCACCAGCGGGCAGGCGCCGCCGCCCAGCCGGTTCATCCGCCCCGCGACAGGCTGCAGTGCGGCCAGCGCCTCCAGCAGCCGCGGAAACGGCACCCCGATCGCGCCCAGCGCGCCGGCCACCGCCAGCAGGTTGGCGACGTTGAAGCGGCCGAGCAGCCTGCTGTGGACCTCGCCGCTGCCCCAGGGCGTCTCGAGCCGGAAATCGATGCCGTCGGAATGCGTGCGTACCTCGCGGGCGCGCAGTTCCGCTTCGCCGTGGTCGATCGCGTAGCGGAGTTTTCGCACCGCCCGCGGCAGGCTGCCGGCAAGCGAGCAGCCGAACGCGTCGTCCACGTTGATCACCGCGGCGCGCAGGCCCGGCCACGCGAACAGCTTCGCCTTGGCTGCGCCGTAGGCTTCCATCGTGCCGTGGTAGTCGAGGTGATCGCGGGTGAGGTTGGTGAACACCGCGACGTCGAACTTGACCGCATCGACGCGATGCTGGTCCAGCGCGTGCGAGGACACCTCCATCGCCACGTGCGTCGCGCCCGCCTCGCGGAATTCCGCCAGCAGGCCGTGCACCCGGATCACGTCAGGCGTGGTGCGCTCGCCGGGACGGATCGCACCGTGCAGGCCCGCGCCCAGCGTGCCGATGGTCGCGGCGCGATGGCCCAGGTGCGCCAGCGCCTGCGCCAGCAGTTGCACCGTCGAGGTCTTGCCGTTGGTGCCGGTGACACCGATCACCGTCATGGCCGCGGACGGATCGCCGAAGAAACGTGCGGCGATGGCGCCGAGCTGCGCACGCAGGTTCTCGATCCAGACCACGGACGCGCCGTGCAACGCCTTTTGCCGGCCGGGTTCCGGTCTTTTGTCCCCGGTCCCGCGCTCCGCAAGAATCGCCACCGCGCCTTTCGCCACCGCGCCATCCGCAAACTCGATCCCGTGATGTTCCGCGCCGGCCAGCGCGACGAACGCGTCGCCGGCGTGCACGCCGTGCGAATCCTGGGTCAGACCGGACACCACGATGTCGCCGCGTTCGGGCGAAGCGATGCCGCGCAGCAGTTCGTCGAGGCGCATCGCGGTCATTGCGTGGCCTCCCGAGCGGGATGATCCATGGCGAGCGCGTTGACGGGCCGGGCCGGCACCGGGACCGGTGCGGGCGCAGTCGGGCCGCCGGTGTACCAGTGCTGCACGTTGTCCGGCGGAATGTCGAGCAGGCGCAGCGCGCCGGTCATCACCTCGCTGAAGACCGGCGCCGACACCAGGCCGCCGTAGTATTCGCCGCCGCGGCCGCCGGCGTCGCGGATCACCACCACGCCGACAAGGCGGGGATCGCTGGCCGGCACGATGCCGCAGAACAGCGCGGCATAGCGGTCGCGCGCGTAGCCGCCCGCGATCGCGAGGTGCGCGGTGCCGGTCTTGCCCGCCACTGTGTAGTCGGGCACCGCAGCCTGCGGCGCGGTGCCGATCGGGCTGACCACGGTGCGCAGCATCTTCATCACTTCCGCGGCGATCTCGGGCGGCTCCGCGCGCACACCCGGCGAATCGTCGCCCTTGATGAAGGTCGGCGCGTGGCGGATGCCGCCATCGGCGATCGTCGCGTAGGCCTGCGCGAGCTGGAGCGCGGTCACGTTGAGGCCGTAGCCGAACGCAATGGTGGCCTTGACGAACTGGCCCCACACGCGCGTGGGCGGGATGTAGCCGGAAACCTCGCCCGGAAAGCCGCTGCCGCTGCTCTGGCCGAAACCGAACTTGCGCAGCACGTCGTTCATCTGCTGCGCGGTCAGCGTCAGCGAGATCTTGGTGGCGCCCACGTTGCTGGAATAGGTGATCACGTGGCTGAGGTCGATCAGCCCGTTGTTCTTGTCGTCGCGGATCAGGTGCCCGTTCAGCATGAAGGTGCCGGGGCTGGTGTCGATCGGCGTGGCCGGTGTCCACTTGCCCGATTCCAGCGCGGTGGTGATCGTGAACGGCTTCATCGTCGAACCGGGTTCGGTCACGTCGGTGACCGCACGGTTGCGGCGGGCGGCCGGCGCGCTGGCATCGACCGCGTTGGGGTTGTACGAGGGCACGTTGACCATCGCGAGGATTTCGCCGTTGCGCGGGTCGAGGATCACCATCGAGCCGGACGCGGCGTGCCGGCGGGCGATCGCCTCGGCCAGCGCGCTGTAGGCCAGATACTGGATGCGGCTGTCGATGCTGAGCGTCAGGTCGTGACCCGGCACCGGCGCACGGATCTGCTCGACGTTCTCGACGATGTGGCCCAGCCGGTCGCGGATCACGCGCTTCACGCCGGGCTTGCCCGCCAGCCAGCCGTCGTAGGCCAGTTCCAGCCCTTCCTGGCCGCGGTCGTCGATATTGGTGAAGCCCAGCACGTGCGCCATCACCGCGCCGTCGGGGTAATAGCGCTTGTACTCGCGCTGGCCGCTGACGCCGGGAATGTCGAGCGCCAGCACGGCCTGCGCATCGTCCGGATTCATCTGCCGCTTCAGGTACACGAACTCGCGGTCGCTGCGGTCCTGCAACTGGCGCGTCAGCTCGCCGGCGCCGACGCCCAGCGCCTTCGCCAGGTCCGGGATGCGGTCGGGATGCTGCAGAAGCTCGTCCGGGTTGGCCCAGATCGACACCATCGGCGTGGAGACGGCCAGCGGCACGCCGTTGCGGTCGAAGATCGTGCCGCGCGACACCGGGATCTGCACCTCGCGCAGGAATCGCGCGTCGCCCTGTTGCTGCAGGAACTGCTTGCGCACCACCTGCAGGTCGATCGCGCGCACCACCAGTCCGACCGATGCCAGCGACAGCACGGCCAGCACCAGCGCCAGGCGCTTGCGCGCGTTGGGACCGTGCGTGCGCGGCAGATGCGGTTCGGGCTTGCGTTCGGCGCGCGGGTTCATCGGCGGATCAACTCCACGCTGCCGGATGGCGGGCTGATCATCCCCAGTTGCCCGCGCGCGATCGCCTCGATCCGCGACGGGCTGGCCAGGGTCGCCTGTTCCAGTTCCAGCTGGCCGAACTCGACGTTCAGCGCGTCGCGTTCGCTCTGCAGCCGGGTGAGCTCGACGAAGGTGACGCGATCCTGGTGGCGCGCCCACACCACGGCGATGCCGCTGGCCACCACGGCCAGCAGCAGCACGCCGTTCGCGAGCAGCCCGATCGTCCTCAGCATGCGGGGGCCTCCGTTTCGCGTTTTTCCGCGATGCGCAGCACCGCCGAGCGCGCGCGCGGATTGCACGCGATCTCGGCCTCGTCCGGCCGCTGCGGGCGGCCGATCGCGCGCAGCGGCGGCCCGGCTTCCACCGGCGTCGGCAAACCGCGGTGTGCCGGCGCCGCGGCGTCCCCCCGGATGAAGCGCTTGACGATCCGGTCCTCGAGCGAATGGAAACTGATCACCGCGAGGCGTCCGCCGGGCTTCAGTGCGGCCGCGGCGGCGGGCAGCGCGCGTTCCAGCGAACCCAGTTCGTCGTTGACGTGGATGCGGAACGCCTGGAACGTGCGCGTGGCGGGATGCTTGTTGCGTTCACGCCGCCCGATCGCGCGCTCGACCAGCTCGGCCAGTTCGCCGGTAGTGCGGATCGGCGATTCGGTGCGGCGTGTCACGATGGCACGCGCGATTCGCCGGCTCAGCCTTTCCTCGCCGTAGCGCCACAGCACGCCGGCGATCTCGCGCTCGTCCGCACGGGCCAGGAAATCCGCAGCGCTTTCGCCGGCGGCGGGATCCATCCGCATGTCCAGCGGTGCGTCGGCCAGAAAGGAAAATCCGCGCCGGGGATCGTCGAGCTGCGGCGAGGACACGCCCAGATCCAGCAACACGCCATCCAGACCGGGACGCACCTCTTCCCATTCGGCGAGTTCCGCGAAATTGGCGTGTCTGACGGCGACCCGCGGATCGCCGGCGAATTCGCGCAGCGCGTACGCGACGGCTGCGGGGTCGCGGTCCATCAGCAGCAGGCGGCCCCGCGCACCGAGCCGCTCCAGAATCGCGCGCGCGTGCCCGCCACGCCCGAAGGTGCCGTCCAGATAACGCCCGTCCGGTCGCACCGCCAGTCCGGCAAGCACCGCTTCCCGCATCACCGGGATGTGCATCGATCCGCGACCGGCTGCCATCGCCCCGTCCATTCGCCGTACCCGCGCACGCCGCGTGCGCCGTCCGATTCCGACCCGCATCCGACGTGGCGCAGCACGCCGATCGTCGAACACCCGCGTCACAACTTCAGTCCCGCCATGTCCTCGCTGATTTCTTCTTCGCCGATCGTCTGATGGATCTTGGCGAGGTGGGCCTGCTCGCTCCAAAGCTCGAACTTGCTGCCCATGCCCAGCAGCACCGCCCTCTTCTCGATGCCGGACGCCGCGCGCTGGCTGGCGGGCAGCAGCACGCGCGCCGCGCTGTCCAGTTCCACCTGCGCGGCGGCGCCGACCAGCTTCAACTGCAGGTCGCGGTGCACCCGCTTGACGCTGGGCAGCGCGTTCACCTGGTCGCGCACCCGCTCCCATTCCGGTTGCGGGAACAGCCACAGGCAGCCCTGCTCGAAGGGGTTGTAGGTGATCACCAGACGGTTGTTGCAGGCGCGCGCGATCGACTCCCGGTAAGCGGTGGGAATCGCCACCCGGCCCTTGTCATCGACGGTGATCGCGGTTTCGCCCTGGAACATCGGTGGTGCGCTTCCACAAAATCCCACAAAACCACACAGGCGCCCACCTTAGTCGCAGCTCATGAGACTGTCAAGAAATTTTTGCTTGTGGATCAAGGGGAAAGGAGAAATTCGGGCGAACTTTCAACCCGATTCTCAGCTAGTCCATCAAGGTGTTTGAAAGCAAAAGATTTCGACTTGCTCGAACGACCGTATCTCGCGGCGGTTTCCGGGGAAATGGGCGTACCGAGCCGATTTTTCGTTCAGGCCGGAGCGATGTTCGAACGGCGTACGCTCGCACGCCAGACATCGCACGCGACGACGCGGTGGCTCGGTCACGACGGGACGTCCTGTCGCGGTTGAACGCAGCCGGCGCCGGCGGTTACAACGCCGTCCTGTTGTCGCGCTTGGCCGAAACGCGCCGTGGCGGGAATCGCGGCCTCGGAAATCCTGATCCTCGACGGCGCGGGCCGCCCTTGCCGGTTGACGGTAACCGGAACACTCGAGCGCCAGCGCATGCGCCCGGAGCAAACGCGGACGCCGGCAAAAAAACCTTGGAGTCGGCCTGTAAGCCGGGTCCTGTGCGCCTCGCGGCGTGACAGTCATTCCTCTCGGCGCGGCGTCGCCGCCGCGCTCCAGCGACCAACCCGGGAACGGCGCGGGCCACGCCATCGTTCCCCTATTCGGTCTTGCTCCGGGTGGGGTTTGCCGTGCCGGTCGGTTGCCCGACTCGCGGTGCGCTCTTGCCGCACCGTTTCACCCTTGCCTGATCCCCTTGCGGGGCCATCGGCGGTCTGCTCTCTGTTGCACTGTCCGTCGGCTCGCGCCGCCCAGGCGTTACCTGGCACCCTGCCCTGCGGAGCCCGGACTTTCCTCGGCGTTCCTGAGAACGACGCGACTGTCCGGCCGACTCCATGCGCATTGTAGCGTGAACGGCGCAAGGTTCCCGCGTCGGTTTCGCCCTCACGACGTGTCTGCGGCTGCCTGCAGGATCGCCTCGATGCTGCGTTCCACGTCTTCGTCGGTGGTTGCCCACGAACTGACGCTGATGCGCATGGCCGTGCGCCCCTGCCAGACCGTGCCACCGCACCAGCAGGTGCCCTCTTTCTGCAATGACGCGATCACGCGCAAGGTCCGGCCGGCGTCTCCGAAGGCGACCAGTACCTGGTTCAAAACCACCTCGTTCAACACTTCGAATCCGGCTGCCCCGAGCGCCTCGGCGAAACGACGCGCCTGCCGACAATTGCGTTCGACCAGCTCGGCGACGCCGGCCCGGCCGAGACTTCGCAGCGCCGCCCACACTTCCACGCCACGCGCACGGCGCGACAATTCAGGCGTGTAATCCGACGGATTGCGCCCCGCGTTCCGGGACGGCAGATAGTCCGCCGTGACCGCCATCGCCGCGCGCAACGCGTCGGCGTCGCGCACGAAGGCGAAACCGCTGTCATACGGGACATTGAGCCATTTGTGCGCGTCGCAGGCCCACGAGTCCGCGTCCTCCACGCCGTGCAGCAGCGGTGCAAGCCGCGGCGAGGCGGCGGCCCATAGACCGAACGCACCGTCGACGTGGACCCAGGCGCCGCTGCCGCGCACGCGCGCACAGACCTCGCCAACCGGATCGATCGCGCCTGTATTCACGTTGCCGACTTGGGTGCAGACGATCGCCGGCACGCGCACCTCCGGCAGTTCGTCCGCGCGCATGCGGCCCTGCCCGTCGACCGGCACTTTGACCACGCGGTTGCGCCCGAACCCGACCAGGCCAAGTGCCTTGACGAGGCTCGCGTGCGCTTCCTCGCTGACGACGACCGTCACCGGCGGCGCGCCGAACAGCCCATCGGCCTCGACCGACCATCCGACACGTGCGAGCACCGCGTGCCGGGCCGCAGCCAGCGCCACGAAATTGGCAACCGTTGCACCGGTCACGAACGCGCCGCCGGCGTCCCGCGGCAAACCGAAGAGATCGATCAGCCAGCGCAACGCGATCTGCTCCAGCCTGGCGGTCGCGGGGGTGATGTCGTGGAAGGCGGTGTTCTGGTCCCATGCTGACGCGAGCCAATTCGCGGCGAGCGCCACGGGCAGACTGCCGCCGATTACGAAGCCGAAAAAGCGCGGCCCCGCCGTCGCCATCGTGGCGGGCGATCCCCAGCGGTCCAGCAGTTCCAGCACCTCGCGCGGGTCCGCGGGAGCCGCCGGCAATTCACCGTCCAGCGCGTCGAGCGCCCTGACTGCAGCGGGTTCGCACGCGACCCTGCGCTCGGCCAGCCCGTCCAGATAGGCGGCTGCACGGGTGGCGGCATCCTGCAGCAATGTGGACATGGTTGCCGTTCCCCCCGATTCATCGGCTCAATCGGCCGCGCGTTGAGCATACAGCGCCTTGCGCGGCGCGCCGCTGATCGCGGCGGCGAGTCTGGCCGCCTGCGCGGGCGGCAATTCTTCGCGCAGGACCGCGAACACGCGCCGGCCTTCGGCAAGTTTCGTGTCGGCGTCTTCGTCGCGTCCCGCGATCACCAGCACGAATTCGCCCAGACGTTGCTCGGGATCGGATTCGACGCGCGCGGCGATTTCAGCGAGCGTGGCACCGAGGCAGGTTTCGTGAAGCTTGGTCAATTCCCGCAACAGCACCGCTTCACGTTCGGCACCGAAGGCATCGCGCAGATCGGCACAACATCCGACGATGCGGTGCGAGGCTTCGTACAGCACCAACGTGCGCGTTTCATCCGCCAGTGCGCGCAGACGCGCACGCCGCGCGGCCGGTTTCGGCGGAAGAAAGCCCTCGAACACGAAACGGTCGCTGGGCAGGCCGGCCACCGACAACGCCGCGATCGCGGCGCACGCGCCGGGCACCGGCGACACCTTCACGCCCGCCGCACGCGCGGCGCGCACCAGCCGGTAGCCGGGATCGCTGACCAGTGGTGTCCCCGCATCGGAAATCAACGCCACGTCCTCGCCACCCTGCAACCTTGCCAGCAGCGAGGCGACCGCGGCCCGTTCGTTGTGCTCGTGCAGGGCGGTCAGCGGCGCGGCGATCCCGAAATGTTCCAGCAGCGGCCGGCTGTGACGGGTATCCTCGGCCGCGATCAACGCGACGCCGCGCAACACGCCCTGCGCACGCGGCGAGAGATCGCCGAGATTGCCGATCGGCGTGGCCACCACCCACAGCGTTCCCGCGTGTCGATCGTTCATGTGCGCGACGCGCCTCGCGGCCGGCCTGGTTGCGATCCGCTATCATCGCCGAAAAATGTGCGTGGCAAGCGCACCGGAGGATGCATGAGCAGGATCCGGCTCTTTCTCCACGGCCTGTCGGCCATCGCGGTTTCGCTGCTGATCGGAGGCTGCGTCACGCTGGGTCTGTCTTCGCAGCCGGCGAGTCCGCAGGCGCAGGCACAGTACGACCAGGCACAGGCCCTGTACCGCGCGGGACATTACCAGCAGGCTGCCGAGCGGTTCATCGCGGTGGCCAATGCAGAGCCCGCCCTGTACGACGCGGCCACCCTCGCTGCGGCCGCGAGCTACCGTTCGCTGGGCAATCTGGACCAGACCGCCACGCTGCTCGATCAGGTGCACCGCCGCCGTCTGTCCCCGGCCGATGCGGCGCGCTACGACGTGCTGTCGGCCGAAGTCGCGCTGCACCACGGCGATGCCGCCGGCGCGCTCAAGCTGATCGCCGGCTTGCAGCCGCCTCTGCCGCCCGACGTGCAGCAGCATGCGCTGGACGTGCAGGCCCGCGCACGACAGGCCGGCGGCGACCTGCTGGGCGCGGCGCGCGCGCGGGTGCAGCGCGACGCGCTGCTCGGCGGCCCCGCGCGCACCGCCAACCGCCAGCAGATCCTCGACCTGCTGGCCGGCCTGGGCCAGGACAAGCTGCTGCCGCTGTTCTCCTCGCTGGCCGACACCGATCCGCTGAAACCGTTCGTGGGACAGACGCTGAAGCAACTGGGCGTGGCCACGCCGCAGGTGCTGCCGCAATTGCAACAGCCGGTCGGCACCGTCACCGGCGCGGGCGCGACACCGCAGGGGTACCGGATGCCCGCGAGGGTGGCGCTGCTGCTGCCGGGGACCGGCCCGGTGGCGGTCGCCGCCGCGGCGGTGCGCGACGGATTCTTCACCGCCTACTTCGACACGCCGCAGACCCAGGAACTGCGGCCGGCGCTGCGCGCCTACGACAGCAAGGACACGCCGGAAGGCG
The DNA here is from genome assembly GCA_021325195.1 of Gammaproteobacteria bacterium. GTDB lineage: Bacteria > Pseudomonadota > Gammaproteobacteria > Xanthomonadales > Rhodanobacteraceae > 66-474. The sequence goes on along the minus strand of JAJPHQ010000017.1, from coordinate 12,182 downwards.
CACTGGCCGCTTACCGGCAGGCGGTCGCGGACGGCGCCCAACTGGTGGTGGGCCCGCTGGGCCGCGCCGCAGTGGGCGCGCTGTTCTCGCAACCGGCGCTGCCGGTGCCGGTGCTGGCGCTGAACCACCCGCAGGGCGACGTGCTGCCGCCCGGCGACAGCGCGGAATTCGCGCTGCTGCCTGAAACCGAGGGCGCGCAACTCGCCGCGCACATGCAGCAGCGCGGCATCAGCTCCGCGATCGTGTTCCGCGGTGACGACGAGACCGCCAGCCGTACCGACAGCGCGTTCAAGACCCAGTTCGAAAGCCTGGGCGGAAGAGTGGCAAGCGACATCGTGCTGCCCCGGGGCGGCGTCGATTTCGCCGGACAGGTCAAGAGCGCGCTGGCCGGCGCCGACGCGCAGACCGGCATCGTGGTGCTGCTGCGCCCCGGACAGGCGCGGCTGCTGCTGCCGCAGCTCCGCCTGGCGGGATCGAAGCTGCCGGTTTTCGCAACCTCGCTGGTGTACACGGGCGACGAGGACGCGGTGGCGGACGCCGACCTGGACGGCGTGGAGTTCTGCGACGAACCGTGGCTGTTCGACGCGCAACCCGGCCTGCCCGATCACGCCGCCCTGGCCGCGCAGATCGCCACCGCGCACGGCCCCGCGGCGCGGCTGTTCGCGTTCGGCATGGACGCCTACGCCCTGATGCCCTACCTCGGCTGGCTGCGCACGCACCCCGGCAGCTACCTGCCCGGCGCCACCGGCGCCCTGACGCTCGACGCGCAGGGACACGTGCAGCGCGTGCCGATCTGGGTGCAGTTCCAGAACGGTGTCGCGCGGCCGGTAGCGGCAGGGCTGGAAGCGCAGCCAGCAGCGGCCGCCTCGTCCGGATCATGAAGACAGGCGTCACGGGCGCGCACTTCGAACAGCGCGCGCTCGAACACCTGCAACGCGCAGGCCTGAAACTGGTCGAACGCAACTGGCGCAGCCGTTTCGGCGAACTCGATCTGGTGATGCGGGACGGCGATACGCTGGTGTTCGTGGAAGTTCGCTACCGCCACGATCCGCGCTTCGGCGGCGGCGCAGCGTCGATCGGCGCCGGCAAGCGTGGAAAACTGCTGCGTGCGGCACAGGGCTTCCTGCAGGCGCATCCGCAACTCGCTGTGCTGCCGTGCAGGTTCGATGTGGTAGCGTTCGACGGTGCGGTCAGCGCACCGGCCTGCGAATGGCGGCGCGCCGCCTTCGAAACGGAGCCGTGAAAAGCGCGGCCGCGGAATGCCGCCGGCGTTGCGCGATGACGCGAAGACGTGGCGGTCACGCCGTACAATCGCCACCGCGGCGATCGTGGATGATCGCGACAATCACGAAGACATGAACATGCGCAAGTGGCTTCCGCTTCTGATTCTGGCACTCGCCACGCTGGCGGCGTGCAGCACCTTCACCCCGCGGCGCGGTTTCAACCGCGTGCTCAATGACCGCAACGTGCAGCTCACCGCACAGCGCGCGCTGGACGACGATCCGCAGCTGGACGGCCGCGCCCACATCGGCACCGCCGTGTACAACGGCGTACTGCTGCTGATCGGCGAGGCCGGCAGCGAGGAAGTGAAGCAGCGCGCCGAGGTCGACGTGACCGGCTACGAAGGCGTGCGCAAGGTCGTGAACCTGATCGACGTGATGCCGCTGCAGTCGGCGGGCCGCACCGCTCTGGACGCCGCGCTGACCGCACGCGTCAAGGCGTCGCTGCTCGACATCACCAGTCTGCCCGGCTTCGATCCGGGCCGGGTCAAGGTCAGCACCGCGCACGGCAACGTGTACCTGATGGGACTGCTCACCCACCGCGAGGCCGATGCGGTGATCGACGTGGTGCGCCACGTCGCGGGCGTCAACAGGGTCGTGCCCGTGTTCGAATACATCGATTGACGAAAGCGCAGCGTCCGCAACCGGACGCCGATCGACACCCGCGCGGAAACGCGCCATCCGGCCTGGGTCCGCACGCGCCTGCCTCGGCCCGCGTCCGTTCGCGGACAGGCCGACGGTTCGGCCTTTTCGGGGTGAGCGCCCGCTGCGGATGGCGTAAGCTTGCGGGATGAACCTGCCCGCCGCCTTCGTCGATCAGCTCCGCGAGATCTTTCCCGGCGATGCGCTGGCGCTGGACGAGGCCACGCGCGCGGTCTACGGCTACGACAACTCGCGTCGCGAGGCCATGCCCGACGCGGTGGTGTTTCCGCCCGCGCACGAGCAGGTGGCCGCACTGGTCGCGGCGTGCCGCCATCATCTGGTGCCGCTGACCGCGCGCGGCCGCGGCACCAACACCACCGGCGCCACCGTGCCGCTCGCGGGCGGCGTGGTCGCGAGTTTCGAGCGGATGAACCGGATCGTCCGGATCGAGCCGGGCGACCGCCTCGCGATCGTCGAGCCGGGCGTGCTGAATGCCGACCTGCAGCGCGCACTGGCGCCGCACGGCCTGTTCTGGCCGCCCGATCCGACTTCCGCACCGTACTGCACGGTCGGCGGCAACCTCGCCTGCAATGCCGGCGGCCCGCGCGCGGTGAAATACGGCGCCAGCCGCGACAACGTGCTGGGCCTGCGTGCGGTCGCGGGCAACGGCACCTCGTTCCGCGGCGGCACGCACACCACCAAGGGTGCGACCGGCTACGACCTGACCCGCGTGATCGTGGGCTCGGAGGGCACGCTGGCGCTGATCACCGAAGCCACCCTCACACTGACGCCCAAGCCGACCGCATCGCGCACGCTGCGCGCGGCGTATGCCGACGTGCAGTCCGCCGCCGACGCGGTGGCGCGGATCATGGCGCAGCCGGTGACACCTTGCGCGCTGGAATTCATGGACGACCGCGCGCTGCAGCTGGTGCGCGAGCGCGGCGGCGATGCACCGGCCGACGCCAACGCGCTGCTGCTGATCGAGGTCGATGGCGAACCCGGCGTGCTGGACAGCGCCGAAGCCGCGATCGAACGCGCCGCGCGCGGTGCGGGTCTGGTCGAGTGGCGCGCCGCGCGCGACGCCGCGGAAACCGCCGCGCTGTGGGCCGCGCGCAAGGCGCTGTCGCCCGCGCTGCGCACGATTTCCGAGGACAAGATCAACGAGGACGTGGTGGTGCCGGTCAGCCGCATTCCCGCGCTGGTCGAAACCCTGCGCGCGCTGGCCGGGGAATACCGGATTCCCATCGTCAGCTTCGGTCACGCCGGCAACGGCAACCTGCATGTCAATCTCCTGCCCCGCGATGCCGATGAACGCAAGCGCGCCGACGAGGCGCTGGTGCAGGTGTTCCGGCGCGTGATCGAACTCGACGGCACGCTGTCGGGCGAGCACGGCATCGGCCTCGCCAAGCGCGATTTCATGGCCGAAGCGGTGGGCGCCGGCGCGCTTTCGATGATGCGCGAGCTGAAGGATCTGTTCGATCCGGAGCACATCCTGAACCCGGGCAAGCTGCTGCCCGAGCGGCCGGGACCGGCGACCGGGGACCGGGGACCGGCTGCTTGAACCCGACGGGATCGCAGGAATCCTTCGCCCACCTGATGGCGCGCATCCGCGCGTGCCGGGTTTGCGCCGAGCACCTGCCGCACGGCTGCCGTCCGGTGTTGCAGGCGCATCCCGACGCGCGCCTCCTGATCGTGAGCCAGGCGCCCGGACGCAAGGTCCACGACACCGGCATTCCGTTCGACGACAAGAGCGGCGACACGTTGCGCGAATGGCTTGGCATCGACGAGCCGACCTTTCACGACGCGCATCGTGTCGCGATCGTGCCGATGGGGTTCTGCTTTCCCGGCAAGGGCGGATCGGGGGATCTCCCGCCGCGGCCGGAATGCGCGCCCCTGTGGCACCCGCAGTTGATGCCGCGTCTGAAAAACATCGAGCTGACGCTGGCAATCGGCGGCTACGCGATACGCGGCATCCTGGGCAAGCGACGCAAGGGCTCGCTCACCGCAACGGTACAGGCATGGCGCGAATACTTCGACGCCGGCATATTGCCCTTGCCGCATCCCAGCCCGCGCAATACCGCATGGTTCAAGTTCAATCCGTGGTTCGAGCGAGAGGCGATTCCGGCGCTGCGCAGGCGCGTAGGCAAATTGATGCGTGATTGAATCACGCAACCGGATGTGCATGCCGGAGCATCAGCGCTGCAAGTTGCAGCACGATCAGCGCGTACGCAGCCGCGATCACGTCGTCCAGCATCACGCCCAGCCCGCCGTGCACGCGCCGGTCGGCGAGCCGCACCGGCCAAGGCTTCCAGATGTCGAAAAGCCGGAACAGCACGAAACCCGCGACCATCCACATCCAGTCCTGCGGCGCGGCAAGCAGGGCAATCCACATGCCGATCACCTCATCCCACACCAGCGCGCCGTGATCGTGCACGCCCAGGCGCCGGCCCGAGACTTCGCAGGCCCACACGCCCAGCAGAAAACCCGCGACCACTGCGACGACATACCAGCCGATCGGCAACCCGCGCAGCAGGAACCACCACGGCAGCAGCGCGACCAGCGAGCCCGCGGCGCCGGGCGCCCCCGGCGACAGGCCCGCACCCAGCGCGGTGGCGATCCATCCGGCCGGGTGCGACAACAGCGTGCGGCGCTGCGCAGCGGTGAGCGGCGCGGTCATCGCGGGAAATGTTCCCAGCCCGCACGCGGCGTGTCGATCGGGTTGCCGCGTGCGTCCTGCACGTGCACGGAAGCACCCGTGACGATCCGGCCGATCCGCGTCGCCGCGCAGCCCGCATCCGCAAGCAGTGCATCGATTTCGACGGTGCGCGTTGCCGGCGCGGTGAAACACAGCTCGTAATCGTCGCCGCCGGACAGCGCCAGCATCCGGCAGGTGCCGGCGTCGCATGACGAGGCGAGCTGCGGCGAGACCGGCAACGCATCGGCAGCGATCTCCGCACCCACGCCGCTGGCATTGCACAGGCGACCCAGATCGGCGAGCAAGCCGTCCGACACGTCGATGCAGGCGCTGGCGATGCCCCGCAACGCAAGACCCGCCGCGAGGCGCGGCGCGGGGCGATTCAGGCGGGCAAGCAACGCCGGAAATGCATCCGGCCGGTCCCCGGTCCCCGCCTCCCGGTGCCGCAGCAATTCCAGCGCACCCGCCGCATCGCCCAGCGTGCCGGTGACGAACACCGCGTCGCCAAGCCGTGCTCCGCTTCGCGTCAAGGCCATGCCGCGGGGAACCAGACCCAGCGCGGTTACCGTGACGGTGAGCGGGCCTTGCGTGACGTCGCCGCCGACCAGCGCGACGCCGTGGGCGTTCGCAAGTTCGGCAAAGCCGCCGGCGAAGCGTTCGACGAATCCCCCGTCGGCGTCCGGCAGCGTCAACGCCAGCTGGGCCCACGCGGGCTCGGCGCCCATCGCGGCGAGATCGGACAGGTTGACCGCCAGCGATTTCCAGCCGATGTCGTCCGGCGCCGTGTCGCGCGGGAAATGCACGCCCGCGACCAGGGTGTCGGTACAGACGGCCAGTTGCCGTCCCGCCGGCGCGTCCAGCAAGGCAGCGTCGTCACCGATGCCCAGCGCGACGTCGTTGCGTGCGTGCACGCAGCGCGTGCGGATGATGTCGATCAGCTCGAATTCGCCCATCCGGCCACCGCTTCCGGCGCTGGGAGATCGGGATGCAATCGCCGCGGTGCGCCCATTCGCGCCACGGCCTCGCTCGCGCAACCGTTGCCGTGCGCGCGCAGGCGCAAGCGCGCGGTTTCGACCACCGGCGCCTCGGCGACATGCGCGGCGTCAGCAGGCATCGCGTCAATCCCCGCTCTCGGCAGCACGCCACGCGTGCGCCAGCTTGTCCAGCACCCCGTTGACATAGGTGTGGCCCTGCTCGGCACCGAAACGCTTGGTGACTTCCACCGCTTCGTTCAGCACCACCCGGTACGGCACGTCGAGACGGTATTTCAATTCGTAGGCGCCCAACCGCAGGGCCGCGCGCTCGATGGGATCGACCTGGGCGATCTCGCGGTCGAGAAACGGCGCAAGGCCCGCATCCAGTTCCGGGCAGTGCGCCTCCACGCCGCGCAGCAGATCCTCGAAGTAGTCGAGGTCGGCAACCTGCATGTCCTGTTCGTGGCGGAAATCCTCGATCACCGTCCGCATCGGATTGCCGCCGATCTCCCAGGCGTACAGCGCCTGCACCGCGCGCCTCCTCGCGCGCGAACGCGCGGCCGGATCGATGCCGTCGCGGCGCACATGCTGCGTCATCGGGGAAGTTCCTGCATCAGCGCGGCCATTTCGATCGCGGCGCGCGCGACATCCGCGCCCTTGTTGCCGAGCGCGCCGCCGGCCCGCGCGCGCGCATCGGCCTCGCGTTCCACCGCCAGCACGCCATTCAGCACCGGCACGCCGTGATCCAGCGCCACCCGCATCAGGCCGCGCGCGCATTCGTCGGCGACGTGCTCGTAGTGGCGGGTGTCGCCGCGCACCACGCAACCCAGTGCGACGATCGCGGCGTACGCCTTCGAAGCCGCCAGACGGCCGGTGACCATGGGCAACTCCCAGGCGCCGGGGGCCCGGAACACGTCGATCGTCTCATCGGCGACGCCGCATTCCGCGAACGCGTGCCGGGCGCCGTCCACCAGCGCATCCACGACCTCCGCATTCCAGCGGCTGGCGACGATCGCATAACGCGCGCCGGGCGGTGATCGCGGCGTGGCATCGGTCTGGACGCGCTGGCGGGACATGGCAAAGAATCGGGAACGGGGAACGGGGAACGGGGAACGGGGAACGGGGAAAGCGTAGCAGCGACAGCCGGATTGCCCTACTTTCCCTTCCCGGTTTCCTGTTCCCTGTTGCCGCCTTCCTGCTCTTCGACGTACTCCACCACTTCCAGCCCGAAGCCTGACAGTCCGACCAGCTTGCGCTTCGTGCCCAGCACGCGCAGGTGCCGCGCGCCAAGGTCGGCGAGGATCTGCGCGCCCAGGCCCAACTGCCGCCATTCGCGGCGGGCATGGGCTTGCGCCGCCGCGGCCTGCTGCGGCTCGGCCGCCCGGTGCGCGAGGCGCGCCAGCAAGGCAGCCGCATCCTCGTCCGCGGCGAGCACCACCACCACGCCACGGCCTTCGGCGGCGATCCGGCGCAAGGCGGCGGTCATGGTCAGGCCCAGATCGTCGCGTTCCAGATGCAGCACGTCGGACAGGGTGTTGCGCACGTGCACGCGCGTCAGCACCGCCGCGCCGTCATCAACGGTACCGCGCACCAGCGCGAAGTGCAGGTCGCCGCGCAGCGAATCACGGAACGCGACCAGGCGAAACGGTCCGAATTCGGTGCACACCCCGGCCTCGTGCACGCGCACCACGGTCTTCTCGGTCTGCAGGCGATGGCGGATCAGCTCGGCGATGCTGCCGAGCTTCAATCCGTGTCTCGCGGCGAAGGCTTCCAGTTCGGGAAGGCGCGCCATCGAGCCGTCCTCGCGCAGGATTTCCACCAGCACGCCGGCCGGCTCGAAACCGGCCAGCGCCGCCAGATCGACCGCCGCCTCGGTATGGCCCGCGCGCGACAGCACGCCGCCCGGTTGCGCCATCAGCGGAAACACGTGGCCGGGCTGGGTGAGGTCGTGCGGCTGCGCGTCCCTGGCCACCGCGACCCGGATGGTGTGTGCGCGGTCGTGCGCGGAAATGCCGGTGGTGACGCCGTGCGCGGCTTCGATCGAAACCGTGAAGTTGGTACGCAGCGGCGAGGTGTTGTCGCGCACCATCGGCCGCAGTCCGAGCCGGTTGCAGCGCCGCTCGGTCAGCGCCAGGCAAATCAGTCCGCGCGCCTCGCGCGCCATGAAGTTGATGTCCTCGGGCCGCACCTTTTCGGCGGCCATGATCAGGTCGCCTTCGTTCTCGCGGTCCTCGTCGTCCAGCATCACCACCATCCGGCCGGCACGGAGTTCGTCGAGGAGTTGGGGGATGGTTGCAAATGGCATGGTTAACGTCTGATTGCGTGTACGGGTGTCGAATGAGTCAGCGGCCCACCGTGTCGTTCAAACGGACGCAACCACGACGCCGCTGCACTTGCCCGAACGGGAAGCGGAAGGCGGGGGACGCTTTCGTCGTCCCTTCGCCGCTTCGTCTATCCGTCTCTCAGCAGCCTTTCCAGATACCGCGCCAGCATATCGACTTCCAGATTGACGCGGTGCCCGGGCTTGCGGCGTGCAAAGGTGGTGACTGCCACCGTATGCGGGACCAGGTTGACCTCGAACCGGCCGCCTTCGACGCCGTTGACGGTCAGGCTGACGCCATCCACGCAAATCGAGCCCTTGGCGGCGATGTAGCGCCGCAGGGCGTCCGGCGCCTCGATGCTCCAGCGCTGCGAGCGCGCGTCCGCTTCGATCGCGACGATCGTGCCCACGCCATCGACGTGTCCGCTGACCAGATGACCGCCCAGCCGGTCGGACAGGCGCAGCGCCTTTTCCAGATTCACGGCATCGCCGATCTGCAGCGCGCCCAGCGTGGTCAACGACAACGTTTCGTTGGACACGTCGAAAGCGAGCATGGCATCGCCCCTGGCGACCACCGTCAGGCAACAACCGGAGACCGCGAGGCTGTCGCCGATCGCCACGTCGTCCAGATCGAGCGCCGGCGCATCGATGGTCAGGCGCAGATCGCCTTCGCGCGCTTCGCGGCGTGCAAGCGTGCCCGTGCACTGGACGATGCCGGTGAACATCAGGCGTTCCCCCCTGCCGGGCGCAACAGCCATCGCCAATCCTCGCCGACGCGGCGTCGATCGATCACGCGCAAGGCATGCCGTTGCGCGATGCTCTGCAACGGCGGCAGCGCCAGCAACGGTCGTGCCGCATCGCCCAGCAGTACCGGCGCGACATAGAGCAGCAGTTCATCCACCAATCCCGCCCCGAACAGCGCGCCGCACAGGCGCGGACCGGCCTCCACCTGCAATTCGTTGACCTGCCTTTGCGCAAGCACTCGCATCACCTCGTGCAAATCCAGCCTGGCGTCGGAACCGGTTTCGACGGCGGCCAGTTCCGTTTGTGCGTAACGGCCATCAAAGGGTTGCGCGTCCGGCGCATGCAGCACCAGCGTCGGCGCGCTGCCGTCGAGCAAATGCGCGTCGACCCGCAAGGCATCGAGGCGCGGATCGAGTACGACTCGCAAAGGCGGGACGAAGCTTTTCCCCTCTCCTTCCGGGAGAGGGTGGCGCGAAGCGCCGGGTGAGGGTTCGGAAGTATTGGAGCGCTTTAGTTCTTCCGAACCCTCACCCCAACCCCTCTCCCGTGAGGAGAGGGTCCCAAGATCCGGCAGCCGTACCGTCAAGCGCGGATCGTCCGCGCGCGCGGTGCCGGCGCCGGTCAGGATCGCGGAACTGCGCGCGCGCCAGCGCTGCACGTCGGCGCGTGCGGCTTCGCCCGTGATCCATTTCGATTCGCCGCTCGCCAAGGCGGTGCGGCCGTCCAGACTCATCGCCAGCTTGATCCGCACCCACGGCCGACCGCGCTCCATCCGCGAGAGAAACCCGCGGTTCAGCTCGCGCGCGGCGTCGAGCATCAATCCGCTGGCGATCCCGATGCCCGCTTCGCGCAGGCGGCGCAGGCCGGCGCCTGCGGTTTTCGGATTGGGATCTTCGCAAGCCGCGATCACGCGCGCGACGCCGGCTTCGATCAGCGCGTCCGCGCAGGGCGGCGTGCGGCCGTAATGCGCGCAGGGTTCCAGCGTGACATAGGCCGTGGCGCCTTGCGCGCGTTCACCCGCCGCGCGCAAGGCGAACACTTCGGCGTGCGGTTCGCCCGCGCACTGGTGCCAGCCTTCGCCGACGATTTCGCCATCGTGCGCGAGCACGCAGCCGACGCGTGGATTGGGTTGCGTCGAGTACAAGCCGCGCCCGGCCAGGCGCAGCGCGCGCGCCATCATGGCGTGGTCGATGGCGGAGAAGCCGGGACTCGGGACTCGGGACTCGGGAGTCGGAGAAGCAGTCATCCGGTGAATCTCCAGCTCAACATCATCGGATCCGGAGCACAGTCATTCCCGCGAAAGCGGGAATCCAGTGACTTTGGATTGGAGCAAAGACACTGGATTACTCGCGCCATCCCTGGCGCTCGCCCTTCGCCGCTGCGCGGTTCGGGCCGCCTTCGGCGTTCGCGTTTGCAATCCTGCAAACGCAGTCCGGGTCGCCGCTGCGCGGCGTCCGGAATGACGAGCATACGCGCACGATTTGGGCAACCTAGCGTTTCTTGTTCTTGTCGATGCGCACCACGTCCGCGCCGCTCAGCAGCGGCAACTGGCCCTCGACGTGCGGCAGGTCGCGTTCCAGCCGGTCCAGTTCCTCGCGGAAATCGGCGACGTCCTCGAACGCACGGTACACCGACGCATAGCGCACGTAACCGACGTGATCGAGCTTGCGCAGTTCCGCCATCACCAGTTCGCCGATCCGTCGCGACGGCAGCTCGCGTTCCGGTGAAACACGCAATTGCCGCACCACCGCGCGCACCGCGGCCTCGATCCGCTCCTCCGGCACCGGGCGCTTGTGCAGCGCGCGATCGAAACCGTTGCGCAGCTTGCGCGCGTCGAAGGCCTCGCGGCGGCCGTCGCTCTTCACGATCGCCGGCAGCTTCAGTTCCACCGTCTCCTGCGTGGAGAAACGCTCGCCGCAGGCTGGGCATTCGCGACGCCGGCGGATCGTGGCGCCGTCTTCGGACACGCGCGAGTCGATCACGCGGGTATCGACGTTCTGGCAGAAGGGGCAGTGCATCTGGCTCGCTATGCAATTGGGTCTAGGTCTTGGGGGAATTTTCCGGCCAGAGTCCATTCCTCATCAGTAAAGTCTTCATGCACCTGACGTCGGTGCCAAGCTCGATTTAGATGCGCAAAAACATGTCCCAAACTGATACGGAAATCTTCCTCGTGATAGTCCCGGTTCGTCGACATCTCCTTTATAAGAGTGTTCAGATGATCAACCGCATCTTGAAGCTCGTCGAGCAGAAATGTCCACCCAACTGGATCAGATTCGCGATTGATCATATTTGCTCTCCACGCATGGCTAAACGCCACTACCCATAAACCGGAAACCTCGCGCACTGCGCCTGAACCCGGTCGCGCACGACGGCGATGACCTTCTCGTCGTCCGGCGCGTCCAGCACGTCGGCGATCCAGCCGGCGAGTTCCACGCAGTCGCTTTCCTTGTAACCGCGCGTGGTCACGGCGGGCGTGCCGATGCGCAGGCCGGAAGTGACGAACGGCTTCTGCGGATCGTTGGGCACCGCGTTCTTGTTGACGGTGATGTGCGCGCGGCCCAGCGCGGCTTCCGCATCCTTGCCGGTGAGCGGCTTGCCGATCAGGTCGACCAGAAACAAATGATTTTCTGTACCGCCCGACACGATCTTGTAGCCGCGCTCCATCAATGTCTTCGCCATCGCCTTGGCGTTTTTCACCACCTGCTTTTGATATTCCTTGAACGACGGCTCCAACGCTTCCTTGAACGCCACGGCCTTGGCCGCGATCACGTGCATCAGCGGGCCGCCCTGGATACCAGGGAACACGATCGACTGCAATTTCTTCTCGATTTCCTCGGCGTCTTCGCCCATCGCGGATTTCTTCGCGACGATCAGGCCGCCGCGCGGGCCGCGCAGGGTCTTGTGCGTGGTGGACGTGACCACGTGCGCGTGCGGCAGCGGCGAGGGATACACGCCCGCTGCGATCAGGCCGGCCACGTGCGCCATGTCCACGAACAGGTACGCGCCGACCTTGTCGGCGATGGCGCGGAAGCGCGCCCAGTCCATCACCTGCGAGTATGCGCTGAAGCCCGCCACGATCATCTTCGGCTTGTGCTCGACGGCGAGTTTCTCGATCACGTCGTAATCGACCAGGCCCTGGTCGTTCACGCCGTACTGCACGGCATTTAAGATTTTCCCGGAGAGATTGACCTTGGCGCCGTGGGTCAGATGACCGCCATGCGCCAGGCTCATGCCGAGGATGGTGTCGCCCGGATTCAGCAGCGCGAAATAGACGGCCTGATTGGCCTGCGAACCCGAATGCGGCTGCACGTTGGCGTAGTCGCAATCGAACAGCTTCTTCAAACGCTCGATCGCAAGCGCCTCGGCCACGTCCACGTACTGGCAGCCGCCGTAGTAGCGCTTGCCCGGATAGCCTTCGGCGTACTTGTTGGTCAGCACCGAACCCTGCGCTTCCAGCACGCGGGGACTGGCGTAGTTTTCCGAGGCGATCAGCTCGACGTGGTCCTCCTGGCGCTGGCGTTCGTGGC
>JAJPHQ010000032.1 GCA_021325195.1 Gammaproteobacteria bacterium | reverse complement strand
TGATGTTGTGCTGCACCAGCGGGGCGGTAATCATGAAAATGACCAGCAGCACCAGCATCACGTCGATCAGCGGCGTGATGTTGATCTCGGCGACCAGCCCCCCGCCGGTGTTGGTACTCATGGCCATGACGGCGACCTCTTACTTCTTCACGGCCGGCGGAGGGGTGGCGCCCACTGCGCCAGGACGCGCTGCGGCCAGCGAAGGGGTGCCGGCTTCCACCCGCGCACCGGTGGCGAAGAAATCGTGCAGGTCGTGCGCGAATTCGTCGAAGTGGGCGATGGTGACGCGGTTGGCGCGTGCGAAGGCGTTGTAGGCAATCACTGCGGGAATGGCGGTAAACAGGCCCGCCGCGGTCATGATCAGCGCCTCGCCCACCGGACCGGCCACCGCGGAAATCGAGGACTGGCCGCTGGCGCCCAGGTTGATCAGCGCGCGATAGATGCCGATCACGGTGCCGAACAGACCGACGAACACCGCCGCCGAACCGACCGTGGCCAGCAGCGTCAGGCCGCCTTCGAGTCCGCGGCTTTCACGATCCACCGCCTGGCGCAAGGCGCGATCCACGAACTCGGAACGGTTCAGGGCCTCGACCATCCGGCTGCCTTCGTGGCGCTGGTGGTGGGCTGCGGCGGAAGCGGCGTCCAGCGCGATCTTGGAGAACGGTTCGGAACGCGGCTGCTTTTCCATCACCCGCACCGCGTCCTGCGCGGACGGCGTGTCCCAGAACAGCTTGATCACCTTGTCGGCGCGTGCGCGGATCAGGGAGTTGCGGATGACGGTGGCGACGATGAAGTACCACGACGACACCGACATCACCAGCAGGATGATCAGCACCACCAGATCGACCACGCCAAGGTGGTGGATGAAGTGGCTGAAGCCCAGTTGCTGCAGGGCTTCCGCATTGGCGTTGCCACCCATCGCCGGTGAGGCTGCAGAGGGGGTCGATTCTTGGATCATGGCGCTACCCTTCCTTCAAGTCGAAGCGTGAACCGTGTGAATGGAGACTCTAACGGATTGCGTACCGTCGAACGTGAACAATTTATTCGACACCTTGGAGCGAGAAATTGACCGGAATGCGAACGACGCCACCGACCGGCTTGCCGTTCTTGAGGCCCGGATTGAACCGCCACTTGCGCGCCGCTTCCACGGCCGCCCGGTCGAGTTCCCGGTAACCGCTGGATTTCTCCACCTTCACGTCCAGCACGTTGCCGGACGCGTCGATGGTGACATCCAGAATCACCTCGCCCTGGTGTCCCTGGCGAAGCGCCTCGATCGGATACTTGGGCGGGTTGCGGTTCTTGTAGCTGATGTCCGCGGACGGCGCGATGTCGGCCGGCGGCGGCGGCGGCGCCGGCGGGCGCGGCGGCTCGGCCGGTGTCGACATCGCGCTCTGTTCCTGCACCGGCGGCGGCGGTGCCGGCGGGGGCGGTGGCGGCGGCGGCTTGACCAGTTCCTTGATCTTCGGGGGCGGCTGCTTGGGCGGCTCGGGCGGCGGCGGCGGCGGCGGCGGCGGCGGCGGTGGCGGCGGGATGAATTCGACGCGCACGATGTTCTGCTTTTTCGCCTCTTTCGCCTCCGGGGGCGCGGCAGGCGCCAGCAGCATCACGATGACACCGGCGTGGATTGCAATCGCCGCTGCGATCGCGATCGTCCGCCACCAATTGAAACGCTTGCGGTCTCTGGCCGAAGTGCGTGCCATCGTATCTAAACCAGTCGCTGTCCTGTCGGGTCCCGCAGCGGTTGCCGTTCCGCGGGGAACGGCACCGCGCCGAGGGCGGCTGAAAAGTGGGAAACGTTACACCAGCGTCGAAGTTTTGCCTAGAGGGAATTCAAGGCCCGTTAAAACCGGCTGTGGTTCATGCCGGCGGCCAGCCGCATCAAGGTGTTTCATGCATCCGACCCCCCCGCCCCCGTCAGTGCTTCTTTCCGTGCCGCTTGCCGGCCGACGAACCCACCGGCGGCAAGCCCGCCTTCGCGTACGCGGCATTGGCCTTGGCCGTATCCCCGGCGAGACGGTATGCGTCACCCATCAATTTGTAATTGTCCTGGCTCGGTTGCACGATGCCCTTCGTCATGCCTTCCTCGAGCACCTGCGCCGCCTTGGTCGCGTTCTGCTTGGGATCGGTGCCTTCCACCGCCAGGTTGTAATACAGCTTGGACATGTTGACGTAGGTGGTCTCGTCGTGGATCTGCCCGTTGGCGCGGGCGCGCTCGAGCAGTGCCAGCGCCTTCGGATACTGCTTGGCGTTCATGTAGATCGCGACCACGTTCATCATCAGCTTGCTGTTGTTCGGATCCTTGGCCAGCATGGCCTCGGCAAGCTTGGCAGCCTCGTCGTACTTGTCCATCGCGAAGTAGCTGGCCAGTTCGATCTGGTCCCAGCTCGGCTGGGACTTGTCGGTCATCGACTTCGCCTTCTCGATCGCGGCGACGGCTTCCGGATATTTCTGCAGGCGATAGAGAATGTTGCCCTTGAGCGCGTAGGCATCCGCGGTTTCCTTGCGCCCCTCCTGCTGCCACTTGTTCAGGGTCGTCAGCGCATCGCTGTAGTCCTCGTCGGCGACATACATCTGCGCGAGGGCGAACAGCCCCTGGAAATAGCTGTCGTTGTCCAGCGAATTGAGGTCCAGCGCCTGCTTCTGCAGGGCGATCGCCCCCTTGGTGTCGCCGGCGTTGTACTTGATCTGGGCCAGTCCGAGCAGCGCCAGCGCCTTGGCATAGTTGTTCTTGCTGCTGTCCGCGATGGGCTGCAGATCCTTCTGTGCGGTGGCGGCGTCACCGCTGTTCGCCGCCGCCAGCCCCGCGTTCAAGGTCTTGCCTTCGTCACCGCTGACACCGAGGTTGGACGGCTCCTTGCGGGTAGCGTTGGGATACTGGCTTTGCTTTTTCGTCTGCTGCTGCTTCTTGTTGGATTGCTGCTGCTCGCCACACTTGTGCTGGAGCATCTGGATGTCCGAGCACTCCTGTCCGCCCATTTGTGCATAAGCCGCGGCCGGGATCAGGAGGAAAGCGAGCGCGGAGCACAAGCCGCACGCGACCAGACGCGGATCGAGCTTCATGGGAAATCCTCTCGAATGCAGTGTTGGTGGGGAAACGCGGACAGGAAGATCAGGGTAACCCGGTCGGGAAGCAAAGCTCAAGTACGAAAATGTTGTTTTCCCGTTGCCCCGTCCGCGGACGGAGATTTCTACGATCACACGTCGAGGTTTCCGACCCGCAGCGCATTGGTTTCGATGAATTCGCGGCGCGGCTCCACCACATCCCCCATCAGCGTGGAGAAGATCTGGTCGGCTTCCACGGCATCCTCGATGCGGACCTGCAGCAGGCGGCGTGTATCGGGATTGACCGTGGTTTCCCACAGTTGCTCGGGATTCATCTCGCCCAGACCCTTGAAACGCTGGATCTGCCGGCCCTTGCGGGCTTCCTCGAACAGCCACGCGCGTGCCTGTCCGAAGCTGCTGATCGCCTGCGAGGCATTGCCGCGGCGGATTTCCGCGCCTTCCCCGATCAGGCCGTGCAGGGCACGGGAGACATCCAGCAGGGGACGGTAATCGGTACCGGAAAAGAACGTACGCGGCAGTACCCAGGTGTGCCGGCTGCCGTGCTGCGCGCGGTGCAGCAGCCAGGCGGCGGGGTGCTGTCCGGATGCGTCGCGCAATTCCAGCGTGTACTGCGCCCGGCCCAGCCCGGTGGCGTTGAGCTTCGCGGTCAAGGCATCGGCCCAGGCGCGCAGCGCGGCGGCATCCTGCCACAGGGTGTCTTCCAGGGGTGCGTGCTCGAGCATCGCGCCAAACACCGTGCCATCACCCCGCTGCCCCAGGCGGGCGATCTGGTCCAGCGCCGTCTGGTAGTCGCGCAACAGGCGCTCCAGTGCTTCGCCTTGCACGGGCGGAACGCCCTGCGCCGGCAGCAACTGCGCACCTTCCACCGCGTTGGCGATCAGGTAGGCATTCAGGGCGGCATCGTCCTTGAGGTACAGCTCCTGCTTGCCCTGCGTGACCTTGTACAGCGGCGGCAACCCGATGTAGATGTGCCCGCGTTCGATCAGCTGCGGCATCTGCCGGTAGAAGAACGTCAGCAACAGCGTGCGGATGTGCGAGCCATCCACGTCGGCGTCGGTCATGATGATGATGCGGTGATAGCGCAGCTTGTCGGCGTTGAACTCGTCCTTGCCGATGCCCGTGCCCAGTGCGGTGATCAGAGTGCCGACCTCGGCGGAAGACAGCATCTTGTCGAAGCGCGCCTTCTCGACGTTGAGAATCTTGCCCTTGAGCGGCAGCACCGCCTGGTATTTCCGGTTGCGTCCCTGCTTGGCCGAACCGCCGGCCGAGTCGCCCTCCACGAGAAACAGCTCGGAAAGTGCCGGGTCCTTTTCCTGGCAATCGGCCAGCTTGCCGGGCAGGCCCGCGATGTCCAGCGCGCCCTTGCGCCTCGTCAGTTCACGAGCCTTGCGCGCTGCTTCCCGGGCTCGTGCCGCCTCCACCACCTTGCCCGCGATCAAACGCGCATCATTCGGATTTTCAAGGAGAAATTCATCGAGTTTGGCATTGACGGCCTGCTCGACGATGCCCTTGACCTCGGAGGACACGAGTTTGTCCTTGGTTTGCGAGGAAAACTTGGGATCGGGCATCTTGACGGACAGCACCGCGATCAGGCCCTCCCGCATGTCGTCGCCTGAAAACGCCACCTTGGCGGTCTTTAAAAATCCCTCCTTTTCGATGTAGTTCGTCAACGTTCGCGTCAAGGCAGCGCGAAATCCAGTCAAATGTGAACCACCATCCTTTTGCGGGATGTTGTTGGTGAAACAGAACACCGACTCCTGATAACCATCGGTCCACTGCATCGCCAGTTCGACGATGGTGTCTCCAATCTGCGAGGTAAACCCGATCACGCTGGGGTGCAGCGGGGTCTTGAGCTGGGCCAGGTGCTCGACGAAGGAACGGATGCCGCCCTCGTACTGGAACACGTCGTGCTTGCCCACGCGTTCATCGATCAGTTCGATGCGCACGCCGGAATTCAGAAACGCGAGTTCCCTCAGCCTTTTCGAGAGAACCTCGTAATGGAACTCGATGTTCTGGAAGATCGAGGGACTGGGCAGGAAGCGGACGCTGGTGCCGCGCCTCGCGGAAGGTCCGACCTCGCGGAGCGGGAACAACGGATCGCCCAATTGGTATTCCTGCCGATATTCGTGCCCGTTGCGCCAGATCGTCAGCCACTGGTGCTCGGAGAGAGCATTGACCACCGATACCCCGACGCCATGCAGGCCGCCTGAAACCTTGTAGGAGTTGGCATCGAATTTTCCGCCTGCGTGCAACATGGTCATCACGACCTCGGCGGTGGAGCGGCCTTCTTCCGGGTGGGGATCGACCGGGATGCCGCGTCCGTTGTCGGTCACGCTCACCGTGCCGTCGTCGTGGATCACGACCACCACTTCCGTGCAAAAGCCGGCCAGAGCCTCGTCAATCGAGTTGTCGACCACCTCGAAAACCATGTGGTGCAGCCCGGTCCCGTCATCGGTATCCCCGATGTACATGCCAGGGCGCTTGCGGACTGCCTCGAGCCCTTTGAGTACCTTGATGCTGCTGGAATCGTAGGCTTCATTCATGTTGGCGATGGATTTTGTCGACGGCAGGGAACGTGGCATGCAAACAGGTCATTATACCGTGAATGATCCGGCATTCATGGCGGCCATTCGCGCCGAACCTGCGTGTGTTCCACGTGAAACACACGAACCGATTCAGGCACTGCCTGGCCCATGGCGCCGGGCTCTACGGTGGAGGTCACCCAGGCCTGCATGGGCTGACTGTTCAGCCTTTCGACCACCTTTGCCACGTGCGGCGGGTCCAGTTCCGAATGCAGGTCATCTAGGCAAACCAGTGGGTACTCCCCCTTCGCCGCCACGAACCATTCGGCCTGAGCCAAGACGCAGGCCAGGGCGATGGCCTTGGCCTGACCCCGCGACAGATGCTCGCGATTCGCGATTTGCTCGAACTCGAGACCCCAATCACCCCGGTGGGGTCCCAAGGTGGTGTATCCCCGCTCCCTGTCACGATCGCGCCGCTGCGCCAGTTGCTCGAGCAAACGGCTGGAATCGTCCCAGCCGGAGCGATAACGCACCCGCCCCTCCCCCAGTTCCGGCACCAGCCTGGACATTTCCTGCAGCAAATACGGCTTCATGGCGGCAAGGCAGTCACGTCGGAGGCAGTCGATCTGAACCGCCACCCTGTCGAGATCGTGTTCCCAGGGCTCGAATTGGGCATCTGTGGCGCCATCGTGCAACAGAACATTGCGCTGGCGCAGGAGGCGCCGATAGATGCGCCACAAGGCAAGCGAGGCTTGTTCCACGTGGAACACGCACCAGTCGAGAAAACGGCGGCGCTCTTCGGCGGGGCCGGATACCAGCGCCTGACTGCCGGGTTCAAAACTCACGACAGGGCAGGATTCAAACAGGGGAGCAAGCGAAGGCAATTCCAGACCGTCCTGCCGAGCCACCCAAGCGTCCCGTTGCCTTGCCAGACCGACTTTGCGGGTGCGATGGTGGCTGCTCACCACGGCATGGACTGCATATTCTGCCTTTCCATGCCGACACAGTGCCGTCCGCCCTCCGCCTCGAAAGGAACGTCCGCGTGAAAGAAGGTGGGCGGCTTCCAGCAAGGTGGTCTTGCCGGACCCGTTCGGACCTGTCAGCCAATTGATACCGGGTCCAGGTTCGAATTCGACATGCTCGAAGCAGCGCAAATGGTGGACGCGGAGGAAGTCGATCCTCACCGCGGCGTGCTCCGGTCGCGCTTGAAAGGCGACGGTCTCAAAGTCGAAGCGGCATCACCACGTGCTGGGTTTGGGCATCCTGGGCGCCACGGAGCAGACAACTGGATTGGGCATCCCGCAACTGCAGGTGGACTCGGCCATCCTCGAGCGAGCTCAAGGCATCCAGCAGATAGCCGACGTTGAACCCGATGGCGATGTCGTTGACCGTGGTTTCGGCCTCGATGTCCTCGAGGGCCTCTTCCTGTTCGGGGTTGTGCGCGATGATGCGGAGCCGGCCGGGACTGACTTCCAGCCGGACGCCGCGGTATTTCTCGTTGGAAAGAATGGCCGCCCGCTGCAACGCGTTACGCATCGAATCGCGATCTACCTGCAAAATCTTGTCCGCACCCAACGGAATCACCGCCTCGTAATCCGGGAAACGGCCGTCGATCAGCTTGGAGGTGAACACCACATCGCCCCGGCGCACGCGCAGGTGGTTTGCAGAGAACTCCAGGCTGGCTTCTCCTTCGCCCATCTCGAACAGGCCGAGCAGTTCCAGTACCCCCTTGCGCGGAATGATGATCTGGCGCTTGCCGGCAACCGGTTTCTCCAAGGTGGTTTCAGCCAAGGCGAGCCGGTGGCCGTCGGTGGCCACGCAGCGGAGATCCCTGTCCCGCAAATCCAGGAGCAGACCGTTGAGGTAATAGCGGACGTCCTGGTTGGCCATCGCGAAAGCGGTGCGTTCCATCAACCTGCGCAACGTGGCTTCGGGCAGCACAACCTTTTCGGTGACCTCGATTTCGTCGGTGGTGGGAAACTCGTCCGGCGGCAACGTCGTCAGGGTGAAACGACTGCGGCCGGCCACCATGACCACCCGATCGCCTTTCAACTGCACGTCGATCTTGGCGCCATCGGGCAGGGCGCGGACGATGTCAAACCACTTGCGCGCCGGAATCGTGATTTCGCCATCCTCGGCAGCCTCCACCGAAGCGCCGGCCCGCATCTCGACTTCGAGATCCGTTCCCGTCAGCGACAGGCGATTCTCCCTGACCTGAACCAGCAAGTTGGCCAGGACGGGCAGGGTCTGTCTGCGTTCCACCACCCCGACGACTTGCTGCATCGGCTTGAGCAAGGCTTCCCGCTGAATGCTGAAACGCATATCGATCCCCAATCCTCGTCTCTGGTTTTCTGTCTCGTATGTAGATAAAACAGCAACAGCAGTGGCTGTGAATATCGGGACAACCAAATTACATTTTCAAAATCAATAGCTTGCTTTACATCCAGCTCAGCATGAAACGGTGGCTTCTCCGGTGCGCAATTTGTGGATGTTTTGTCGGACAAGGGTTACCCACAGGCAGTCCATCCCTTTATCCCGTCAATATCCGGATCAATTTGTCCCAGTCCTGGCGCAGTCGCATATCGCTTTCGCACAGGCTGCGGATCTTCTTGCAGGCATGCATGACGGTGGTGTGGTCCTTGCCTCCGAAGGCCTCGCCGATTTCAGGCAGGCTATGTTCGGTCAAATCCTTGGCCAAAGCCATCGCAATCTGCCGGGGCCGTGCGAGGGAGCGGACGCGCCGCTGGGAAAGCAGGTCCGACAGCCTGAGCTGATAATAATCGGCGACGGTCTTCTGGATGTTCTGGATCGTGATCGCGCGGGCGTGCACGTTGAGCAGGTCGCGCAGGGTTTCCTGGACCAGTTCGATGCTGATGCCGCGGCCTGACAGATTGGCTTGGGCCGCCACCGTGTTGAGCGCACCTTCCAGTTCGCGCACGTTGGAACGGATGCGCCGGGCCAGCAGCAGCGCCACCTCGCTGGGCAGCGCGATGCCGCGCGTCTGGGCCTTCTCCAGAAGAATCGCCGCGCGGGTTTCGAAATCAGGTGGCTCGATCGCGACGCTCAACCCCCAGCCCAGCCGCGACTTCAACCGCAGCTCCAGGTTCTCGACCTCCTTGGGATAGCGATCGCAGGTCAGGATGATCTGCTGCTTGGATTCGTACAGGGTGTTGAAGGTGTGGAAGAACTCTTCCTGGGTCGCGTCCTTGCCCGCGAAGAACTGGATGTCGTCGATCAGCAGGGCATCCACCGAGCGGAAGCGGTGCTTGAAATCATCCATGCTCTTGGTGCGCAGCGCCTCGATCATCATTCCCGTGAAACGCTCCGAGTGCACGTAGAGCAGCTTCATCTGCGGGTTGTGCCGGAGCATCAGGTTGCCGGCGGCCTGCATCAGGTGCGTCTTGCCCAGGCCGGTGCCGCCGCACAGAAGCAGCGGGTTGTAGGCGCGGCCGGGATTCTGCGCCACCTGCATCGCCGCGGCCTTGCCGAGCTGGTTGGATTTGCCCTCGACGAAATTGTCGAAAGTGTAGTGTGGGTCCAGATTGTGCGGAGCATGGCTGGTCGAGCGCGTCGCTGGATGCGGCTCCGCCGGCGGGCTTGCGGCCGCCGAACCCACCTCCAGCCGCAACGGCACGCGCCGGCCCGCGAGATCCAGCAGCATGCCTTCGATCCGCGCGAGGTATTCGTTGCGGACGATGTCGAGCGTGTAGGTGTTGGGCGCATACAGCCGCAACGCATCGCCGTCGTCACGCGCCTGCAGCGGCTGCAGCCAGGTGTGCAGCACGCCGGGCTCGAGTTCACCCTCGAGTCGTTGCAGGCAGCGTTGCCAGAGATCGCTCATGACTTCCAGGAGTCGCCGATGTCACGCGGCACGCGTGTGGACGGAAGGCCGAACCGGGAAGTCTAGCAGGCTGCGGAAACCGCGCGCGCCGCTCCGGTTCGGGCGCGTACGCGGAAAGGTACGGCGAGCGTTTTCTTGACAAGACCCCGTGCGAAACGTAGCATCGCGGACCTTTTTCTACGACCCGAGACGACGCCGACACGGGACGCGAGCCAGTCATGAAACGAACCTTCCAACCCAGCCGGATCAAACGCGCCCGCACCCACGGTTTTCGTGCCCGCATGAAGACCGCCGATGGCCGCAAGGTCCTGTCCGCGCGCCGGGCCAAGGGCCGCAAGCGCCTGATTCCCTGATCGGCCATCATGCATGGCCGGCCTGCCGCCCGGCGCGCGGCTGCGCAGTGCCGCCGACTTCGCCGCGCTGCGGCACGCCCCCGGCAGGATCGAAACGCGCCACTTCACGCTTCGCCACGCTCCCGCCACCGCTCCGGCGTGCAGGCTCGGCTTGGCCGTATCGCGCCGGGTCAGCAAGCATGCGGTGGTGCGCAACCGGATCAAGCGCGTGGTGCGCGAATCGTTCCGTTCGCTGCGCACACGATTGCCGGCGCTGGACGTGCTGGTGATCGCCCGACCCTCCGCGGCCAACGTCCCCAACGCGGCGCTGCGCGCCGATCTGGATGCCGCCTGGCAACGGCTGCAAGCATTGAAGCCGGCGCCGCCGCCCGGCACAATCGCCGGCTGACCCGCCGATCCCTCCTCGGCGCGGCTTCCACGAGTCGTTCCCGGTGATCAATCAAACCCGCACCCTGCTGGTCGTGGCGTTGCTGTTCGTCGCCTATCTGCTGTGGCACCAGTGGCAAACGGATTACCCTGCGGCGCCACCGCCGGCACCGGCACAAAGCGCTCCGGTCCCCGCCGCGCCGGTTGCGGCGAAAGACGAAGTGCCGTCGGCTGCTGCGCCGGCGGCGAGCACGGCCGCCGCATCCGGCACCCCTGCACTGCCGGCAGCAACCGGCGCGGCGGGCAGCGTCACGCCGCCGCGCAATCTGATCATCGCCAGCAATGACGTGCTGCGCCTCTCGATCGATCCGCGCGGCGGCAGCATCGTGCGGGCCGATCTCCTGAAGTACCCCAGGCAGGTCAAGGGCGACACCTCGCCCGTGCGGCTGCTGGACGACACCGCCGATCGCTGGTACGTGGCGCAGGATGGACTGGTCGGCGCCGGAGGCAGTGCTGCGCCGTCGCATCTGGCCGAGTTCACGGCGGGTGCACCGAGTTATTCGCTGACGCCCGGTTCCAACGAGGTCGTGGTCACGCTGAACTGGCATGACGCCTCGGGCGTCAGCGTGATCAAGCGCTACACGCTGACCCGTGGCAGTTACGTCGTCGGGTTGAGCGAGGAAATCGACAACCGTGGCATACAAACCTGGCATGGCAATGCCTACGAGCAGATCGAACGGGTCGAACCGCCGGTGCCGCCCAAGCACTTCCTGGAGTTCTACGATCCCGAGCGCTTCAGCTTCACCGGTGCCGCCTGGTACGGGCCCGAAGACAAGTACCAGAAACTCGCGTTCGACAAGTTCGCCAAGGAACCGCTCGACCACACGGTGACCGGCGGCTGGATCGCGATGACCCAGCACTACTTCCTGTCGGCGTGGATTCCGGCGCCGGATCGTCCCGAGCGGTTCAGCAGCGCGGAAATCACGCCGCAGCCGGGTATCGACGCCAAGACGCGCTACATCATCCGCGCGATGGGGCCGGGCTTGAGCGTGGCGCCGGGCGCGCGCGCCACGGTCCAATCGAGGCTGTACGTGGGCCCCAAGCTGCAGAACGAGCTGTCCTCGGTGGCGCCTGGACTGGAGCTGACCGTCGATTACGGCATCTTCACCGTGATCGCGCAGCCGCTGTTCTGGGTGCTCTCGCACCTGCACGGGTTCGTCGGCAACTGGGGACTCGCGATCATCCTGCTGGTGCTGCTGATCAAGGCGGTGTTCTTCAAGCTCACCGAGGCGCAGTTCAAGGCCAGCGCCCGGATGCGCAAGCTGCAGCCGCGCATCGCGGCGCTGAAGGAGCGCTACGGCGACGACAAGCAGAAGCAGCAGCAGGCGATGATGGAGCTGTACCAGAAGGAGAAGATCAATCCGCTGGCCGGTTGCCTGCCGACGCTGGTCCAGATCCCGGTGTTCTTCGCGCTCTACTACGTCTTGATGTACAGCGTGGAGCTGCGGCATGCGCCGTTCTTCGGCTGGATCCACGACCTATCCGCGCCCGATCCGTACTTCGTGCTGCCGGCGCTGTACACGCTGACCATGATCGCGACGCAGTTCCTGACGCCGGTGCAGGGCATGGACCCGACCCAGGCGAAGATCATGAAGGCGATGCCGATCGTGTTCGCGGTGATGTTCGCGTTCTTCCCGTCCGGCCTCACGCTGTATTACGTGATCAACGGCCTGACCAGCGTGGCGCAGCAGTGGTACATCACGCGCAAGATCGAACGGGCCGACACGCGCGCGAGGGCGTGAAAGCGCGCAACCCGCCGGCATGACCGCCGCGCCGCCGACCATCGCCGCGATCGCCACCCCGCCGGGACGGGGCGGCATCGGCGTGGTGCGGGTGTCGGGCGCGCAAGCGGCTTCGATCGCGCACGGCCTGTGCGGCACCCTGCCGCCGCCGCGGCAAGCGCGGCTCGTCGCGTTTCGCGATGCACGCGGTGAAACCATCGACCGCGGCCTGCTGCTGTATTTCCGTGCGCCGCACTCGTTCACCGGCGAAGACGTGCTGGAACTGCACGCGCATGGCAGCCCGGTGGTGCTGGCGGCGCTGGTGCGGCGCGCCTGCGAACTGGGCGCGCGGCCGGCGCGCGCAGGCGAGTTTTCCGAACGCGCGTTCCTGAACGGCAAGCTGGATCTCGCGCAGGCCGAAGCGGTCGCCGACCTGATCGCGGCGCAGTCCGAAGCGCAGGCGCGCGCCGCACTGCGTTCGCTGCAGGGCGAATTTTCCTCACGCGTGCAGGCGTTGCAGAGGGCGCTGATCGCGCTGCGCGTCGAGGTCGAAGCGGCGATCGATTTCGCAGACGAGCCGATCGAATCGCTGCAGCCCCCCGCACTGATTCGACGCCTGCGCGCGACATGCAGCCAAACCGATGCCCTGCTGGCGGCCGCACAAAGAGGCGCGCGCCTCACCGACGGCGTGCACGCGGTGATCGTGGGGCGCCCCAACGTCGGCAAGTCGAGCCTGCTGAATGCGCTGGCCGGCGGCGACCGCGCGATCGTCACCGACATCCCCGGCACCACCCGGGACGTGCTGCGCGAAAGCATCGTGATCGACGGCGTCGCCCTGACGCTGGCCGACACCGCGGGCCTGCGCGAATCGGGCGACGTGGTGGAAAGCGAAGGCATCCGCCGCGCGCGGGCGGAACTCGGGCGCGCGGACGCCGCGCTGCTGGTGGTCGAACGGGATGAAGAGGCGGCGGATGCGACGCTGCTGTCCGGTCTGCCCGGCACGGCGACACGGATCGTGATCATCAACAAGATCGACCTTGCTGGCGTGCCGGCCACACGACGGGAGCATGAGGGCCAGGTCAGCATCGCGCTGTCGGCGAAAACCGGCAGCGGCATCGAGCTGCTGCGCGAGGAGTTGAAGCGCCTTGCAACGGGCGGCGAGGCCGAAGGCGCGTTCAGCGCGCGTGCGCGGCACGTGCAGGCGCTGCAACGGGCGCGCGAGCGCCTCGCAGCGGCCATCGCCACGCTGGAAGCGGCTCCGGCGGTGGAGCTGGCCGCCGAGGAGCTGCGCGCGGCACACCGCGCGCTGGGCGAAATCACCGGCGAGTTCACCAGCGAAGACCTGCTGGGCGCGATCTTCTCCACCTTCTGCATCGGCAAGTGACGACAGGAAGGCGTCATCGCGGCCAGCACGGGGATGTGCGCTGAGCCGGGATCCAGAAAAGAAAATGCGCTCTCCGTCAAGACGGTCGATGTCGGCAATTCGAGTGCAGGGGTGAGGTGAGCGAGCGAGAGCGGCGGATACGGTTCGAACGACGCGCGCGGTTCTGGCCCGGACAGGCCGTCAAAGCCGCCGCGATCCCTTGATAACCGACTGAAAATCCGGCCCATCCGCTTGCGGCGCGGTCCGCGCCGCTGCTATCATTTTCAAGCTTGACCGTGAGGTTTTCGCGGCATCGGGGCGGGACATCGAGACGTGGACAATTCCCTGGCCGCCGGCAGGCGGCTCGCCTTACAAGTCGTGCTGGCGCAAGCAGCGGTGGCGGTGGTTGCCGGCCTGGCTTTTCTGGTACAGGGTGTTCATGCGGCGGTGGCGGCGCTTGCGGGAGGTCTGCTGATCGTGGCGGGAACCTGCCTGCTGGCGCTGCGTGTCTTCGCGCCCGCGCTGGCGGGGCCGGGTTCGATGCTGGCACGTTTCGCCGTCGGGACCTTGCTGAAATGGATCGTGGTGATCGTCGGCTTTTACCTGATCCTTGCGTACTGGAGGCTGCCGGCGCTGCCAGCGCTGATTGGCCTGGTGGCCGCGGTATTGGTCAACCTGGTGGTTCTGGGATTAAAGCGCTGAGCGCGTCGGCGCCCGTCGGACGTGTCGCGGCGCGACGATCGAGGATGAACGAGTGAGTGCCGAATCCGGCGGTGAGTCCTTCACCGAATACATCCAGCATCACCTGACCTTCTGGAATGCGCCGGTGACGCAAGCCGGAGGCGTGGCCTCGCTCCACGTCGACACCTTGATCATGTCGCTGGTGCTGGGTTTCATCTTCTTGACCTGGTTCTGGTGGTTCGCGCGTCGCGCGACCTCGGGCGTTCCGGGCAAGGGCCAGGCGTTCATCGAGCTTGCGCTCGAATTCGTCGACGGTCAGGTGAAGGATGCATGGCACGGCAGCCGCAAGTTCCTGGGGCCGCTGGCGCTGACCATCTTCTTCTGGATCCTGTTCATGAACCTCATGGACGTGCTGCCGGTGGATCTGATCCCGGCCGCGGCAAAAGCCACCGGCGCCACGCACTTCCGCCCGGTGCCGACGGCCGACGTCAACATGACCTTCGCGATGTCGCTGACCGTGCTGATCCTGACCCTGTTCTACGGGATGAAGGCCAAGGGCATCGTCGGCTATTTCAAGGGCGCGGTGTCGCACCCTTTCACGGCGAAAAACGTTTTCGTGAAGGTGCTGCTGGCGCCCTTCAACATCCTGATGTTCGTGATCGAGATGGTCACCCAGCCGGTCAGTCTCGCACTTCGACTGTTCGGCAACATCTTCGCGGGCGACCTGTTGTTCATGCTGATCGCCGGTCTGATGGCCCACTTCCTGTCGCTGTGGTATCCCATCGGCATCCTGGGCTATCTCGCGTGGAGTTTCGTCGAACTCCTGATCATCGTGATCCAGGCCTTCATTTTCATGTACCTCGCCGTCACCTACATCGCGATGGCGCAACAGCACCACTGATGCGGCGGCCGCGTCCCCTGCTCCTGTCAACAACCGCCAACCAACCACAACGTTTTACCGGGAGATCCAAATGGAACAACTGATTGCACTCATCCAGCCAACACCGCCATCGCGGCCGGCCTCATGATCGGCTTGGGAGCGCTGGGCGCCTGCATCGGCATGGGCGTCATGGGGTCGAAGTACCTGGAATCCATGGCGCGGCAGCCGGAATTGAGCCCGATGCTGACCGGCCGCATGTTCCTGCTGGTCGGCCTGATCGATGCCGACTTCTTCATCAGCCTCGCGATCGCGATGTTCTTCGCGTTCGCCAATCCGTTGCTGACGACCGCGATGACGCATGCCGCGGCGTTGCCACACTGACGCGCAAATCGTCACGAGACCAGAATCCAGGCAGGTAGTACCGCAATGGAGATCAATGCAACCCTGATCGGCGAGGTGATCGCGTTCTTGATCATGATCGCACTCACGATGCGGTTCGTCTGGCCGCCGCTCACGCGGGCGATCGAGGAGCGCCAGCACAAGATCGCGGAAGGCCTGGAAGCCGCCGACCGCGCGCGCCGGGAACTGGCCGAGGCCGACACGCGCGCCGCCGAGGAAGTCAGGAAGGCCCGCGCCGAGGCCGCGATGATCATCGAGCGCGCCAACCAGCAGGCCGCGCAGATCGTGGACAAGGCGCGCGCCGACGCGCTGCTGGAAGCGGCCAGGCAGAAGGCCCAGGCCCAGGCCGAGATCGAGAACATGGCGCACCGCGTGCGCGCCGAACTGCGCGGCCAGGTCGCCACGCTCGCGGTGCAGGGTGCAGAGAGGATCCTCGGCCGCGAGATCGACGCCGGCACCCACAAGGCGCTGATCGAGCAACTGGTCGCCGAGATTTGAGCAAAACGCCCGTGAGCAATTCTTGGTGCCAGCCTTTGATCTTCGAACCCCTCGGGTCGGGAGCACCCTGCAATCCTTGCGCGCAAGGATTGGAGGAGGGGTGCGGAAGTGCGCAGGCGATCCGGCGCGAGAGCCTTCCAGATCGTCCGGAGTTTTCGTGATGGAACCGCTCACCCTCGCCCGGCCCTACGCGCGCGCCGCGTTCGAAACGGCCGCCGCGCACGGCGAACAGGATGCATGGGCGGAAAAGCTCGCGTTCGCGGCGCAGGCTTCGGCCGATCCGCAGGTGCTGGGGCTGTTCGGCGATCCGCGCGTGCCGCCGCGCGCACTGGTCTCGCTGTTCGTGCGTGACGGCGAACCGGCCGATTCGCCGTTCTCGAGGTTTGTCGAAGTGCTGGCGGACAACCACCGCCTGCGCGCGCTGCCGGAAATCGCCGCGCTGTTCGAGCAGATGAAGCGCGAGGCCGAACACGTTCTCAAGGTGCGCGTCAAGACCGCGGTGCCGATCGACGGCGCGGAAATCGCGCGACTGCGTGAGGCGCTGAAGCGGCGCTTCCGGCGTGAAATCGAGCTGGAACAGACGCTGGATCCGGCGATCCTGGGCGGCGCGGTGATCGACGCCGGCGAGACCGTGATCGACGGTTCGGTGCGCGGGCGCCTCGCGCGGCTGGAAACGGCGTTGGCGCAATGAGTGAGACGGGAGACGGGAGACGAAAAACGCGGGACCGCTGTCCGTCTCCCATCTCCCCTCTCCCGTCTATCTAAGCGAGCTAAATCCGTGCGCAGCACAATTGCGACGCACGCCCAAGGAAACGAAACAATGGCCACCACACTCAACCCTTCCGAAATCAGCGAGCTGATCCGCGAGCGCATCGAGAGATTCAAGCTTTCCGCGGAAACCCGCAACGAGGGCACGCTGACCAGCGTGTCCGACGGCATCGTGCGCATCCACGGGCTGAACGACGTGATGGCCGGCGAGATGATCGAACTGCCGGGCGAGACCTACGCGCTGGCGTTGAACCTGGAGCGCGATTCGGTCGGCGCAGTGGTGCTGGGCGAATACGAACACCTGTCCGAAGGCGACACCGCCAAGACCACCGGCCGCATCCTGGAAGTGCCGGTCGGCCCGGAACTGCTGGGCCGGGTGGTCGATGCGCTGGGCCGGCCGATCGACGGCAAGGGCCCGGTCAACACGCACCTGACCTCGCCGGTCGAAAAGGTCGCACCGGGCGTGATCTGGCGCCAGTCGGTGTCGCAACCGGTGCAGACCGGCTACAAGTCGGTGGACTCGATGATCCCGATCGGCCGCGGCCAGCGCGAGCTGATCATCGGCGACCGCCAGACCGGCAAGACCGCGCTGGCGGTGGACACCATCATCAACCAGCGCGGCACCGGCATCAAATGCATCTACGTCGCGATCGGCCAGAAGCAGAGCTCGATCGCCAACGTGGTGCGCAAGCTGGAAGAGTTCGGCGCGCTGGAACACACGATCATCGTCGCGGCCTCGGCAGCCGATTCCGCCACCATGCAGT
Organism: Gammaproteobacteria bacterium; assembly: GCA_021325195.1. Taxonomy (GTDB): domain Bacteria; phylum Pseudomonadota; class Gammaproteobacteria; order Xanthomonadales; family Rhodanobacteraceae; genus 66-474. Next base: position 75,839 of record JAJPHQ010000032.1, on the reverse strand, counting down.
ACATCGCGCCCTACGCCGGTTGCGCGATGGGCGAGTACTTCCGCGACCACGGCGAAGACGCGCTGATCATCTACGACGATCTGACCAAGCAGGCCTGGGCGTACCGCCAGGTCTCGCTGCTGCTGCGGCGTCCGCCGGGCCGCGAGGCGTATCCGGGCGACGTGTTCTATCTGCATTCGCGGCTGCTGGAGCGCGCCGCGCGGGTCAATGCCGCGTACGTGGAGAGAGCCACCCACGGCGAGGTGAAGGGCAGGACCGGTTCGCTGACCGCGCTGCCGATCATTGAGACGCAGGCCGGCGACGTCTCGGCGTTCGTGCCCACCAACGTGATCTCGATCACCGACGGCCAGATCTTCCTGGAAACCGACCTGTTCAACGCCGGCATCCGCCCGGCGGTCAATGCCGGCATCTCGGTGTCGCGCGTGGGCGGCGCGGCGCAGACCAAGATCATGAAGAAGCTGTCCGGCGGCGTGAAGCTGGGGCTGGCGCAGTACCGCGAGCTGGCCGCGTTCGCGCAGTTCGCGTCCGACCTCGACGAAGCCACCCGCAAGCAGCTGGAACGCGGACAGCGCGTCACCGAGCTGATGAAGCAGAAGCAGTATTCGCCGCTCTCCATCGCGCAGATGGCGGTGTCGCTGTATGCGGTGGACAGGGACTACATGGACGACGTCCCGCTCGACAAGATCCTCGTCTTCGAGCATGCGCTGCACCAGTTCATGGAAGCCAACCACGGCGCGCTGATGAAGAAGATCGTCGAGACCGGCGACTGGAACGACCAGATCGAAGGCCAGTTCAAGTCCGCGCTGGAGGAGTTCAAGAAGACGGGTAGTTGGTGAGCGGTGAAATGTGAGCGGTGAGCGGCAAAAGCGAAGAGCTGCACGTTGCTGCTCTTTCCGCTCACGGCTCACCGCTGACCGCTCACGGAGAAATGCATGGCAGGCGCACGAGAAATCCGATCCAAGATCAAGAGCGTCGCGAACACCCGCAAGGTGACGCGCGCGCTGGAGATGGTGTCGGCGTCGAAGATCCGGCGCGCGCAGGATCTGATGCGCGCCTCGCGTCCCTACGCGCTGCACATGCGCGAGGTGATCGCGCACATCGCGCAGGCGAACACCGATTATCGGCACCCGGCGTTGCAGGAGCGCGAGGTCAGGCGCGTGTGCTACATGATCGTCTCCACCGACCGCGGCCTCTGCGGCGGCCTCAACGCCAACCTGTTCCGCAAGATCCTCGCCGACATCCACACCTGGCAGCAGAAGGGCGTCGGCGTCGAGGTGATCGCGATCGGCCAGAAGGCCGCGCAGTTCTTCCGGCGCGTCAAGGTGGACATGGTTGCATCGGTCACCCACCTGGGCGACCGGCCGCGGCTGGAAAAGCTGATCGGCGTGATCAAGGTGGTGGACGATGCCTTCATGCAGGGCCGCGTCGATCGCGTGTATCTCTGCTACAACGATTTCGTCAACACCATGAGCCAGCGGCCGTGCCTGGATATCCTGATCCCGGTGCCGGCGGCGGCTCGTCAGATCGGCGAGACCAAGGCCAACGGCATCCATCCCGGTCGGGACGCGACCAGGATCGAACGCCAGAGTTCCTGGGACTACCTGTACGAACCGGACGCGGAAACCGTGATCCGGCACCTGCTGGAACGCTACGTGGAATCGCTGGTGTACCAGGCCACCCTGGAAAACCTGGCCAGCGAACACGCGGCGCGGATGGTGGCGATGAAAGCCGCGTCGGACAACGCCACCAAGGCCATCGACACGCTGACGCTGATCTACAACAAGGCGCGGCAGGCCGCGATCACGCAGGAAATCTCGGAGATCGTGGGCGGCGCGGCGGCGGTGGGATGAGCGGGATTGCGAATCGTTTGACGCGGGGCATGAACATGATCTCCATGAGGAACATCGTCATTGCGATCCCGCTCGTTCTCGCGGCTGTCACGTTGCATGCGCACGCCGCGGATCAGATAGTGCGCAAGGAATTGTTTACCGCGCAGATCGGCGCGCGCACGGTATCCAGGGTCGACGTGAGAGAAATCGAGTTCAAGCCGCTGCAGAAAACCCCTGAACACCGGCATCCGTGCCCGGTGATCAGCTACATAGTCAGCGGAACGGTCCATTTTCAAGTGCAAGGGCAACCCGCAGAAACATTGCACGCCGGACAAGTCGTGTATGAACCCGCCGGCGCGACGATCGTGCATTTCGACAATCCTTCGAAAACGGAAGGCTTGAAATTCATCCCCTATTACCTTCTGAAGGGTGATGAAAAGTCTTTGATCGAGATGCTGCCCGGCAAGTAATCAGGATCACGCATGCTTCGCAATACCAAGTTGAGGGATTGAGTAATGAGCAACCAGGGCAAGATCGTTCAAATCATCGGCGCCGTCGTGGACGTCGAATTCCCGCGCGACGCGGTGCCGAAGGTGTACGACGCGCTCAAGGTGGAGGGCACGGCGATCACGCTGGAAGTGCAGCAGCAGCTGGGCGACGGCGTGGTGCGCACGATCGCGCTGGGTTCCACCGACGGCCTGAAGCGCAATCTGACGGTGCACAACACCGGCAAGTACATCAGCGTGCCGGTCGGCAAGGCCACGCTGGGCCGCATCATGAACGTGCTGGGCGAGCCGATCGACGAGAAGGGCCCGGTGAACGCGGAAATGCAATGGGAAATCCATCGCGAGGCGCCGTCCTACGAGGATCAGGCCGCGGCCAACGAGTTGCTGGAAACCGGCATCAAGGTGATCGACCTGATGTGCCCGTTCGCCAAGGGCGGCAAGGTCGGCCTGTTCGGCGGCGCGGGCGTGGGCAAGACCGTGACGATGCTGGAGCTGATCAACAACATCGCCACGCAGCATTCGGGCCTGTCGGTGTTCGCGGGCGTGGGCGAGCGCACCCGCGAGGGCAACGACTTCTATCACGAGATGATCGAAGCCGGCGTCGTGGTGCCGGACGACTTCCCGAAGTCCAAGGTGGCGATGGTGTACGGCCAGATGAACGAGCCGCCGGGCAACCGCCTGCGCGTGGCGCTGACCGGCCTGACCATGGCCGAGTACTTCCGTGACGAAAAGGACGAGCACGGCAAGGGCCGCGACGTGCTGCTGTTCATCGACAACATCTACCGCTACACGCTGGCGGGCACCGAGGTGTCGGCGCTGCTGGGCCGGATGCCCTCGGCGGTGGGTTACCAGCCCACGCTGGCGGACGAGATGGGCCGCCTGCAGGAGCGCATCACCTCGACCAAGACCGGCTCGATCACGTCGATCCAGGCCGTGTACGTGCCGGCCGACGACTACACCGACCCTTCGCCCGCCACCACCTTCGCGCACCTGGATTCGACCGTGGCGCTGTCGCGCGACATTGCATCGCTTGGCATCTATCCCGCAGTCGATCCGCTGGCGTCCACCAGTCGCCAGCTCGATCCCAACGTGATCGGGCAGGAACACTACGACGTCGCGCGCAAGGTGCAGAGCACGCTGCAGCGCTACAAGGAGCTCAAGGACATCATCGCGATCCTCGGCATGGATGAACTCTCCGAGGAGGACAAGCAGGCGGTGTACCGCGCGCGCAAGTGCGAGCGCTTCTTCTCGCAGCCGTTCCACGTGGCCGAAGTGTTCACCGGCTCGCCCGGCAAGTACGTGCCGCTCAAGGAAACCATCCGCGCGTTCAAGATGATCGTGGACGGCGAGGTTGATCACCTGCCCGAGCAGGCGTTCTACATGGTCGGCGGCATCGACGAGGCCATCCAGAAGGGCGAGGCGATCCTGGCCGAAGGCCAGAAGCAGGCGGCGTAAGTACAGTTAGACGGGAGACGGAAAACGGGAAGCGAAAGAGCGTTGCCGTGCAGCACGCCTGCTCCCATCTCCCGTCTCCCGTCTCCCGTCTCCCCTCTCCCGTCTCCCGGAGTGAATATGACCACCATCCACTGCGACATCGTCAGCGCCGAGGCCGAGATCTTCCACGGCGAAGCCACGCTGGTCATCGCCAGCGGCGAGGCGGGTGAACTGGGCATCGCGCCGCGCCACGCACCGCTGCTGACGCGCCTGAAACCCGGCCAGGTGGAAGTGGTCGGCGAGGACGGCAGCCGCCATTCCTACTACGTGTCCGGCGGCATCCTGGAAGTCCAGCCCAACGTGGTCACCGTGCTGGCCGACACCGCCCTGCGCGCCGAGGAAATCGACGAAGCCGCGGCCAGGCGCGCCAAGGACGAAGCCGAACGCATCCTGGCCAACCGCGGCGAGGCCAAGAGTGTGGCCGAGGCGCAGCAGCAGCTCGCGCAGGCACTGGCGCAACTGTCCGCGCTGGAACGGCTGCGCAAGACGCTCAAGCACTGACACAACCTTGCCCGAAGCGCGAGCGGAACGGCCGGCCCTGCGCCCCTGCGCTTTCGCCGTCCCGCGCCCGCCGTAAGGGCGTTGCGCCGCGGCCGATTTCGGCTAAGGTGACGCGGTCCGTGGGAGACTGGGCATGCACGAACCGCTGCACGTGATCATCCTCGCCGCGGGCGAGGGCAGGCGCATGAAGTCGGCGTTGCCGAAGGCGCTGCTGCCGCTGGCCGGCCGGCCGCTGCTGGCGCACGTGCTGGAAACCGCGCGCGCGCTGCGGCCGGAAGGGCTGCACGTGGTGTACGGCCACCGCGGCGAACAGCTGCGCGCCGCGTTCGCCAACCAGGGTGACGTCACCTGGGTGCATCAGGCCGAGCAGCGCGGCGCCGGGCACGCCCTGCAACTCGCGCTGCGGAACGTGCCGGACGGCGCGCGGCTGCTGGTGCTGTACGGCGACGTGCCGCTGCTGCGCCCGGAAACGCTCGCCGAACTGGTGCGCAACGAGGCGGCGCTGACGCTGCTGGTGGCCGAACTGTCCGATCCGGCCGGCCACGGCCGGGTGCTGCGCGACGGATTGGGCCAGGTGCGCGCGATCGTGGAGGAAAGGGATGCCAACGAGAACCAGCGCGCGGTGCACACGGTCAACACCGGCGTGCTCGCCGCCGAGTCGGGGCGCCTGCGCCGATGGGTCGAGCGCCTGTCGTCCGACAACGAGCAGGGCGAGCTGTACCTCGCCGGCATCTTTGCGCACGCGGCCGAGGAAGGCGTGCCGGCGATGGCGATCGCGACCGGCGATCCGGCCGAGGCGTTCGGCGCCGACGACCCCGGACAGCTCGCCGAACTGGCGCGGCACCTGCGCGAGCGCGAGGCGAAACGCCTGATGCTGGCGGGCGTACGCCTTGCCGATCCGGCGCGCTTCGATCCGCGCGGCCACGTCACGCACGGCCGCGACGTGGAAATCGACGTCGACGTGATCCTGGAAGGCGGCGTCACGCTGGGCGACGGCGTGAAGATCGGCCCGTTCTGCCGGCTGCGCGACGTGAACCTCGCGCCCGGCACCGAGGTGCTGGCGCACTGCGACCTGGAAGGCGTGACGACCTACGGCGCGTGCCGGATCGGGCCGTTCGCGCGCCTGCGGCCCGGCACCGAACTGGCGGCCGGCGTGCACGTGGGCAATTTCGTCGAGACCAAGAAAGCCAGGCTGGGCGAAGGCAGCAAGGCCAATCACCTGAGCTATCTCGGCGACGCGCGAATCGGCGCGCACGTCAACATCGGCGCGGGCACCATCACCTGCAACTACGACGGCGTGGACAAGCACGTCACCGAAATCGGCGACGGCGCCTTCATCGGCTCCAACACCGCGCTGGTGGCGCCGGTGGTGATCGGCGGCAACGCCACCATCGGGGCGGGCTCGACCATCACCACCGATGCACCGGCAGGAGCACTCACGCTCGCGCGTGGCAGGCAGACGACGGTCAAGGGCTGGAAGCGGCCGCAGAAGAAATAGGCAAGCAACCGTCCCTGGTGCTCTGCCGTTCGGCTTCCTGCCTCACCCTCGCTTGCCGCGCGAACTGCCCCCGGCAGTTCGCAGACGCGGCAAGCTCGACCAGCCGTCGATCTCGACCAGCAGCTCGCGGCGGCAGATGTCGCCCTGCAGCAGCAGACGCGGCACGGCAGGATCGAGATGCCGGGCCAGCACCGCGCGCACCGCATCCGCATCCTCGCGGTGGCGGACATACACCTTGAGCGGCGAATGCGCGTCGAACGCGGGCAGCTCGGCCCTGTCGAGCAGCGCGTGCAGGTTGGCGAAGGCCTCGCCGGCCTGCGCGCCCACGTCGCCAACGTGGTGCGACGCATGGCCGACCACCGCGGCGGTGCCGGAAATCGCCAGCGCGCCGTCCGGCAGTTTCATCGCGCGCGCGAAACTGGGCGCGGCCGGGCCGTACTGGCGCGGATAATGCCACGCGCTGACCTGACGCGGATTCTCCATCGCCTCGCCCCGTTGCACGGCACACAATGCATACACCTGCAGCAGTCCGCGCGGTCCGTGATGGCCGATCGCAGACGCGGCGGGATAGCGTTCGATGCCCAGCGCATCCAGCGCGCGCAGCCGGCCCACACAGAAGCGGCGGTACCGTTCCGCGTCGCCCTCGCCCTCGTTGATCGCGCGGAGGTAATTCCACAGCCGCAGCACATGGCGCTCGGGCCGCGCGGCGGCGTGCGCGAGCAGCAGGCGGTAGGCATGTTCGCTGGCGGCCTCGATGCCGCCGAGCGGGGATTCGTCCAGTTCGACCGCGACGAAGCGCCAGCCGCCGCCGGCCGCCCAGTGCAGGTCGCCCTCGGCGCCGCGTTCCACGGCGCCTTGCACACGCCAGCATTCGAACGGTGCCTCACCTTGCGCGAGCGGCGCCAGCGGCACCCGCAGACAGCGCGGCTCGCCGTCCGGCAGGGACGCGTCGCCGAATCCCAGCACGGCCAGCGTGTCGCTGCGTTCCAGCCATGCCGCTGCGGGCCCGGCACGGTAGGCCACCGAAAAGCCGCCCGCGGCCGCCCCGCTCATGCGCAGCCCCCGTGCGCCCTGTCGAAGAATGTTGCGGACATGGTCTCCGGCCGTGGTCAAAGCCGCCCATGTTACACTGGCCGGTCACGGCAACGCTGGTGTGGAGTTGATGGAGCATGACCGAACAGACCCCCGAGGAGCGGGAGCTCGCCCGGCTGATCGTTGACAACCTCAACCTCGAAAACGTCGCGCCCGAAGACATCCAGCCGGAAGCGCCGCTGTTCGGCGGCGAGCTCGGACTGGACTCCATCGACGCGCTGGAACTGGCGCTGGCGGTGTCCAGGCGCTACGGTTTCCAGTTGCGTTCGGACAATCCCGACAACCGCCGGGTGTTCGGCTCGCTGCGAGCTCTGGCGCAGCATATCCAGGCGCATCGCGCGGCCTGACGGAAACCTTCAAGGGCCGTGGCGCGCCCGGCTCCACGCGCCGTGTCCGCGCGTCTCGTGATCAGGCGGCGCGTCCCTACTGCGATGCTTCGCTGGTACCGTCGCCGAACTTCGCGCGCAGCGCGCGGTAGTGCTTCAACTGGGCATCGAACTTCAGCCGGGTGTCGGCGAGATCGTTCTGCTTGCGCGCCAGCGCGTCGCGTTCGCCGTTCACGATCTGGCGCTGGTCGCTGATCCGCTTCTGCAGCACGGGCGTCACCGTCTGGCCGGCATGCTCCAGGTCGGCGGCGTGGGCCAGCAATTCCGCCAGGGTTTCTTCCTGGCTGTGCAGGTTGGTCTGCAGCGTGTCGATGTCGAACTGGAGCTGCTTCAGCTGCGCCTGCTGCGCCTCGCGCAGGTCCGATTCGCTGGGGTAGGCGGCCAGCAACTGGCTGTCGGCGAACGCCCGCTGCCGGGCCTCGCGCTGCTCGGCGGCGGCCTTGGCTGCCGCGGCTTCCGCCGCGCGCCGTTCGGCCGGCGCCAGTTCGCGGGCCACGTGGCGGATGACCACGCCCTGATCGTTGACGATGTCGTAGCCGTACGCCAGCGCGGATGCGGGAATGGTGTCGCCGAAATGAACCACCCCCGCCGGGTCCTTCCAGCGGTAGTGCGTGGTCGGCGTGGTGCCCTCGGCCGCAGCCGCGGCCAACGGCAGCAGCAGCAGGAACCACAGGATCGGAACGGACAGGCGCATCGGGTGTCTCCGCGCGACACGGCGAGTATAGACCCGATGCAAAATGCGGGCCGCGACCGGATGCTCCGCGGCGGCGGCGGCCGTCACGCCCGGGACGCGGCACCCCACTCAGCCCGGTAAGCGTGAAGCCGTTCACGTTGCGCGGCCAGTTCCGGGTGATCGGCGGCATAGGCCAGCAGGTCGTCCAGCCCCACGATCGCGATCACCGGCACACCCTGCTCGCGCGCGAGTTCCTGCGTGGCCGAGAGTTCGCCTTGTCCGCGTTCCTGACGGTCCAGCGCCACCAGCACGCCGGCCACCCCGGCGCCCGCGCCGCGGATCATGCCCAGCGATTCACGCACCGCGGTGCCGGCGGTGATCACGTCATCGACGATCAGCACGCGCCCCGCGGGCGGCGCGCCGATCAACTGGCCGCCCTCGCCGTGGTCCTTGGCCTCCTTGCGGTTGTACGCCCACGGCACGTCCCGGCCGTGCTCGCGCGCCAGCGCGATCGCGGCCGCCGCGGCCAGCGGAATGCCCTTGTAGGCCGGCCCGAACAGCATGTCGAAGGCGATGTCGCTGGCCTGCGCGGCCGCGGCATAAGCCTTGCCGACCTCCGCCAGCGCCGCGCCGGAATCGATCCTGCCCATGTTGAAGAAATACGGACTCCGGCGTCCGGATTTCAGGGTGAAATCGCCGAAGCGGAGCACGCCGCGCGCAAGCGCGAGATCGAGAAAAGCGCGTTGGTGGGGGAGCATCGGGACTCGGGGCTCGGGACTCGGGACCCGGATGATAAAGTGCCCGCCGGCTTTCGACAGCAACGGTCGCGAAAATGAAGCGGCCCGATGCGGTTCGATGGCCCCGAGGTTTTTGCTTTACGCTCTGTCGAGTCCCGAATCCCGAGTCCCGAGTCCCGTGAAAATCATCACCTTCAACGCCAACGGCATCCGCTCGGCAGCGAGCAAGGGGTTCTTCGACTGGCTGCGCAAGCAGAACGCCGACGTGGTGTGCCTGCAGGAAACCAAGGCGCAGGAAGGGCAATTGACCGATCCGAGGTTCCGCCCGGACGGCCACCATTGCTTCTATCGCGACGCGGTCACCAGAAAGGGCTACAGCGGCGTCGCGATCTACGCCAGACGCGAACCGGACGAGGTGCTGACGGAAATCGGCTGGAAGCCGTTCGACGACGAGGGCCGCTACATCGAGGCGCGTTTCGGGAATCTGTCCGTGGTGTCGCTGTACGTGCCCTCGGGCACCTCGGGCCAGGAGCGCCAGCAGTTCAAGTTCGAGGCGATGAAGAAACTGCGTGCGGTTTTCGACAAGTGGCTGGCCAGCGGCCGCGACTTCGTGCTGTGCGGTGACTGGAACATCGTGCGCAGTGAACGCGACATCAGGAACTGGAAATCCAACCAGAAGAATTCCGGATGCCTTCCGGAAGAGCGCGCATGGCTGAACGCGCTGATCGCCGACCCGCACGGCGACGGCACGCCCGCGCCGAAGCACGGCTGGCTGGACAGCTTTCGGGTGCTGAAACCCGAGGCCGAGGAATACACCTGGTGGTCCAACCGCGGCAACGCGCGCGCCAACAACGTCGGGTAGCGGATCGATTACCAGATCGTGACGCCATCGCTGCGCGAGCGCCTGAAATCCTGCCGGATCACGCCGGCGCCCCGCTTCTCCGACCATGCGCCATACGCGGTGGAGTACGACGTTGAGTGAACCGACGCCGCACGACGCTGCGGCGGTAGCGGAGGTGGCCGCGCCGCACCGCACGCGCGTGCTGGTCGCCGTCACCCTGCTCGGTTTCTCCTCGGGACTGCCGCTGGCGCTTTCCGGCAGCACGCTGGAAGCCTGGTGCGCGGTGTCGGGGCTGAGCCTGGAAACCATCGGCATTCTGAAGCTGGTCGGTTTTGCCTACGTGTTGAAAGTCCTGTGGGCACCGCTGCTGGACCGCTACGCGCTGCCGTGGCTGGGGCGCCGCCGTGGCTGGACGCTGGCGATGCAACTGGCGATCGCCGCGGTGCTGGTCGGTATCGCCGGCCTCTCGCCGCAGACCTCGCTGGGCGGCATTGCGCTGCTGGCGGCCCTGCTGGTGTTCCTGTCGGCCACGCAGGACACCGCGATCGACGCCTACCGCACCGACCAGTTGCTGCCACAGGATCGCGGCCTCGGCGCGGCGCTGGGCGTGGGCGGTTATCGTGCGGCGATGCTGGTGTCGGGCGGTCTTGCGCTGGTGTTCGCCGCCCACGCCGGCTGGCGTGCGACGTATCTCCTGATGGCCGCGCTGATGGGCATCGGCGTGGTCGCCACGCTGTTCGCGCCGGAGCGCGAACGGGCCGCCCCGCCGCCGACGCTGTTGCGCGCCTTCGCCGGCCCCCTGCGCGAGATCCTCGATCGCCCGCGCGCCTGGACGTGGCTGGCGCTGGTGCTGCTGTACAAGCTGGGCAACGCGTTCGCCCTGTCGCTTTCCACCACCTTTCTGCTGCGCGGCGCACACTTCGGGCTCGCGGAAGTGGGCTGGGTCAACAAGGTGTTCGGGCTCGCGGCCACGATCGTGGGGGCGTTCGCCGGGGGTTTTCTGCTGGAACGCTGGCCGCTGAGACGCGCGCTGTGGGTGTTCGGCGTGCTGCAGGGACTGGGCGCGCTGGGCTTTCTCGCCGTGGCGCTGGGCTGGCACGGGCTGCCGGCGCTGATCACGGCGGTGGCGGGCGAGAACCTGACCTCGGGACTCGGCACCGGGGTGTTCGTGGCCCTGCTGATGGCGATGTGCGACAGGCGTTTCAGCGCCACGCAGTACGCCTTGTTCAGCGCGCTGGACGCGGTGGCGCGGATCGCGCTGGGTCCCCTTGCCGGGATCGTGGCGCAGGCGCTGGGCTGGCCCCTGTATTTCTGCATTGCGCTCGCCTGCGCGCTGCCGGGACTGCTGCTGCTGCGGGCATTGCGTGACGAATTTCCCCGCTTGCCGGGCGCACGTGCCGTGGCGTGAACGGTGCACGGTTGCCGGGGGCGCCGCGTGGTAGCGTCCGCGCCGTCAGCATGAGGAGGACTCGTCATGCGCGAAATCCGCTTGCAGCTCGATGACGCCCTGCTTGCGCGGTTGAACAAGGTCGCGGCGAAACTGGATTGCAGCGTGGAAACGCTGATCGCCCATCGTCTGCAGGCCATGCTGGATGCGGCCGACGCCGAAGCCGCCGCGGCGGACCTGGCGGCCGCCGGGCTCGCCGCGAGCCACTGGAACCAGGAAGAATCGACGTTCCTGACCGACGCCGCGCGCGCGTTCAAGGACGTGCCCAGGGGCAACGGCGTGTTCTCCAGCAGTTGGGACGATGAGGCGATGCCGTAAGCGGCGTGATCAACGCGTGGCGAACGGTTGATAAATCGCGCCCAGCATTCGCGGCCCGCGCGCGCCGGTGACCGAGGCCAGGTTGCCGGGAAGATTTTCCAGCCGCGCCCGCGCCAGCCACGCGAAGCCCGCGGCTTCGACGAAATCCGGGTCCAGCCCCAGCGCGGCGGTGGTGTCGATGCGCACCTCCGGCAGCTCCCTGCGCAGGGCCTCCATCAGCGCGCCGTTGTGCACGCCGCCGCCGCAGGCATACAGCTCGCGCACCTCGCGCACCTCGCGCGCGTGTGCGCGCAGCGCGCCGGCGATGCTGCGCACGGACAGTTGCAGCAGCGTCGCCTGCACGTCGGCGGGTTCAATCCCGGAAGGCAACCGCGCGTCCAGCCAGTCGAGATTGAAGTACTCGCGGCCGGTGCTCTTGGGCGGCGGCGCCGCGAAGTACGGATCGTCCAGCAGCCGTGACAGCAAGGCCGGATCGACGCGGCCACTGCGCGCCCACGCGCCGCCCTCGTCGCGTTCCGGGCCGCGCACGCGCATCGACCACGCATCCAGCAGGCAGTTGGCCGGCCCGGTGTCGAAACCCAGCACCGGCCGCCCGGGAATCAGCAGGGTGAGGTTGGCGATGCCGCCCAGGTTCAGGATCGCGCGCGCTGCCGCGGGGTCGGCCAGCACGGCCGCGTGCAGGGCGGGCAGCAGCGGCGCGCCCTGACCGCCCGCCGCCACGTCGGCGCGGCGGAAATCCGCGACCGTGACGACGCCCGTGCGCTCGGCGATCACGTTGGGGTCGCCGATCTGCAGCGTGAAGGGAAACGGCCCATCGGGCCGATGGCAAACGGTCTGGCCATGCGAACCGATCGCCGCCAGCTCGCGCGGATCCGTTCCGGCCCCGTGCAGCAGGGCCAGCGCCGCCTCGGCGAAGCAGCCGCCGATTTCGACGTCCAGCCGTCCGTAATCCTCCAGCCTGATCGCGGCGTCGTTGCGCGCCAGCGCCAGCACGCGAGCGCGCGTTCCGGCAGGGTAGCCGAACGTGCGCGCCGCCAGGATTTCGGGCCGCCGTGCGAAACGCAGCAGCGCGGCGGCGATGCCGTCGGCGCTGGTGCCGGAAATCAGGCCGAGATACAGCGAAGCCGCGGTGCGGGTCACATCCGGCGGGCGATCAGTCGGCCGCGCTGGCGTTGCGGCTGGAATCCACGCGCGCCAGCCGTTGCGAGGCGGTGTCGATCATCTGGATGCGTGCCACCATCGGCGCGGTCTGCTGCCTGAAGTCGGCCATCAGCCTGCCGGACAGCGGTTCCGGCCTGGGCATGGTGATGGTCAGCGGGTTCTCGGGCTGGCCGGCCACCCGCACCTCATAGTGCAGGTGCGGGCCGGTGGCCATGCCGGTTTCGCCCACGTAGCCGATGACCTCGCCCTGGGTGACGTGCGAACCCACGTGCAGGCCGGGCGCGAAGCGCGACATGTGCCCGTAGGCGGTGGTGTATTCGGGGCTGTTGCGGATGGTGATGAAGTTGCCGTAGCCGTGTTCCCAGCCGCGATAGGTGATCACGCCGTCGCCGGCCGCGTGGACCGGCGTGCCGATGGGTGCGGCGTAATCGACGCCCTTGTGGAGACGGGTATAGCCCAGGATCGGATGCTTGCGCATCCCGAACACCGAGGAGATCCGGGTGAACGCCACCGGCGTGCGCAGCAGCGATTTCTTGAGCGGACGGCCGTCCTCGCTGTAGTAGGCGATGTCGCCGTCCGGCTTCTCGAAGCGGTAGGCAGTGAAGCGGTGGCCGCGGCTGTAGAACTCGGCGGCGATGATGTTGCCCGGATGCGCGTACGCGCCGTTGCGGTACACGTCGTCGTAGATCACCGTGAAGTGGTCGCCCGGGCGGATGTCCTTGACGAAGTCGATGTCGTACTTGAACACGTCGGCGAGCTTGAGGATCATCACCTCGCTCAGTCCCGCCTTGTCACCGGCCGCGAACAGCGAACCGTCGATCACGCCGTGCGCGAAGTGCATCCGCCGTTCGGTGGGAAGCTGCGACACCGTTTCGCGCAGCGGTCCGCTGTCGCCCGTGGCGGTGAGGGTGACGCGGGTGGCGGCGTCGCGGTCGAAGCGGAAGCCTTTCAGGTGACCGCCGCCGTCCAGCAGGAACGCCAGTTCATCGCCGGGATGCAGGGCGCGCAACACCTTGGTGTCGGGACTGCTGTCCATCACCCGCGCGAGGTCGGACCCCGACAGCCCCTGGCTCTGGAAAATGTCGGACAGGGTCTGCCCGGGATCGACGGTGACCGTCTTCCAGTTCTCCACCACCGGCGTGGCGGATTCGGGCGGTGGCGGCGGCAGTTTCAGCGCAACGGTTTCATGCACGACCGGCTTGCTGGCGTCGTGACGCAACAGTTTCGCCCATGTGGGCAGTCCGATCAGCGTCAACAGAACCAGCAGCAGACCGCCGCTCGAGAGAATCCAGCGCTCGCGCACCCAGCGGATCGGCGCGGTGGACGTCGCGGCGAACGACCAGTGCGAACAGCGCGCATAGAAATGCGAATGGCAGTGCTGGGTCTTGCGGCGAATCGCCTGGCGGCGGACATGGTGCTGGGTGACGCGGCGCAGGCGCTGGTCCATCGTAGGATTCCGGACATGAGCGGAAACAAGGCGGGCGGTACCATAACGGTCCGGTAAAGCGCGCGTCAATGCTTTGTTGTACAAAGATTTGCGTGATCTTCCGCATTTAACGCACAATTAACTCGACGATCGCTTTTGCCCTGCGGCGCGGATCACGATCCGGTGCTCCGGAACGGCCGCCCCGGCTCCACAGCCACGGATCCCCTGATGCGCCACGACGAACACGCACTTGCCATGATCCGCCGCGGCGCCGTGGACATCCTCAAGGAGGACGAACTGGCCGCGCGGCTCGCCCTGGGCCGTGCGCTGCGCATCAAGGCCGGCTTCGATCCCACCGCGCCCGCTCTGCACCTCGGCCACACGGTGCTGCTCAACAAGATGCGCCAGTTCCAGGATCTCGGCCACACCGTGATTTTCCTGATCGGCGATTTCACCGGGATGATCGGCGATCCCAGCGGCAAGAACGTGACCCGCAAGCCGCTGACCCGCGAGGAAGTGCTGGCCAATGCGGAGACGTACGCAAAACAGGTGTACAAGGTGCTGGACCGCGCGCGCACCGAGGTGCGCTTCAATTCGGAATGGTTCGGCAGGATGGATGCGGCGGACATGATCCGGCTGGCCGCGCAGCACACCGTGGCGCGGATGCTGGAACGCGACGATTTTGCCAGGCGCTTTGCCGCGCAACAGCCGATCGCGATCCACGAATTCCTGTATCCGCTGGTGCAGGGCTACGACTCGGTGGCATTGCAATGCGACGTCGAGCTGGGCGGCACCGACCAGCGTTTCAACCTGCTGATGGGCCGCGCGTTGCAGGAACACCACGGCCAGCCGCCGCAGATCGTGCTGACGATGCCGCTGCTGGAAGGCATCGACGGCGTGCAGAAGATGTCGAAGTCGCTGGGCAACTACATCGGCATCGACGAATCCGCGATCGACATCGTCACCAAGACCATGAAGATCGGCGACGACCTGATGTGGCGCTGGTTCGAGCTGCTGTCGTTCGAGAAGTCGCTGGACGACATCGCGCGGATGCGGCGCGAGGTGGAAACGGGTTCGGCCAATCCGCGTGATTTCAAATTGCAACTGGCGCGCGAGCTGGCTGCGCGCTTCCAGGGCGAAACGGAGGCCGAACGCGCGGTCGCGGCCTGGCACGCGGTGGTGCGCGGCGAAGGCGACACCTCGCTGCTGCCGCTCAACGAGATCGTGGTGCCGGCGGAAGGGCTGAAATTGCCCGCGCTGCTGACCGCTGCGGGCCTGACCTCCAGCAATTCGGAAGCCAACCGCAAGCTCAGGGAACGCGCGGTGCGCATCGACGCGCAGGTGGTCGAGGACGCGCAACGGGTGTTCGCGCCGGGCTTCGAGGGCGTGCTCGCGGTGGGCAAGCGCAATTTCGCACGGGTGAGGCTGCGGGCGGCCTGAACGCCGCCGCGCACCACGGCTCGCGACGTTTCAGCCCGCCCCGACACGGCGGCCCTGACGGATCAATCGGCGTTCATCGAGGCTCGCGTGCCCATCAACTCGCCCTTCGTGCATGCGCCGACCCGCCGGCGGCCGCACCCGCGCTGGGTCACGCCGCTGCTGGTGATCGCGTGCGTGGCTTGCTACCTGTGGCTGATGCTGTCGGCGCCGGAAGCCCGCTACGCGGTGCTGGCGCGCTGGGGCACGGTGCCGGCGCGGCTGTTCGATCCTTCGCAGCCGCTGGGCGCATGGCCGTGGCTGCGGCTGGTGACCGCCCTGTTCATGCACGCCGACTGGTTGCATCTCCTGGGCAACATGCTGTTCCTGGTGATCTTCGGCCTGCCCGCGGAACGCGCGCTGGGATCGCGGCGGTTCCTGACTCTGTTCGTGCTGGGCGGCGCGTTCGCCAACCTGGTCGGCGCGCTGACACTGGCGGGCGCGCTGGCGCCGATTGTGGGCTGCAGCGGCGCGGTATCGGCGGTGGTGGGCGCCTACCTCGCGCTGTTTCCGCGCGCGCACCTGGGACTGGTGCTGCCGCTGGGGCTCTACTTCCAGTTCATGCGCGTGCCGGCATGGCTGTTGATCGGCATGTGGGTGCTGCTGCAACTGCTGTTCACCTGGGCCGGTCCGGGCTTCGGCACCGTGGTGTGGTGGGCGCACATCGCCGGCTTCGGCTTCGGGATCGCGTTCGCGTGGCTCTCGAGATCGGCGATCGCGCGCCGGCTCCGCAATCAGGCCTGAATTGCTTCCGCGCCCTCGCATTGCAATGCCAAGCGGGCGAAACGTCGAAGCAGCCTTCTCGCGTGGCCGGTTTCGCGCACCGCGCGTTCCAGCGCCTCGGGATCGAGTCCTTCCTCGCGCAGCGTGGCGGCGCGGCCGGCAAGGTAGGCGCGCATGTGCTCCGCGGTGAACTCGGGATGGAACTGGGTCGAAACCGCGTGCGGTGCGTAACGCAGCAACTGGTGCGGATCGAGTTCCGATGCGGCCAGCACTTCCGCGCCGCGCGGCGGTTCCAGCACCGACTGGCGGTGGGTGGTGTGGGCGGGGAACGAGGCGGGCAAACCATCCAGCCAACCGGTGTCGGCGGGGCCATTGCGGGTGATCACGCGGGTGCCGATCTCGCGGCCGGCCGGCAGCCAGCCCACGGTGCCGCCCAGCGCGTGCGCCATCAACTGGTGGCCGTAGCACACGCCGAACAGCGGCAGTTCCGCGTCCATCGCGTCGCGCAGCCAGCCGGCGGTGCGCTCGCTCCAGTCGGCACGCTCGGTGACCATCGCCGCGGAACCCGTGACCACCGCGCCGGCGACCTCGCGCGGTTTCGGCAGCGGCCGGTTTTCGTCCACGCGGACGACCCGCATTTGCGCCGGCTCCACTTGCATTGCCGCGCGGAACCACTCGGCGAAACCGCCGAACCTTGCATGGATGGGTTCCGGCGCTTCGCCGGTCTGGATCAGGAGCAACTGGCGCATGGGGTTGAGTCGAGTGTTCGTGCGGCGCAAAGCATAACCATTGTTGTACGCATTCCGAAGCGTATTCCCAGCGCTTCACGTTGCTGGGCTCGCGCATCCAGCGCTCGCCAAGCAACCCGGCCCTCGGCATCCTGCCTCGGGCGTTCGAGTCGGCGCGAACTGCCCCCGGCAGCTCGCAAGCGCCGCCTCTCACCCCGCCGGCAGCACCGAGAGCACTTCCTCGACGGTGGTGATGCCGCGCCGCACCTGGGTCGCCGCGGAGATGCGCAACGGCTGCATGCCTTCCTGCAGCGCCAGGCCGGTGAAGGCGTCGAGGTCGAGTTCGGGCGTGATCATGCCGCGCAGGCGCTGCGACACCGCCATCATTTCGTAGATGCCGGTACGGCCCAGGAAACCGGTGTTGCGGCATTCGAGGCAGCCGACCGGTTCGTACACCTGCTCGGGCACCGGGATCACCCAGCCGCGGGTCAGCACTTCCCACGGGCCGGGGTCCTGCACCGCCCTGACCTTGCAGTGCGGGCTCAGCGTGCGCACCAGCCGCTGCGCGACCACGCCGGCCAGCGTCGACTGGATCAGGTAATGCGGCACGCCCAGGTCCAGCAGGCGGGTGACGGCCGAAGGCGCATCGTTGGTGTGCAGCGTCGAGAGCACCAGGTGCCCCGTCAGCGACGCCTGCACCGCCATCTGCGCGGTTTCGAGATCGCGGATCTCGCCGACCATGATGATGTCGGGGTCCTGCCTGAGCAGCGTGCGCACACCGGCCGCGAAATCGAAGTCGATCGCGGGCTGCACCTGCGACTGGTTCAGTTCCGGCGACACCATCTCGATCGGATCCTCGACGGTGCACACGTTGAGCTCGGGCCGTGCGAGGTGCTTGAGCGTGGAATACAGCGTGGTGGTCTTGCCCGAGCCGGTCGGGCCGGTCACCAGCACGATGCCGTGCGGGCGCTCCACCATCGCCCGCCAGGTCTTCTCTTCCTCGGCGGAGAAGCCGAGCTGCGCGAACTGCTTGACCACGATGTCCGGATCGAAAATGCGCATCACCACCTTTTCGCCGAATGCGGTCGGCATCGTCGAGATGCGCAGTTCCACCTCGCGGCCGCCGGCGGAACGGGTCTTGATCCGGCCGTCCTGCGGGCGGCGTTTCTCGGCGACGTCGAGGCGCGCCAGGATCTTGATCCGCGCGGTCACCGCGGTCTGCACCGGCGGCGGCAGTTCGAACACCTTGTGCAGGATGCCGTCGATCCGGAAGCGGATGTGGCCGGTTTCGCGGCGCGGTTCCAGGTGGATGTCCGAGGCGCGCTGCTCGAACGCGTACTGCAGCAGCCAGTCGACGATGTGCACCACGTGGCGGTCGTCGGCACCGATCTCGCCGGCCTTGCCCAGTTCCAGCAACTGCTCGAAGTTCAGGATCGCCGAGCCGTCGATCGCGTCCTGCTTGGCCTCGCGCGCCAGCGCGATCGAGCGCTGCACGCCGTAGAACTCCATCAGGTAGCGGTGGATGTCCAGCGGATTCGCGACCACGAGTTTCACCTCGCGCCGGATCATCTGCGAGAGGTCGGCTGCCCAGCGCGCGTCGAACGGTTCGGCGCTGGCGAAGGTGACCGCACCCTGCGCGACGGCAACCGGCAGGATCCGGTGACGCTGCGCATAGGCGTGGCTGACCGATTGCGTCACGGCGGCCACGTCGATCTTCATCGGATCGATCCTGAGGTACGGCAGCCCGGCCTTGTCGGCCAGCCACACCGTCAGCGACTCCACCGTGAGCGGCTTGCCGGGCTCGCGCAGGTTGTCGGGTTTGGCGTTGGCGATCACCACCAGCGGGTGCAGATCGACGGCACCCTTGCCGGCACGGCCCGCATTGCGGATGCGCTTGGCGTCCTCGGCGGCCAGCAGGCCGTCGGCGATCAGCGCCGCCAGCACCTCGTCCAGCTCCAGCCTCCCGCGCCGGCCCAGGACCAATGTCGATTTCGGTGTGGCGACCATCGTTCCGCTGCGCGGCATGCCCCGGCGATACGGGCGCCGATCCGCGTCGGATCGGGCCTCGCGGCTATACTAGCGCGCTTTGCGCGCACGGCCGGGGACGCAGTTGGCAGGTCCGACCTTCCAGCAGGTGATCCAGACCCTGAACCGCTACTGGGCGGATCAGGGTTGCGTGCTGCTGCAGCCGCTGGACCTCGAGGTCGGCGCCGGCACGTTCCATCCGGCGACCTTCCTGCGCGCGCTGGGTCCGGAACCCTGGGCCGCGGCCTACGTGCAGCCCTGCCGCCGTCCCACCGACGGCCGCTACGGCGAGAACCCCAATCGCCTGCAGCAGTATTACCAGTACCAGGTCGTCCTCAAACCCAACCCCGACGACGTGCTGGAACGCTATTTCGGCTCGTTGAAGGAACTGGGCATCGACCCGCTGGTGCACGACCTGCGCCTGGTCGAGGACAACTGGGAATCGCCCACGCTGGGCGCGTGGGGGCTGGGCTGGGAAGTGTGGCTGGACGGGATGGAGATCACCCAGTTCACCTATTTCCAGCAGGCCGGCGGTCTCGAATGCAAACCGGTGACGGCCGAGATCACCTATGGTCTCGAACGCCTCGCGATGTACCTGCAGAACGTGGACAGCGTGTTCGATCTGGTGTGGACCGAAGCGCCGCACGGCACGGTGCGTTACGGCGACGTGTTCCGCCGCAACGAGGTCGAGCAGAGCGCCTACAACTTCGAGCACGCCGATACCCGGGAATTGTTCCACCGCTTCGACGCCTGCGAGGCCGAGGCCGGCAAGCTGGTCGCGCTGAAGCTGCCGCTGCCCGCCTACGAGCAGGTGCTGAAGGCCAGCCACACCTTCAATCTGCTGGACGCGCGCCGCGCGATCTCGGTCACCGAGCGCCAGCGGTACATCCTGCGCGTGCGCACGCTAGCGCAGGCGGTGGCGAAGGCGTGGGCCGCACCGCACGAAGCGCGGGCGGAGGCGGCGCATGGCTGACGCAAAGTCATTGCTGATCGAGATCGGCGTGGAGGAGTTGCCGATCCATGCCGTCGATGAACTGGCGCAGGCTTTGCTGCGCGGCGTCCGCGACGGTTTGGCCAGGCGCGGCATCGCCGCCGACAGCGAACACGCGCGCGCATTCGCGACGCCGCGCCGGCTCGCGGTGCATGTGCCATCCGTCGCGGCGGTTCAACCCGAGCAGCGCAGCGAGAGTCTCGGTCCCTACGTCAACGCCGCGCTGGATCCCCAAGGCCAGCCCACCAGGGCGCTGCTGGGTTTCGCGCAGAAATGCGGCGTCGATTGGACGCGGCTGGAACGCACCAGCGATGCCAGGGGCGAACGCTTCGTGCATCGCAGCGTCACGCCCGGACGCGGCACCGCGGAACTGGTGCCCGACATCGTGCGCGAAGCGCTCGACGCGCTGCCGATCGCCAAACCCATGCGCTGGGGCGACCACGATTTCACCTTCGTGCGTCCCGCGCACTGGCTGGTGATGCTGCATGGCGACCGCGTGATCGAGGGCGAACTGCTGGGCCTGAACAGCGGACGGCAATCGCGCGGGCATCGCTTCCTGCACCCCAAGCCGGTGCATCTTGTCGATGCCGACAATTACGTCGATGCGCTGCGCGCCGCGAAGGTGCTGGCCGATCCGGACGAACGCCGGCAGCGCATCCGCGGGGAAGTCGCACGCGCCGCGCGCGGCACCGGCACGCCGCGGCTGGACGGCGCGCTGCTGGACGAAATCGCCAGCCTCACCGAATGGCCTTGCGCGATCGCCTGCACCTTCGATCGCGACTATCTCGCCGTGCCGCACGAGGCGCTGGTCACCACCATGCGCAGCAACCAGAAGTTCGTGCCGGTGTTCGACGGGGACGGGAACCTCACCGAACACTTCGTCGGCGTCGCCAACATCGAGGCAAAGGATCCCGCGCCGATCCGTCATGGTTTCGAACGGGTGATCCGGCCGCGTTTCGCCGACGCGAAGTATTTCTTCGACGAGGATCTGAAAACCCCGCTGGCCTCGCACCGGCAGAGCCTGCGCGGCGTGGTGTGGCAACGCGTGCTGGGCAGCCTGTGGGACAAGACCGAGCGCGTCGCCGAACTCGCGAGCGGCGTCGCGCACCGCTTGTTCGCGCAAGGCATCGACGTGGATGCCGCGCAGGCCGCGCACGCGGCGGGTTTGTCCCGCTGCGACCTGCTGACCCGGATGGTCGGCGAATTTCCCGAACTGCAGGGCGTGATGGGCCGTCATTACGCGGCCGCGCAGGGCGAGCCTGCGGAGGTGGCGCAGGCGCTGGACGAGTTCTACCGTCCGCGCCATGCGAGCGACGGCATCGCACGGGGCGCGCTCGCGCAGTGCCTGTCGATCGCCGACAAGCTGGACACGCTGGCCGGGATTTTCGCGGTCGGCATGAAACCCACCGGCAACAAGGACCCCTACGCGCTGCGCCGTGCCGCGCTGGGACTTGCGCGCACGCTGATCGAGGGGAAACTCGATCTCGATCTCGACGCCTTGCTGCGCGAGGCGCTGGAGCAGATTCCCGACGCGGCTTTTCTCCCCTCTCACTCCGGGAGAGGGGCCGGGGGTGAGGGTACGAAGTCGCAAGAAGCCGGGCACCCTCTCCCGAAGGGAGAGGGGAAAAGCACCGCCGCGCACCGCGCGGCGTTGGCTGGCGAACTTCGCGACTTCATCCTCGACCGCCTGCGCGGCTACTACGCCGAGCAGGGCTTCACGCCGCAGCAGTTCGAGGCGGTCGCGGCGGTGCGGCCGGCCAGCCTCACCGATTTCGACCGCCGCCTGCGCGCGGTCGCCGCGTTTGCCGGAAGGCCGGAAGCCGAACGCCTCGCCGCCGCCAACAAGCGCGTCGCCAACATCCTGCGCAAGGAAGGCATCGACGTGGATGCCGCGGCGCGGCGTCCGTTCGACGACACCCAGCTGCGCGAACCGGCGGAACGAGCGCTGGCGCAGGCGTTGCAATCGGCCCAGGCCGACAATGCAAGGCGGCTGAATGGTGCGGCCCAGCACCGCGACTACGAAGGCGCGCTGGCGCGGCTCGCCGAGTTGCAGCAGCCGGTCGATGCGTTCTTCGATTCGGTGCTGGTGATGGCCGAAGACACCGCGCTGCGCGACAACCGCCTCGCGCTGCTGGCACGGATCAAGGCGTGCTTCGACGCGATCGCCGACATCGCGCTGTTGTGATGGCGGCAGCCGCAGCCACCGCCCGAGCTTCCGACCCGCGCTGGCGCGAAGCGCAGATGCACCTGTTGCGGGGGCATCCCGACGCCGCGCGCCGGGCGCTGACCGGGTCGCCGCTCGAAGAGCCGCGCGGTGTGCTGGCGCTGCTGCTGGAGGCGCAGATCGCCTGGCGCGAGGATCGCATCCGCGATGCCGCGGCGCACGCACTCGCCGCCGCCGAGGCGGGATCGGATGACCCGGAAACGCTCTGCGCGGTGGCGGCGAACCTGCTGGAAATCGGCGAAGTCCTCGCGGCGCGCGCCTGCCTGGAACACCCGGCGCTGGCGGCGTCGCGAACGCCGCGCGTGCTGATGCGGCTGGCAGGCTTGCGCAGACGCCTCGAGGAACATGCCGAAGCGCTGGCGCTGCTGGACCGTGCCAGGGCAGCGGGACACGACACCCCGGCGCTGGCCTTCCGGCGCGGCGAGGAATTGATGTTCAACGGACGTCTGGACGAGGCCGAGGCGGAGCTGGCCGGCAGTCTCGCGCGGGCGCCCGCGTACGGCCGCGTGGCGGTGCCGCTGGTGCGCCTGCGCAGGCAGACGTCCGACCACAATCATCTCGCCCTGATCGAGCGCAGCCTGCGAATCGTCGCGCAAGGTTCGGCCGACCATGCGGCCATCGAGTTCGCGCGTTACAAGACCTTCGAGGATCTCGGCCGTTACGGGGAGGCGTGGGATGCGCTCGCGCACGGCAATGCGCTGATGTACGCGCGGCTCCGCGACGAGGCGGACCATCACAATGCCGGCATCGAACGGTTCCTGGAGCGGTGCTCGCCGGGCATCCTGCGGCCGGCGGCGGAAACCGCCGAGGGACCGCAGCCCATCTTCATCATCGGCATGCCGCGTTCGGGCTCCACCCTGCTGGAAAGGATGCTGGGCAACCATTCCCGGGTCGCGATGGCCGGCGAATTGCCGGACGCGGGTTCGCAACTGCACTGGGTGGCCGATACGCGCAACACGCGGGCGGATGTCTTTCTGGCGCGGTTGCCCGGGGTCGATTACCAAGAGGTGGGACGCCGCTATCTCATGCAGACGCAATGGCGCGCGCGCGGCAAGGCCTTCTTCACCGACAAGCACTCGCCGAACTGGGCACTCGCGGGCGTGATCCACGCCGCATTGCCGCGGGCGCCCATCCTGAACCTGGTGCGTGATCCGATGGACACGTGCTTTTCGAACTGGCGCATGTTCTTCGGCGACGCCAGCGCCTACAGCTACCACCTGCCGGCGCTGGCCAAGTATTGCCACGATTACCGGCGCGCGCTGGCACACTGGCACGCGGTGATGCCCGGCGCGATCCTGGATGTGTCCTATGCCGAACTGGTGCGCCAGCCAGAAGCGGCGCTGCGCAAGGTGTTCGATTTCTGCGGGCTCGACTGGGAACCCGGCTGCGCCGACCTCGCGCGCAACGGCGCCGCGGTTTCCACGCCGAGCGCGGCGCAGGTCCGGCAATCCGTGCACACCCGCGCGTTCGGCGAATGGCGCCATTACGAGCAGCAGTTGCAGCCGCTGCGGGAAGCGTTGAACGGTCATGGACTACCTGTCGTCGATTGACCGCTCGCGGACTCCGGCCGATCCCTTCGTCGAGAGGCTGTGGCTGCGCGCACAGCGTTACATCGCCGAGCACCAGATCACGGCCGCGCGGGTCGCGCTGGAATCACTGGTGCAACGCGATCCCGCGCGGATCGCCGCGCGCATGCTGCTGGCCAGCGTCTATCTCGACGAGGGCCGCGTGCGCGAAGCCAGCGAGCAGGCCGTCGCGGCTGCCACGATGATGCCCGAAGACGCCGATGCCGTCGCGACCACGGTCCATTGCCTGCTGCGGATCGGCGAAATGACGGCGGCGCGTGATTGCCTGGCCCGCTACGACGCGCGGAACCGGAATCTGGACGGCCGCCAGTTGACGGCGCTGGCGCACGCCTGCCAGATGCTGGGCGATCATCCGGCGGGGCTTGCGCTGATGGACCGCGCGCAGGCGCAAGGTTTCGACAACCCGGATTTCCGCTACTTCCATGCGCTGCAGATGCAGTTCAACGGCAAGGTGAAGGAAGCGCGGCGCCGGCTCGAAAGCTGCCTGCAACTGGGGCCGACGTTCGGCAGGGCGTCGCTGGCGCTCGCAAGGATGTCTCGACAGACCGCGGAGTCGAATCACCTCGATTACATCCGCGCGCAGTTGCAACGGGTTGAACAGGGCAGCGAGGACCACGCCGCCTTCGAGTTCGCGCAATACAAGGAACTGGAGGACCTGGGCCGTTACGACGAGGCATTCGCCGCGCTCGAACGCGGCAACGCGATCATGTACGCGCGGCGCCCTCCCGACGCGGGACACGAGGACGAAACGTTCGAGGGGATCGGGCAACTCGTGACGGCCGATTTCATTCACGGCCCCGGTGCCGTCATCGAAGGGCCGGTTCCCATCTTCATCGTCGGCCTGCCGCGCAGCGGCACCACCCTGCTGGACCGCCTGCTCGACAACCATCCGGACGTGGTATCGACCGGCGAGCGCACCGACTTTCCGCGCCAGCTCCGCTGGGCGGCAAACCTGCACGGCAACGACCTGATCGATGCGCCGTTGCTGGCGCGGCTTCCGAACATTGATTACGCGGAACTCGGACGCCGCTATCTCGAACAGACGCAATGGCGCGCGCCGGACAGTCCGTTCTACGTGGACAAGCTGCCGCCCAACTACATGCTGCTGGGCCTGATCCACCGGGCGCTGCCGCGGGCGCCGATCCTGCACATGGTGCGCGATCCGATGGACGTGTGCTTTTCCAACTACCGGGCGCTGTTCGGCAACAGCTATCTCTACAGCTACCAACTGGATGCGCTGGCCACGCACTACATCCGCTACCGGAAACTGATGCGGCACTGGCACAAAGCGATGCCGGGCGTGGTATTCGACGTCGATTACCGCGCGCTGGTGACGAAGCCGGAGCAAACGCTGTCGGCGATCTTCGCGCACTGCGGCCTGCGCCAGGTCCCCGGGTGCAGCGATCTGACCCGCAACACCACCGCGGTGAACACGCTCAGCAGCGCGCAGATCCGCGAACCCATCCATGCCCGCAACCTGGGCTCGTGGCGGCGCTACGAGAAGCAACTGGCGCCACTGTTCGAAGCGCTGCGGTCAGCAGGGTTGCTTGCCTGAAGTGTCGCGGAAAACAAGGACCGGCCTTGCGGCCGGTCCTTCGGATGGCGAACGGATAGCCACTCGCTCAGCGCTGCCCGAACTTCCAGTCGAATTCGAGCCAGTACTCCCGACCGTAGGCGTTGTAATTGAAGACGTTGTAGTACGGGCTGCTGGTCCAGGTGGAGTCCCTGGGCGGCATCGAGTTCTTGATGTTGTTGACGATGCCGCTGATGGTCATGCCGTCATTGATCCTGTAAGCGAGGCTGGCGTTGTAGATCGTCCATGGCGCCACGGTACCCGCGCACTTCACGTAGGGATCGTTCTTCGAGCCCGTGCTGCAAGGCGTTGCGTAACCGGTGGGATTGTCCTGCGCATACAGGTTGGGTGTTTTGCCGTAACGAATGCCCGTCAGCGTGGCCGAGACCGGGCCGATGTCCCAGGAGATATCGGCGATCGCCTTGGACTTGAACTCGCTGGAATAGAACGGATTGCGCAGCAGGTCCTCGACGGGATCGAACGGATACTGCTGGAACGAGTGCTTCAGGGTCACGTTGTAGTTGGCGTCGAAGTTCAAAGTGCCGTAGCGACCGATGTCCCATTTGTAGTTCAGCGAGGCCAGGATGCCGGAAACGCGCTCATTGGCGACGTTGATCGGGAAGATCGTGACTTGCTGCAGTTGATACGATGTTCCGGGGTTGTTCGTCGCCGGATTGCGGACGATCAGCGCCAAGGTGTTCATGCAGGTGGGCGAGTTGGGATCCAACTGGCCAAGACGGCATGCAGCCTCGGTTCGCAGCAATTCGTCGATGCTTTGCAATTGGACTTCGTTGGCGATGCGGATGTTGTAGTAATCCGCCTTGACGTTGAAATTCGCGAGTGGCGACCAGACCACACCCAGGCCGTAGGACTTCGCGGTGATCGACTTCAGGTCCGGGTTCCCGGTGTGCAAACCGAACGTCTGTACCCCGTTGTACAGGCAGTCCTGGATCGGCGTCCCCGGCTCGAGCTTGGCACAACGGTAGTAGTCGACCACGCTCGTATAGAAGCCGCTCTTGCCGCCGAAAGTGTAAGCCATGTCCGGCGCGCGGAAAGCCGTCGCGTAGCTGGCGCGGAACAGCAAGGTGTCGAACGGGCGGAATTCGAGTCCCAACTTGTAGGTAGGCCGTTGATCGGTGCCACCGCCGTGATTGCTGTAACTGTCATACCGGGCCGACAAGTCCGCGGTCAGCATCTTGAAAATCGGCACCCGTATTTCTCCCGAGAACGCCCAGTTGTTGCGTGCCCCTTGTCCGGAGGTGCCGGTCAATCCGTAAAAATCCCCCGCGATCACCCGCGGATCGTTGGGGTTGGACCAGGTCTGCTCGCCCGCCTGGAACAGACCGGCAAAGCCCACCGGACCCGCCGGCAGATCGAACAGGTCCTCGTTGGTGAGCTGCATGTTGAAGTTCTGCGTCCAGGTCGTATTGCGGCTGTCGATCAAACCGTTGAACGTTGCGTACTGCGCGGGCGTGATCGGCTTGTAGAAGTTGGAAATGTTCGGCGCGTAGATCTGATATCCATAGGTGCTACCTTGCAACGGGCCGAGGAACTGGTTCTGGAAGAAGTTGTCGACGGCATTCGTCAGCGGCCAGTATTGCTTCTGGGTGAGGGTCTGCCCCGAGCGCGCGAAAAAGACGTCGTAATTCCAGTCGGAATTGCCGATCGTCCCCCGCACGCCGCCCCAGGCGTTGTAGGTGCGCTGCAGGTTGTGGGCGCTGTAAAGCTTCCAGTCGCCGATTTCCTCGGGTGCATAGATGTGCTGGAACAGTTCGAAATCACCCGTGTTGGAATTGATGATGTAGCTGTTCGGCTTGATGCCGCTCCAGAAGTACGGCCCGCTCGTGTAACGGATCGAACTGACGTTGTACAGGACGTTTGCGTACAACTCGGTATTGTCGTTGAGGTGGTACTTGAGGTTGAAATAGCCGGTGCCGAATTTCTGCTGGTTCAATTGCGTTGCATAGCCGTCGGTGAACTTGCTGCCGCAGTAATTGCCGCGTCCGGGCCGGGTCTCGTAATCCGTGGTGCCCCCATACAGGAACGACAGCGGTGCGCAGGTTGCCTGCCCCGGATCCACGTATTTCCCCGTATTCCCGTTGAGGCGCAGGAAAGTGCGCGCGCCGAACTGGTCGTAGGGGTCTGGGTTGGCCAGTGTCGACCTGCTCAGGGCGCGCTGATAACCGAAGATCGGCTGCTGGTTCTTGAACTGGATGCCGTAGGTCAGGTCCAGCTTGTCGCCGTTGTAGCCGCCAAGGAACTCCAGCCGCTCGTTCGCGCCGCCGCCGCCGGTGTAACCGCCGCCGCGCACGTTCAGTTCATAACCGTTGATGTGATCTTTCAGGATGATGTTGATGACGCCGGCGATGGCGCTCGAGCCGTAAATGGACGACTGGTTGCCGGGCAGGACGTCGATGTGGTCGACCATGCCGACCGGAATGTCGGACAGGTCGACGAAATTGCTCTGCCCGTTGTACAGCAGCGGGTAATCCGCCAACGGGTGGCCATCGATCAGCACCAGCGTGAAGCCGGGATCCAGGCCCAGCAGGCTGATGGTCTGCGCGCCAGGCGTGAATCCAGCGGTGAACTGGTTGCCCTGCACCGCGCCCGTGGACAACGGCTGTGCCTTCAACACGTCGGCAACGGTGCCGAATCCATGCGCTTCTATGTCCTTGGCCGTGATGGTGACCGTGGGGTTCGCCGTCTCGATCTGCGATTGAGGAATCAGCGAACCCGTGACGGTGATTGCCTGCAGGGTTTTCTTTTCTTCTTTCCTGGTTGCCGGAGCGGTTTGCGCCGGAGTGGTCTGATCCTGCGGCTGGGTAGCCCTTGAAGTCGCGTCTTGGGCACAGGCCACGCCCGATGCGAACAGGCTGGCGCAGATGGCGGAAGCCAGAAGCTTGCGATTCATCGGATTTGCTCCCCGGAAAAGGACAGGCGCACACGGACGTCCGCGGCTTGCGGACGGTCGAACCTTGTTACGCCCACAAAACGCCCCCGAACCATGCGGGCTTCGGGGGACCGCGCACCCTCCCCGGGTACACGCGCCGCCACGATAATGAATCTTTAACGGGGTCACAAGCACCGATGTTGCTTGTCCGTTTCGTTGGATGGCTATCGTCTGCGGGTTTGCGTTGCTCAAATCAGCGGACGGTTCCACCCGGATCGCTGCTGAAAAAGGAAGGGCCGGCATGTAGCCGGCCCCAGAGTTTTTTGCAGCAACGCCGCCGATTTACCTTTTGCCGCCGAAGTGGATGCTGAGATCCTGATCTGCCCCCAATCGGCGTATCACGGATAAAGAAAAAGTCCGTGGGTTGAAGATTACCAATGGGTGCAGGGGCTCCGCTGTTTGCTCAGGCCTCCACTGTTGTCAGTTGCTGGGTGGCGGCATGCTGCGCTTTTGATGAACCCGATGATCTGCTCCGTGGCGAATTTGCTCGTGTGGTTGTCCCTTCTCGCTGGGTGAGCGGACTTGCCTGCCATCGGCTGGCACGGCAGGCGGAGGCAGGCACGAGCAACAGCTCGCATCGCTGCGCGCGGCACGGGGGACGCCGTGAAACAACCCGGGCGGAGGTGCCACCCGGCCGTTTTCGCGCTGCGTTCAACAACTGCACTGTCCGGAACCACGCGCCGGGATTTCACGCAAACCGTACACAGCGCGCAGGAGACATGACGATCCGTTACGGCTGAGCGAAGCAATTGTTGGCGAGATAGTCCACGACAAGATTGTCGACTTGCCGCTGCTGGCGCGGGTACCAAGGCATGCTGTGCGGCATGTCGGGTATCACGACGTACCTGGCGGGGACCCTATCCTTGACGGCTTCGTAGAAATCGCGGGGATGGAAGCCCGGCACGCGCACGTCGCGGTCGCCGCCGAACAGCAGGATCGGAAGATGGGC
The DNA here is from genome assembly GCA_021325195.1 of Gammaproteobacteria bacterium. GTDB lineage: Bacteria > Pseudomonadota > Gammaproteobacteria > Xanthomonadales > Rhodanobacteraceae > 66-474. Next base: position 46,705 of record JAJPHQ010000032.1, on the reverse strand, counting down.
CTTGTCCGTGTTTTGCATCGGATCCATCCCCTTCACCGTCTGCCCCTGCAGGATGCGTTGCAGCCGGTTGTCGCTCCATGTGGTGCCCAACCGCCCCAGGTTGGCCACGGGCGCCCCGGCAATCGCGCACTGGTAGGGGGAAGGGCTGCGGACATCGGCGGCCACGGCCGCGAAGCCGCCGTAGGAGTAACCGAAGATGGCGATGCGGTTTTTGTTCGCGATGCCCCGTGATACGAGCCACGCAGCGCCGTCGTCGAGATCGTCGGACATCTTGAGGCCCCACTGCTTGTCGCCGGCCAGCCACAAGTCGCGGCCCAATCCTTCGGAACCGCGGTACTGCGGCCGCAATACTGCGTAGCCGCGGGATGTGAGCATGGGTACCCAGCCGGAGATATCCCAACCCATGTAGTCGCGAGCCCAGGGACCGCCGTGCGGCATCACGATTGCGGACGCAGGGGCATCACCCTTCTTCCAGCCGGCCGGCAAATCCAGAATTGCCGGAATCTCGCGGCCGTCACGCGCCGTGTAGGTCACCCAGCTCTCATCGCCGGTGAGCCCCGGCTTGACCCATGGACGCATGCTGCCAAGATCGGCCACACGTTTCTTGTCCAGCAGCAGGTGATAGGCAGGCGGTACGCCGGGGCTCCCGGTGATGAACAAGACCTTGGAAAGATCGTCGGTGTAGCTCGAAATCGTGACGTGCTGTCCGGGGAAGGCATCTTTCAGGCCCAGCTGGATTCCCTTGAGCGCCGGATCGACATAGACCTGCCGGCGATAAGGTCCGTCGATCACAAAGCCCACGACGCGGTTGAAGTCGCTGCGCCGCGTGCTGAACAACAGCGCGGCGATGGAATGGTCCTTGTCGGCGACCACGGGTTCCGGGTCGTACTTCTGCGCGACAGGATCGTACGAACGCGCCTGCACCTTGTCGGAAAACTGGTCAGTCAACACGTAGTATTTGCCGGTGGCGTCGTCGCGGCCGGCCACCTCCACGGTATGGCGGTTGGAGAGCTGCGTGGTCAGCGGCCGCTGCAGATCGAACTGTCCGGTTTCCGGATTCAGGATATAGATCTTCTGTTCGTAATCGCTGCCTGTCGGTTCGATTTCCGTCTTCGCGAGCACGTTGCCGGTGCGTGGATCGAACAAGGAAGGCGTCTTTCTGCCGCCGCCCGTGAACAGCAGCTTCGCGTCTCCCGTCTTGAGGTTGTAGAGGTAGTAGTTCGATACCAGGCTCACGCCGCTGGCGCGCTCGATCACGACGTTGTCGGGATCCAGCGGCAGCATGCTGACCAGCGTTGCCGTGCCGCTGATCTCGAGGCAGCGGCGGGTTGCCTCGCTCACGCCCACGTTGCGGGTCTTGTCGCTGGCAAAGGCTTCCTCGAAATTCTTCTGGTCATCGCCTGTGAGATAAGCCTTGGTGACGAAAGTCTTGGTCGACCCGACCAATTTGCCTTCCCCGCATCCGCCGAGGTCGCCGGTCCACTCCTGCCGCGCCACCGCAAGAATCCTGTCCGCCTTCAGCGCGAAGGCGGCGATGAATTTCATGTGTGATCCCGAAGGCGTCACCACCTTGGGCGGTGCGGGCATCGAGTCGGCGTCCCACACGGCCAACGCAGTCTCATCGGGGTCGTAGGGCGATGGAATCAGGCCCACCAGATGTTTGCCGTTCGGATCCATGGACATGGATTGCAGCGCTGGCAGACGCGCCAGGTCTTCGACCGGAATGGGTTCCGCCGCACAGGCGATGTCGAGAACCACGGTCGATGCGAGCAGACCGGCAAGCAAAACCCTGCAAAACGTATTCCCCATCTTCTGTTCTCCCGCTGAGCGTTCAGCAAAGCGAAAAAAAGGAGGCGACGGGAAGTCGCCTCCTCGCGCAAGTGCACGGTTGTCCGGCGATCAAAGCCTGATACCCAGCCGCGCGAAGTACGTGCGGCCGAACCAGTCGTACTGGGAAGCCGCAAGCGGCGTGTTGCCGAGCAGGTTCTCCGTGCCGATGGTGCCGGAAACCTGGGGTGGCGTGCGGTCGGTCAGGTTGCGGATGCCAAAGGTGATGTTCAACTTGTCAGCGTAGTTGTAGCTTGCGGACACGCTGTGGCGAAGCTGACCGCCCATTCTGATGACCTCCCTGGTGTCGGGCAGGCCAAGGTAGGTGAACACGGGGTTTTCGAACCGCCAATCGGACGTGGCACTGGTATAGAAGCCCTGCCAGTTGTAGGTCCAGTCACCACGCTTGAGGCTCGCGTTCATGATGCCTACCCAATGCGGATTGCCGATGGAGCCGGTGAAGTCGTTGATGCCGAATCCGCTCGCCTCCGCGGTGCTGAACACCTGCTGGATGTGCTGCATGGTGTAAGTGAACTCCGCATCGAGCGACAGCCGACCGAAGGAGAAATCCTGCGCGTAGTTCATCTGCACGTCGTAACCACGGTCCCGTTCCTGGTTGATGTTCACGTAGGTGGCGTGAACATCCGTGATGTTGAACGGGTTGGTACCGGTGGCCGGATTCCGGTGGAACATGTTGCAGAAGTCGTTGGGAAATACCGGTTTGTTGTAGCAGGAAGTGACGATGGCACCGGCACTCAGCGAGGTAATCTCGCCGCGGATGTGGTAATCGAAGTAATCCACCGCCACCTGCAGATTGGCGAAAGTGGGTGACCACACGAAGCCCAGCGACTTCGCCCGGGAAGTTTCGGGCTTCAGGAATCCCTTGCCGCCACCCTGCGTGACCAAGGCAGTCGGGCCAGAGCCGGCATAATTGCCCGGGATGCCCGCTGCCGCGCAGTTCTTCTGGATGAACTGGTTGGGGCTTTCGGCCCAGTTGATGCAGGGGTCGATCGCCAGTTGCGAGAGAAAGCCGGTCTGGTCGGCCAGATACAGTTCGAACAGACCCGGCGCGCGGTACGAGGTGCCGATGGTGCCGCGGACCCGGAAGGTCGGAATCGGCTGCCAGTTCAGGCCGTACTTCCAGACATGAGCGGAGCTGCCCACCGAACCGTATTTGAATTCGCGTCCTGACAGGTCAACGTTCAACGACTCGACGGCCGGCAGTCCTTTCAGGATCGGCACGCCAACCTCGCCGAACACCTCGGTGACATGGTCCGCGCCTTTGGTTTCCCCTGCCGAAGTGAGCCCCCACGAGGCCGGCGGTGGCTTGTCGTCGATCGAATAGTGGCGGTATTCGGCACCGAAGGCGGCATTGACGGGACCCGCCGGCAATTCGAAAAGATTGCCGTTGACCACCGCATTGAGATCCTGCTGCTCGTAAACGGTGTTGCCGGTCAGGTATTCGCCGATGGCGCCGTAGAGTTCGCGCCATTTCGAGCCGTTGAGAAAGCCCGGATCGAAGTAGTTGACCAGTGTTCTGCCGGTGATTTCGTTGCCGGGATTGTTCCAGTCTCCACTGTTGGCAAGGTTGATCGCCTGCCAGCTGTAATCACCGTCGGACTTGCTGTAACTGGCATTGACCGCCCACGACCAACTGCTGTTTCCGAATCCACCCGACAGGCCGCTGCGCAAATAGCCGTAATCAACCGCCACTTTCTGGTTGAACGGAAAAATCATCACCGGCTCGAAACCGCTTTTGCTCGTTCCGGCACCTCCGAAAAAGCTGTCGTCTGCGGTTGACCATCCGTTGTCGTTGAAAACAACGGGGAAAAACTGGCGCCACGCGTCGTGGTTGGTGGTGCGGTGGTTCAGTATCAACTGGGTATCCCAGATCACGCTGCCGAAATTGAAGCTGCCGGCGAGATAGGCGGTGGAACTCTGGTTCCGGTCGATGGCATACCTATCGCCCCACGCCGGGAAGTTGGTGACCTGATCGTTGAAAGGCGTTTTGCTGTTGGCGTAGGTGGTCCGCTGCGACAGGTGATAGCCGGGCACCGGGCTGCCTGGGCCGGTACTGCCGTCCTTGGTGGGTACGTAGCGCCGGTTGTTGAAAGCGTCGATCACCGTCTGGACCAGCATGTTGTTGCAACCGGCAAGATTGGTGCCTTCCGGGATGGAGTGGTCCGGTCGGTCCACACGCTGGCCGTCCGGGCCGTACACCATGTCACGTGTGCAGTCGAGGAAATCACGCTGGCCGGCTTTCAATTCCTGTTGCCGATCGACTTCGGCCGCGAACGTGATGTTGCCGTTGTTGAAGTTCCAGCCGGTGCCTATGGAGGCCTGGTACTGCTCGCCGCCGCCGTGTTCCGGCGCGGACACGAAGAAGTCCATCGTGGTGTGATCCAGGCGCTTCTTGGTGATCAGGTTGACCACGCCGGCGATGGCGTCGGAACCGTAGATGGAGGATGAACCGTCCTTGACGATTTCGATGCGCTGGATGATCGCGCGCGGAATGACATTGAGATCGAAGTTGTTGACTTGACCGCGGGTACCGGCAGGACCCGGCCTTTGGCCATCGAGCAGGACCAGGGTGCGTTGCGCACCCAGGCCACGCAGGTCAATGGGCTGAATGCCGGTACCGCCTTCGATGACGAATCCGCCGAACTGGCCGTTGATCTGGGTGGAGCCCGCGGCGGCGGCGGTCGTCTGCACGAAATTGGTGACATTGAATTGACCGGCCGCTTCATCCGCCTTGATCGGAACGACCTGCACCGGCACCGTTGTCTCGTATTCCGGGCGCTTCAGGAGGGAGCCCGAGACCGTGATTCCTTCCAGGGTTTTCGGCTGTTCCTTTTTTTCCTGCCGGGTAGTGGTGTCCGGCTGCGTGGCCGTGGACGGGTTCTGTGTTTGCTGGGCAGACGCTGGATTGTCCTGCGCATGTGCCGCGCCGGCCGCGAACAGGCCGGCGCAAATGGCCGTGACCAAAAGCTTGCGATTCATCGAATTGCTCCCCGGGAAAAGTGAGGCGGTGGTTCCACCCGCAAGCCCTCGCATACCGGGTGGATGCCACCGCTGTGATGACGCGAATCCTTGAAAACCGTTGGATTTCAAGAAATCCGGCACGACCGGCAAGTCTTCACGTGCCATGCACGTAACTGTCACTTACCTTTCGTGTATCTTTCACGATAACGCGAACTTAACCATGCTGCAAGCATTCAGAAAGTTTCGCGAAAGACAGTGCTTGACATCCCGTTAAGATGCTGTTACTGCTGCACATGACTAACGGCCCATGAGCAAGCGGCGGCCGAGTCGACCAAGGGCGGGGCCCGGGCAGCAATCGGGAGTGACGTGAGGCCGGCAGGGTTTCCCTGCCGGCCTCATGTCTTCCGTGCGACGGCCATGCGCTTGGCGCTGCATGGGGTCCCCGCCATCCCCTTCCGGGATCACTGCGGCGTCGGGGGGAATGAACGCGCGGTCTGCGATGTCTTTCGTCGAAAGGCCGGTCGCGTTAGCATTATTCGTTCGGGGTCGAAGCGGACGTCGCGGCGCTGTGATCCGATTGCCGCCCGCATCATTCCCTTGCCTCACTTTTCAAGGATGCATCCATGCGCAAATTCGCAGTCCCGCTGTTCGTTGCCGGATTGTTGCTGGGGGGCTGCGGTTCGCCCCCACAGGAAAGCCAGGGCGGTCAGACCTCCGGCCCGCCTGCCGAGGCGGCCGCACCGACCGCCGTCACCGGTACCGTGACACTGCCGAATCCGCCCGGACCCCTCTCGCCGCAGGCCAAGCTCACGCTGACCTTGATGGACGTGACGCAACAGCCGGGTGTGCCCGTGAATTCCCAGACCTTCCAGGCGCCCAGGTTTCCGCTGCAGTTCCAGATTACCTTCAAGCCGGAACAGATCCGTCCCAACGACATCTACGTGCTGGAAGCGCAGATGCAGGATGGGGAACGGATCTATTCCACCAAGCTGCAGCCGCCGGTGCTCACGCACGGCCAGCCCGCGCACGTCGATCTGGTGATGGTGGCCGAGCCCACCGCCGCCGAGAAGATGCTGGCGGAGTTCAAGCAGATGGAGGGCCAGATCGGCGGCATGAAAGTGACCTCGGGCACGGCCTTGTCGTCGGAGGTCTCGCGCGGCTGGCAGGTGTTCAGCGACAACCATGGCGTCGAGTTCGTGCGCGAGCTGGAGGACTACGGCGACAAGGGGTTCACCAGCACCGACTTCGCCTACAAGGACGGGCTGCCGTGGGTGGTGGTGCAGCAGAAGATGCCGAAGAAAGGCGCGCCGCCGCAAACGATCAACCGTGCCGGCTGGGACGACAACGGCGTGCTGGTGCTGAAGGAGCAGGTCGTCAACGGGCAGACCTCCGTGCTGCCGGAGGACACCGCCAAGGCCCTGCACCAGCTGGCCGAGAGCACCTACAAGGAATTCAACAAGGGCAAGCCGAAGCGGGGCTGACCCGCCGGATCCTGCCGACAAAAAAGCCGTGCTGCTGCACGGCTTTTTTGTCGCGCGAGAACTTGCGCTTCAGAACGTCAACCGGCCGCCGAGGTTCAGGCTGTCCACGCGCTGGTTGCGATCGGAAAAACGGCCGTCGTAGCTGATCCAGCCGGAGAAGCGCGGACTGAAATCCGCCGTCAATCCGACGCCCGCACTGCCCCAGTTCTTGTCCGGCACGAAGGCGGGCATCGCGAACGTGCCGGGCATGGTGACCAGGCCCGCGGTGACGTAACGCAGGTCCGCGTCGCTGTCGTGGTTCCATGCCACCTGCGCGAAGGGATGCAGCATGGTGCCGCCGGCCTGCCAGTTGCCCGTCACCTGCCAGCCCAGCGTGGCGATCATCGCCTTGCGTTCCTGGCGCTGGAAGGTCATGGTCGCGGCGTCGTTGCCGTTCTCGCTGTAACCGTCCACCCGGACGCGCTGCCAGCCCAGATCGGCGTACGGTCCGGTGCGCCAGTTGTCGAAGTTCAGCCACCAGCCGCCGGTCAGGGTGAAGGCTACGTGCGAACCGGAAGTATCGCCGGTCTCGTGCCGGAGCGCGGGGCCCAGCGGGATGTTGCGATCGACGTTGCTGTAGCCCAGATGGCCGAAGCTGCCGATCGCGCCGACATACGCCTGATCCCAGCCCCACAGCACGTAGCCTGATGCGAGCAGTTCCTGCAGCTTGAAGCCGCCCGCGTTGCCGGCGAAGTCATCCTTGTGCTGGCCGGCGGTGAACGCCATCCCCGCGGTCAGGTGATCGGCGGGGTGCACGTCGGCGCCTATCGTCAGCGTGTTGAGGTCGTTGCTGCTTCTGGGCGTGTTGACCGTCGCGTCGTAACGCTGACGGCTGTATTCGTAATCGGCGAACACCCGCGCGCCGCCGCCGACCGCGCCGGCAAGGCTGGACAGGGCCTCGTTGCGCAGCGAGCGGTTGAGCGTGTCGGTGGTCTGCAGCGGTGCCTCGGCCAGCAGCGAAATCTCGCCCGGCGCGATGATTTCCGATTCCACGTATTGCGCCAGCATCGCATGCGCGGCGGTGGTCGGATGCACGCCGTCGGCGAAGAGGTAGGTGTTCTGGGTGCCCGGCGCATAGGTGTACGGCGCGCCCGAGCCCTGCGGACCGCACAACAGGGAACTCGAACCCACACCGCAGGCCGGCGCGGTGACGTTGGTGAAGCCGTACAGGCTCGGGTCGGCGACGATCTCACGCAGCAGGGTGAAGGTGTCCACCGGAATCACGTTGATGCCGAGCTTGGCGAGCCCCGGGTTCAGCACGTTGTTGTAGACGAGCGACAGTTGCGTGCCCTGCGCCGCGGCTTGCGGACCCTGTTCCAGCGACGAGGGCGTCAGGCCGATGTCCGGCAGGTTGAAGACCACCACGTAGCGCGCGCCGGCCTGGGCCAGTTGCTGCAACATGCCCAGTTCCGTAGCCGCCGCGGTCTGCAGGTTGGCCTGCACCTGCGCCGGTGTCAGTTGCCCCGCCTGCGCCAGCGCGACGTTGTAGAACACGTCGTTGGCGCCGCCCCACACGGAATACAGCGTGTTGGGATCGGCCTTGCCGCCGGTGGCCTGCAGGTACATGCCGAGTTGCGTCGGCAACGTCGGCACGGTCGAAGGCGTGCCGGGCGAATTGTTGACCACGCCGGCGCCGCCGAACGCGAGGTCGGTGCCCTTCAACAGCGATGGCGCGATCGGTATCCCGAAATAGTCGCCGATGTTCTCGACGGCGACCTGTCCCGGATTGGTGGTGAAGCGTGAAATCTGCGGCAATCCCAGCGCGATCGAAAGATTGCCGTCGTCACTCAGGCTGTCGCCGAACACGACCATGCCGTCGAACAGGCCCGGCCGTGCCGCGGGCTGCGCGGAGGTCGGGGCGGATTGCGCGAGGGCCGCGGTGCTGGCGAGCGCCAGCGCGACCGCGCCGGCAAGAAGACTCAAGCGGGGCATGGCAGGAAATCTCCGGAATCGCCCGAGGGCGGATGCGCGCAAGCCTAATACAGACGTTTGTTTTGTTCCATCCGTGGGCGTATGGGCGGGCCCCGGCGCTGGTGCGATGCCGGGGCATCGCACGCCGTGGCGACGAGGCGCGCAGCCGAAGGCGTGGGTGCGTAACGCTCTTCCCGAGTCCCGAGTCGGCTCAGTCAGGCGACCCGCTGGCCGCTGCGCTTCAGGTGCACCAGCAGCAGCGAGATTGCCGCGGGCGTCACGCCGCTGATCCGGCGCGCCTGCCCCAAGGTGGCCGGGCGCACGTGTTTCAGTTTGGCCGATACTTCCGCCGACAGTCCGCGCACCCGGTCGTAATCGAACGCGTCGGGGATGCGCAACGCTTCGTGACGACGCTGGCGTTCGATCTCCTCGCGCTGGCGGTCGAGGTATCCCGCGTATTTCGCCTGCACCTCGACCTGCGCGGCAACGTCTGGGGATTCGAGCGGCGGTCCGAAGCCGTCCATGGCGGTGAGCGAGGTGTAATCGAGTTCCGGGCGACGCAGCAGCTCCAGCGCGTTGCATTCGCGGGTCATGGCAATGCCGCCTTGCGCCTGCAAGGCCGCGCCGAGCGCATTGGCCGGCGTGACCCACAGCGAGCGCAGCCGCGCGGTTTCGCGTTCCACTGCCTCGCGCTTGGCGCGCATCGCATCGAAGCGTTCCTGCGGCACCACGCCCAGCTCGTGACCCTTTTCGGTCAGGCGAAGGTCGGCGTTGTCCTCGCGCAAATGCAGCCGATATTCCGCGCGCGAGGTGAACATCCGGTACGGTTCGAGCGTGCCGTTGGTGGTGAGATCGTCGATCAGCACGCCGATGTAGGCCTCGTCGCGGCGCGGCCACCAGGCTTCTTCGCCGCGCGCCATGCGCGCAGCATTGAGGCCCGCGACCAGCCCTTGCGCTGCGGCTTCCTCGTAGCCGGTGGTGCCGTTGATCTGGCCCGCACAGTAGAGGCCCGGAATCGCTTTCGTTTCCAGCCACGGATGCAGCCCGCGCGGATCGAAGTAGTCGTATTCGATCGCGTAACCGGGGCGCGTGATGTGCGCACGTTCGAAACCCGGAATCGAGTGCACCAGAGCCACCTGCACATCGAACGGCAGCGACGTGGAAATGCCGTTCGGATAGATCTCGATCGCGTCCAGACCTTCCGGCTCGATGAAGATCTGGTGTGAGGCCTTGTCGGCGAAACGCACCACCTTGTCCTCGATCGACGGGCAGTAGCGCGGGCCAATGCCTTCGATCCTGCCGGTATAGAGCGGCGAGCGGTCCAGGCCGGCACGGATGATCTCGTGGGTGCGCTCGGTGGTGTGGGTGATCCAGCATGGCACCTGGCGCGGATGCTCCTCGCGCGAGCCGAGGTACGAGAACACCGGCGCGGGATCGTCACCCGGCTGCTCCTCGAACACCGTGTAATCGAGCGTGCGCCCGTCGATCCGTGGCGGCGTGCCGGTCTTCAGGCGATCGGCGCCCAGCGGCAATTCACGCAACCGCTTGGCGAGCGTGGTCGCGGGCGGATCGCCGGCGCGGCCTCCGGAATGGTTCGAGAAACCGATATGGATCTTGCCGGCGAGGAAGGTGCCGGTGGTCAGCACCACGCGTGGTGCACGGATCGTCAAACCCATTTGCGTGACGACTCCGGCGACACAGCCGTTTTCGATCACCAGATCGTCGACCGCCTGCTGGAAGATCGCGAGATTCGGTTGCCGCTCGACGATGCGCCGGATCGCGGCCTTGTACAGCACGCGGTCGGCCTGGCAGCGCGTCGCGCGCACGGCCGGGCCTTTCGATGCGTTGAGCGTGCGCCACTGGATGCCGGCCAGGTCCGCCGCGTGCGCCATCGCGCCGCCCAACGCATCGATCTCCTTGACCAGGTGACCCTTGCCGATCCCGCCGATCGCGGGATTGCAGCTCATCTGGCCGATGGTCTCGATGTTGTGGGTGAGCAGCAGGGTGCGCGCGCCGCAGCGTGCCGCGGCCAGCGCGGCTTCGGTGCCGGCGTGGCCGCCGCCGACCACGATGACGTCACAGGAATTCATGAGAACCGTCAGACCCCAGCGTTCCGACGCCCGAAACCGCGTCGATTCCATCACATTTTACGAACTTGTCGCCAGCCGCGACAGCGGTTGGCATGCGTCGTGCTTGTATCAGATCGCACTCCCGCCGGCGCATGGCGACCGCGAGCACGCCAAGGTCGGAATTCAGGGGCCGGCCGCGCGCCGGCGGGAGACGCACAACAGGCACCCGCGTGGATTCCCGGATGCCGGGCAAGAACTGACGCCCGGCGGTCGTCAGGAACAGGGGGAATCCAGGAAGACCGTATGCCGGGCGCCAGAAACGTGAGTTCTTGCGGCGCAGATTTTTGCTGCTGGTGCGGAACACGGGCCACATCGCGTGATGCGGCCCCGTTTGTGCGTCCAGAGTATCAGCGGAACAGGATGAATGTCACGTTAAAAAACATGGCGCGCTTTGCGTGCGCGAGGGTGTCTCACGTCTGTCATGAAGATTCTGCCAACTGGATCACATTTCATGGATCTGGCATGGCACGTGCAATAAATCGGGAGGCGTCAATCAAACAGGGGATGGAAACGCGTCATGAGTTACGAACTGATCGGCAACGAGGAATTCGAACTGGTGCGCAGGCACCATGACACGCTGATCGAGATCGGCAAGCTGGAACTGAAGGTCGAGGAAATCCGCAACACCTGTCCGGCCGAATCGCAGACCGCGCTGCTGCAACCGATCGAGCAGCATTTGCAGGAACTGGGTCAGGTGCTCGCCAATCTGCGCACGTGAGATGCCGCTGTCCGCGAGCCGAACAGGCCCGAAGCGGAAGCGATGCAAAACCAGGAAGCAGGCAAAGCGGCCCACGTGGCCGCTTTTGCGTTGTGGGAAGCCGGTATCAGGGTATCGGACGCAGGTGGTCCGCTAGGGCACGTGGCGGCGCGGCCACGGCCGGCGCAGCGTGGAAAGGCGCCCGGTTCGATGACCGGAACGGGGACGAGGCATGGCGCGGGCGTAGTATCCGGCAGGCTGCATCCAGCGTGACGCACGCATGCCACGTTGTCGCGCATCACGCCGAATGGTGCATGCGGCACGCGCGGATGGTCGGGGTTGCGTCACGGTTGCGGCGAGTCGGCCCGTGGATTCCGGTACTGCCGGGGACGGCGCCGGTAACCGCGTTGGTAATAACCGCCTTACGGCCATTCGCAATAACCGGTCCGGACGAAACCAGGGCTTGATTGCGGGTCGTCATCATCATAATCGTCTCGTAATCAATGAGGCCCCGCAATAACCGTCGTCATCACCGTTTCCGGAATAATGGCCGCCATTGCCATCCGTCTCCGCAAAAGCGTAACCGGCTCGTGATGCACGGCATGACCGCCCCTCTCTCGCGTGCCGCGCAGGGCGGGCGCCGTCACGCGACGCCGCCATCCGCCATGCTGTTCAGCGCCGGGCCGGCTGTGCGGCGTCCCCGCCGGCGGCCAGCATCCGGGTGAGGATTTCTGCCAGATCGGGCGAATTCGCCGAGCGTGAGGCCATTTGCTGCAGGCTGTCGCGGGCCAAGCCGCGGCGGCCGGATTCCAGCCGCGGCCATTCCTCGAAAGCCTTGGCCAGCCGCGCCGCCAGTTGCGGATTGCGGGCGTCGATTTCGATCAGATTGACGGCAAAATGGCGGTAGCCGCCGCCGTCCGGACGATGGAAACCAACCGGATTGGCGCGCGCGAAGGCACCCAGCAGCGCCTGCACCCGGTTGGGATTGGCCAGCGAGAAGGCCGGATCCCGTTCCAGCTCCCGCACCCTTTCCAGGGCCGCGTGGACCGGCCGTGTGGCCTGCAGCGTGAACCACTTGTCCAGCGCCAACGGATCACCGTCGAAGCGCACCCGGTAGAGCCGCAGCGCCTCGGCCGCCTGCGGCGCGTCGAAGCGCACCAGCGCGGCGAGCGCCGCAAGACGGTCGGTCATGCCGCACGCAGCGCGGAATTGCGCGAACGCGAGTTCGGCGCCGGATGCAGGATCGCAACGCAGCAACAGTGCCTGCACCCGGTTCTTCAAACGGCGCCGTGCGGCGGCGGCTTGCGAAAGTTCGCCAGATTCGCCGGCGTGGAGTTCCCGGTAGGCGCCGGACAGCGCGGCACCGAGCCGCTTCGCCAGCGCATTTTCCAGCGCCTCGCGGGCCCGATGCACGGCATCGGGATCGAGCGGATCGTGGCGCGCGCCCAGTTCGACGGCGGACGGCGGCGCCAGCAGTTCGGCCAGCAGCGCGAGGTCGCCCGCGCCGGCGCGCGTCTCGAACAGCTTCGCCAGCGCATCCAGCCATGCGTTGACGGATTCGCGTGCCGGGCCGCCGCCGAACAGTTCGTCGAAGGCGCGGCCAGCCAGTTGCTGCGCGGCGTTCCAGCGGTCGTAACCTTCGGTTTCGTGCTGCACCAGCAGTGCCAGCTGCGCGGGCGTGTAATCGAACGTGACCCGCACCGGCGCCGAGAAGCCCCGCAGCAGCGAGGGCACCGGTTCGCCAGGGATGTCGCGGAACACGAAGCGTTGTTCGGCGGCCGTCAGTTCAAGCACGCGCTGCGTGCCGACGGATGCATGGTCGCCTTCGAGCCGCAGCGGCAAGGGCGCGCCGTCGCCCGCGAACAGCGCCACGTTGACCGGAATCGGCAGCGGCCGCTTGTGCGGCTGGCCCGGTGTCGGCGCGGTGTGTTGCGACAAGGTCAACGCGTAACGCCGGGACGCGCGGTCGTATTCACCGCGCGCCGTCAGCACCGGCGTGCCGGCCTGTTCGTACCAGGCGAGGTAAGGCGAAAGATCAAGGCCGTTCGCTTCGCCCAGCGCGGCCAGCAGATCCTCGATGGTGACGGCCTGTCCGTCGAACCGCGAAAAATAGAGATCGGTGCCGCGCCGGAAACCTTGCTTGCCAAGACGGCCTGCAATCATCCGGATCAGTTCCGCACCCTTCTCGTACACCGTCGCGGTGTAGAAATTGCCGATGGCCTTGTATTCGGGAGGCCGCACCGGATGCGCCAGCGGACCCGCGTCCTCGGGGAACTGGGTGCGACGCAGCATCGCCACGTCCTCGATCCGCTGCAGTGCCGCCGAGTGCATGTCCGCGCAGAAGCTCTGCTCGCGGAACACGGTGAATCCTTCCTTCAGCGACAACTGGAACCAGTCGCGCAGGGTGACGCGGTTGCCGCTCCAGTTGTGGAAATATTCGTGTCCCACCACCGCCTCGATCCGGCGGTATTCGTCGTCCGTGGTGGTGTCCGGGTCGGCCAGCAGGCATTTGCTGTTGAAGATGTTGAGACCCTTGTTCTCCATCGCGCCCATGTTGAAGTCGTGGGTGGCGACGATGTTGAACACCGCGAGGTCATAATTGCGGCCGTAGGCTTGCTCGTCCCAGCGCATCGCGCGCTCCAGTGCGTCCATCGCGTAACGGCAGCGGCCGATCGCATCGGCTTCGGCGTAGATCCGCAACATGACGGCACGGCCGTCGGCGGTGCGATAAGCGCGCCCGATTTTTTCCAGATGGCCTGCCACCAACGCGAACAGGTAGCTGGGCTTGGGATGTGCATCGACGAAGCGCGCCCAGTGACGGCCGTCCGGCAATTCGCCGGAACCAGCCTCGTCGCCGCCCGCCAGCAGCACCGGAAAGCGCGCGCGGTCGGCGCGCAGGGTCACGTCGTAACGCGCCAGCACGTCGGGGCGGTCGGGAAAGAACGTGATCCGGCGGAAGCCTTCCGCCTCGCACTGGGTCAGCAGAAAGCCACGCTCGCGTGAACCCGAGAGATACAACCCGGAAAGCCGGGTGTTGCGTGCGGGTTCGATCCGCACCCGGGTTTCCAGCACGCTGCCGTCGCGCGCAGCCGGAATGGTCAGGGCGCGCGCGTCCAGCCGGTATTGGTCCGCCTTCAGGACGTGTCCGTCGAGACGCACTTCCAGCAGCTCCAGGTCCTCGCCGTCCAGGCGCAGCGGCGCGTGCTGCGCGGGGTCGCGTTGCAGCGCGAGTTTCGAATGGACGAGTGTGGCGCCGGGATCGAGATCGAACAGCAATTCGGCGCGGGTGACGCGCCATGCGGGCGGACGGTAATCGACGAGCCGGATGACCCCGTTGGCAGCCGCCGGCTCGGCGGCGGGATGCGCATTCATCCCGACAGTTTATCAGCGGGCCGCGGCTGCCCCGCCGCACGATGATGTCACAATGCGCGTTTCGAGCTTCCGCGAGCCGCGCAATCCATGAGCGAATTCGTTCCGCCGACGCTGGCCGACATCCGCAGCGCGGCCGCGCGCATCGCGCCGCACGCGCAGGTGACGCCGGTGCTCGCTTCCCCCGAACTGGATGCGCTGGCCGGCGCAGAACTGTTCTTCAAGTGCGAACACCTGCAGCGTGGCGGCGCGTTCAAGTTCCGGGGCGCGTGCAATGCGGTGTGGTCGCTGACCGGCGGGGAAGCAAGACGCGGCGTGGTGACACATTCATCGGGCAATCACGGCACGGCGCTGGCGCTGGCGGCGCGGACGCGCGGCATTCCCGCGCACATCGTGGTGCCGGAAGGCGCGGTCGCGGCCAAGCTCGCCAACATCGAGCGCGCCGGCGGCATCCTGCATCGCTGCGCAGCCACGCTGGCCGCGCGCGAGGAAACCTGCGCGAAGGTGCAACGCGAAACCGGCGCCGCGCTGGTGCATCCGTATGCCGACGCGCGGGTGATCGCGGGTCAGGGCACGATCGTGCCGGAACTGCTGCAGCAGGTTGCCGGCCTCGACGTGGTGATCACGCCGGTCGGCGGCGGCGGGCTGGCGTCGGGGTGCGCGATCGCCCTGCGCGCGCTGATGCCGGACACGCCGCTGGTCGTGGCCGAGCCCGCCGGCGCCGACGATGCGTATCAATCCATGCGGCGCGGCGAGCGCGTCACCGACATCCAGCCCAGCACGATTTGCGATGGCCTGCGCGCGACGATCGGGGCGCCCAACTTCGCGCTGCTGCGCGAGCACCGCGTCGAGGTGATTCCGGTTCCGGACGAGGACACCGTGGCCGCGATGCGCCTCCTGTGGACGGAACTGAAGCAGACCGTCGAGCCGTCTTCCGCGATCGTGCTGGCTGCGCTGCTGCGGCAGCGTGAACGCTTTGCCGGACGGCACGTCGGCCTCGTGTTGTCGGGGGGTAACGTCGATCTGGACGCAATTCCCTTCCAAGGCGCCCCGGGTTGAACCGAAAGAACCCGCTTGACAGCGGCAAGGCGCGCGAAGGCCTTCCACCGCCGACCCCGGTGCCGGTGGTGCGCGCCCGGGCGAGGACACAACTCCCGGCGACGGGAGTTGTGTGCATCAAAGCCGAATGAACAAAGGCTTCACGCAAACCGGCGACGCAAGGTCACCAATCCGCCGATCAGTAGCGCTCCCAGGCCCAACAAGCCCAGGGAACCGGGCTCCGGCACCGAGGTCGAGGGCCCGTTGAAGGTCGTGTCGTCGATGCCCCAGGCGTCGCCGGACAAGTTGGTCAGCGTGAGGGAGGTGAACGGCGAAGTATCGGTGAAGCCGAAATACTCGGCCCCGCCATTCACGTTGATCGGCGGCGTGAGAACCTGACTGGTCCCGTCGTTGAAGGTGATCTGGAGGTCGTCCGTGCCGCTGAAGTACTGCTGCAGACCGGTCAGGAACGTCCCGAACGAATACGTCGGCGAGGCAAAGGTGAAAGTGGCCGAACCTCCGGGAAAGCCGAGCCACTGGCTGCCACCGGGTGTGGTATTGAAGCCGTACAGGTTGCCCAGTGTGGTGTTGTTGATCCCCGAAAATCCGGACCCGTAATTCGAGGCGTTCAGGGCGATCGACACCCCTGGCGCGGCGGCGATGGGTGAATAGAAGCCGGTCGCCAGACTCTCGTAGGTGATCGTGTGGGTGGCGCCGAACGCGGACGCCGCTGCGAGGAAGCTCGCCTGGGCGGCGGCTGAGTTGGGAAACGGACCCGTCGTCGGCGCACCATCATCCTGCCCGACGAAGGTGATGATCGTTGCGTGTGCGGTACCGAGCGCTGCGGTAGCGAACAGTCCTGCGAGGACTGCCGTACCCAAACGCCTTGTCGTCCGATTCATACGAAGTACCCCTTGCAATGATTGGCATCCCCGGCATACACCTTTAAGCACAATCCATGCCGGAACGGGAATAAGTTGTAAATCAATAAATTGGTCGTCACGCCGGTCGGCTTCTCATTGGAAAATGTAAGGTTTTCCGACGGCTTCGCGCCGTTTTGCTCCCTCCTTTCCCGAGTGATTTTCTCGGGAAAGAGGGGAAGATTCACTGCCACGTCGCTGCCAATCCGCTCAACGCACACGCGCGTTGAAAACCGGCTTGGCCTTTGCCACCAGCTTGCCGACCAGGGCGTTGTCTATTCGACGGTGACGGATTTCGCGAGGTTGCGCGGCTGGTCCACGTCGGTGCCGCGCAGCACCGCGACGTGGTAGGCCAGCAATTGCAGCGGCACCGTGAACGCGGCGGGCGAGACGAAATTGCCGCCGGTGGAAACCTTGAGCAGATGACCACGATTGTCGTTCAGCGCAACGTCGGCATCGGCATCGGCAATGACGTACAACTGGCCGCCGCGTGCGCGCACTTCCTCCAGGTTCGACTTCAGTTTCTCCAGCAACTGGTTGTTGGGTGCCACCGCGATCACCGGCATGTCCTCGTCCACAAGCGCCAGCGGACCGTGCTTGAGTTCACCCGCGGGATACGCCTCGGCGTGGATGTAGGAAATCTCCTTGAGCTTCAGCGCGCCCTCCATCGCGACGGGGTACTGCACGCCGCGGCCCAGGAACAGCGCGTGGTGCTTGTTGACGAAGGCTTCGGCCAGCTTCGCGATCGCCGGTGCGAGTTCCAGCGTGCCCGACAGCACGCGCGGCAGAGCGGCCAGTTCCTTCACCAGCGCCGCCAGCTTGTCCTGCGCCACGCCGTTGAGCCGTGCCAGTTCCAGCACCAGCAGCGCCAGCGCCGCCAACTGGGTGGTGAAGGCCTTGGTCGAGGCCACGCCGATCTCGGGGCCCGCGCGGGTCATCAGGATCAGGTCCGATTCGCGCACCAGGCTGGATTCCGGGACGTTGCAGATGCCGAGCGAACCGAGATAGCCGCGCTGACGCGCTTCGCGCAACGCCGCGAGGGTGTCGGCGGTTTCACCCGACTGCGAGATGGCGAGAAACAGGGTGTCCGGCATCACCACCGCGTTGCGGTAGCGGTATTCGCTGGCGACCTCGACCGTGCAGGGAATGCCGGCGATGCCTTCCAGCCAGTAGCGCGCCACCAGGCCGGCGTGATAACTGGTGCCGCAGGCGACGACGTGAACGTGGCGCACCCGGGCCAGCAGCCTGTCGGCGTCCACGCCGAAGATGTTGGGCAGCACGCGTCCTTCGGCGATCCGGCCCTCCAGCGTGTTGGCCACGGCGATCGGCTGCTCGCAGATCTCCTTGAGCATGTAGTGGCGGTATTCGCCGCGCTCGACCGCGTCCAGCGAAAGGTCCGATTCGCGCACCCGCCGGGTCACTTTGTGACCCTCGGCGTCGATCACCTTCAGGTCATCGGGGGTGATCTCGGCCACGTCGCCTTCTTCCAGGTACACGATACGGTTGGTGACCTGGATCAGCGCCTGCACGTCGGAACCCAGGAAATGCTCGCCGATGCCGATGCCCACGCACAGCGGGCTGCCGCGGCGCGCGCCGACCACGTGGCCCGGGACGTCGCGGCACAGCACCGCGATCGCATAGGCGCCGCGCAGGCGGCGGGTGGCGGCGGTCACCGCTTCCAGCAGGCTGGCGCCTTCGGCCAGATTGCGATGGATCAGATGCGCGATGACCTCGGTGTCGGTTTCCGATTCGAACGCGTAGCCCGCGGCCTGCAATTCCACCCGCAGTTCGGCGTGGTTTTCGATGATGCCGTTGTGCACCACCGCCACGCTGTCGCGTGAAACATGCGGGTGCGCGTTGACCTGGTTCGGTGCGCCGTGGGTGGCCCAGCGGGTGTGGGCGATGCCGGTCCAGCCGCTGACCGGCGAGACCTTGGTCTGCGCTTCCAGTTCACGCACCTTGCCGGGCATGCGCAGGCGGACCAGGTGCCCGTCATTCAACACCGCCAGCCCGGCCGAATCGTAGCCGCGGTATTCCAGCGCCTTCAGCCCGGCCAGAAGGATGGGGACGACATCACGCTGGGTGCAGGCGGCGACGATTCCACACATGAAAAGCTCCCGGTCACTGGACGATTTTCGGCCCGACCCCGAGTCCGCTGCACCCGCAAATCCCGTCGGGCCTTGGGTTTTGCAAAGGTGGATGGCCCGTCTGGTCTCGAGGGGTTCCACCGCCGGCGCCATTCGGGCCGAGAGGCGACGACGAAGGCCAGCAAGATACACGCCATTCCGATTCCGGACGAATCGGAATTTTCTTTCATTCGAGATTCGAGACACTGCTGCCTTTGATATCAAACACTTGGCCGTTCAGCTCAAGGCATCGAGACCGGCCCCGGAGTCCCGGAGGAACGCGGTGGCGTGGTGCTTGCTTGGATGTGGTTCACATGGGTGAGTCCAGCTCGAGAAGATTGCGGCACGTGATTTGCATAAGGTTACTGGCGTAAAAATGTGAACTAAGTCACACTCTAGCCTCGCCGGTTTGGGCGCGCGCGGCGGCCGTTGGACTGCCCGCAGCTTGCCCGGTTTGGCACCACCTGACACGAGCCCGTCGCCGAGCGGCGGGACGGAAGGGAGTCTCTCCGATGTTCAGGCTGTTTCGGCAACGCGCCCTGCGCTGGCAGCTTCTGCTGGTGGCGCTGGAGTTCGTTCTGCTGGTGGCCTGCGTCTTCGGCGCGGTGGTGGTGCGTTATTGGAGCGCTCCCGATATCCAGCTCACGTTCGGCCACGCGCTCCGGCTGCGGGCGTTGCTGGTAGCGCTGATGGTGGTGCTGTCCATGGCCGCGCTGGGCCTGTACCAGGTCCATCTGCGCACCGACTGGCTGGGACGGCTGACCCGTCAGGCCGTGGCCTTCGGCTTGGGCGGAGTGGCGCTGGTGGTCATGTACTACGCCATCCCGGCCACCTACATCGGCCGCGGCGTGCTGGGCATCGCGCTGATCCTGGGCTATCTCGCCGTGACCTTGCTGCGGGTGCTGTTCCTGCAATTCGTGGATGCCGACCTGTTCAAACGGCGGGTGGTGATGCTGGGCGCCGGCGAGCGCGCGGCGGAAGTGCTCCACAAGATGCGCCGCCGGACCGACCAGCGCGGCTTCAAGATCCTGGGCTTCGTACCGGTGGGCAACGATCCCGTGGCCGTGCCGGTTGCCGCGCTGCTGCGGCCCGACGGCCCCTTGTGCCAGTGGGTGCAAAAACTCGACGTGGACGAGATCGTGGTGGGGCCGGACGACCGCCGCGGCACGCTTCCGGTCGAGGCCCTGCTGGACTGCAAGCAGAACGGGGTGGCGGTGACCGAGCTCGCGGAGTTCGTCGAGCGCGAGGCGGGCAAGATCAAGATGGACCTCACCAACCCGTCGTGGCTGGTGTTTTCGGAAGGTTTCAACATTTCGCCGTTGCGCCGCGCCATCAAGCGCGTCTTCGACGTGACCGTCGCCGCGCTGGTGCTGCTGCTGGCGTGGCCGTTCATGCTGTTGACCGCGCTGGCCATTCGCCTCGAATCGGGCCCCGGCGCGCCGGTCCTGTATCGCCAGGAACGGGTCGGCGAAAACGGCAAGGTGTTTGCGGTGATCAAGTTCCGCAGCATGCGCACCGACGCCGAGCGTGACGGCGTGGCGCGCTGGGCCAGCAAGAACGATGATCGCGTCACCAGGGTCGGGCGCTTCATCCGCAAGACCCGGCTCGACGAGCTGCCGCAGCTCTGGAACGTGCTCAAGGGCGACATGAGCATCATCGGACCGCGTCCGGAACGGCCGCAGTTCGTGGACGACTTCAACACCCGGATCCGCTACTACTCGCTGCGTCACTGCGTGAAACCGGGCCTGACCGGGTGGGCTCAACTGCGCTATCCGTACGGTTCCTCGGAGGAAGATGCCGAGGAAAAACTGAAGTTCGACCTCTTTTACGTGAAAAACCACAACTTCGTGTTCGACCTTGCCATCCTGATCCAGACGGTCGAGGTGGTGTTGTTCGGACGCGGTGCACGCTGAAGTTCAGGAGGACATGGCAGTGAAACCTTCATTCCGAAGCTACTTGTTCTGGCTGATCGCGGCCATGACCCTGCTGGGGCTCGGCGGTTGCGCCAGCACGCCGGCCGTCAACAGTGAGGCTGCGGCGGCGGCGCCCACCGAGCGCTACATCATCGGCCCCGGAGATTCGCTGGAGATCTTCGTCCGCGACAACCCCGGCCTCAGCACCACCGTGCCGGTGCGTCCGGACGGGCGCATCTCGATTCCGCTGGTGCAGTCCATCATGGCCGCCGGCAGGACCCCGGATGAACTGGCGGGCGATCTGGAGAAGGCGTTGAGCCAGTACATCCGGGATCCGCTGGTCACCGTGATCGTCAAGAGTTTCGTGGGCGCCTACAGCCAGCAGGTGCGGGTGGTGGGGCAGGCGGTGACGCCCAAGGCGGTGCCGTATCGCAGCGGCATGACCCTGCTGGACGTGATGATCGATGTCGGCGGGCTGACCAAATTCGCCGCCGGCAACGGCGCCAAGATCGTCCGCCATCTGCCCGACGGCAGCGAACAGGTCATCCCCGTGCGGCTCGGCGACCTGATGAACGGCGAGGTCAAGGACAACGTCGCCATGCATCCGGGCGACATCCTGATCATTCCCCAATCCCTGTTTTGACGCGGCGGGTACGCAGCGGACCCGGCGATACCGGAACGACACCATGCAAAAACAATCGATCGGTTTCCACGAACTGTTCCAGAACGTGCTTCTGGAGGTGCACGCCGCATGGCGTTACCGCTGGCAGGCACTGATCATCGCGTGGTGCGTGGCCATCGTGGGGGCGTTGCTGGTTTTCAGCCTCCCGAACCAGTACCAGTCCAGCGCGCAGGTGTATGCGGATACCGACGCGCTGACCAACCCGCTGTTGCGCGGCCTCGCGGTCCAGCCCGATCTGGGCGGAAGGCTGGACGTGATCACGCGCACGCTGCTGGCGCGTCCCAATCTCGAGACGGTCGCGGACAAGACCGGCTTGTCCCTGCGCGCCACCACGCCCGCGGACAAGGACGCCTTGCTGGAGAAGCTGGGCAGTGAGGTCAAGGTCAAGGATGGCGGCGCCAAGAACCTCTACAACATCAGCTACACCGATCCCGACAAGAAGATGGCGCAAAAGGTCGTGCAGGCGTTCGTGCAGATCCTGATGAACGACACCCTGGGCGAGAACAATGCGGCCACTGCGTCCGCACAGAACTTCCTCGAACAGCAGGTCAAGGATTACAACAACCGGCTGAACGAGGCGGAGCGCAGGCTGTCCGAATTCAGGAAAGCCAACATGGGCTATCTGCCCGGCCCGGCCGGCAGCGACTATTCGACACGCCTGCAACTCGCCGAGGCCAAGCTGCAGGATCTCGAGAGCCAGTACGCGGCCGCCGCCTCCGGCAGCCCGTCCGCCATCCGGCGCGTCGATCCGCGCATCCGGGCGCTCGACCAGCAGATCGCGGCCTACCAGCAGCAACTCGACAAGTTGCTTTTGAGCTACACCAACGCCTACCCGGACGTGGTCTCCACGCGGCGCGCGCTCGCGCAGCTCAAGGCGCAGCGTGCGGCGCTGCTCGCGCACCCGGGCCGCGGATCGGGTGCGCTGGCGGACAGCGACGTGGCCGCGGCGTCGCCGGCCGCGCGCGGCGACCGTCTCGGCACGCGCTTCCTGGCTGCGCAGATCGCCGCGCAGAAACAGCAGATCGCCGACCTCCGAAAGGATGCCGACAAGATCGCGGATGCGCAGCTCACCCTCCAGCAGTTGTCGCGCAACTACGACATCACCAAGAGGCAGTACGACGAACTGCTGGCCAGGCTGAACACGGCGCGGATGTCACAGGACGCCACGCTGACCGGCAACAACCTGAAGTTCCGCGTGATCAGTCCGCCGTTCGAACCGCTGCTGCCGGTCAGCCCCAAGCGCGGACTGCTGCTCCTGATCGTGTTCCTGCTGGCGGTGGGCATCGGCGGCGCGTTCGCCTTTTTCCTGCACAAGATCAGGCCGGTGTTCGTCAGCCTCAAGAGCCTGCGCGAAAGCACGGACCTTCCGGTGATCGGTTCCCTCAGCCTGATCGAATCGCGCACGCGGCGTGAAGGCCAGCGTCGCGAAGTGATTGGTTTCTGCGCCGGCGTCGGTTTGCTGGCGCTGGTGGTGGTGTTGGGATTTGCCTTCAGCGGGCATCTCGCCACTCTGGTGCAACACGTTTTTGTCGCAGGTGCCACATGAGTACCGTCGAAAAAGCAGCCGAAAAGCTCAAGTCCCTGCAGCCCGAACCGCAGGCCCCTTTGCACAACGATGATGCCGTGCCATTGCATCACGCGGCATCGACCGTGGAGCGCCTGCACGAGCGCCCGGGAACGGCGGACCACGTGGCGGAAACGGCGCCGTGGCACGTGGATTCCCACGCGCTCAAGCGCGCAGACCTGCTTCCCGCCGACGACGAAGCCATGGCGCGGCTGGCGGACGAGGTGCGCCGGATCAAGCGGCCGCTGCTGGACAACGTCAGCGGCAAGGGCGCCAGGGCGCTGCCGCATCCGGAGCGCATCGTGGTGACCAGCGCGGTGCCAGGCGAAGGCAAGACCTTCACCGCGGTGAATCTGGCGTTGAGTCTGGCACGCGAACCGGATTTCGAGGTGCTGCTGGTGGACAGCGACATTCCGAAGGCCGACGTCACCCGGGTGCTCGGACTCGACAAGCATCCCGGCCTGATGGACGTGCTGGCGGACGAACAGCGCCGGCCTGCGGAGGTCGTGGTGCGCACGGATGTGCCGAACCTGCTGGTGGTGCCGGCCGGGAAACGCCATCTGCTCACTGCCGAACTGTTCGGCGGCCGCCGGATGGAGTACGTGCTGGATGCGCTGGGCGGCCCGAGCCGGCGGCGCCTCCTGGTGTTCGATTCCTCACCGCTGCTGGCGACCCCGGAAGCCCCGATCCTGGTTTCCCACATGGGCCAGGTCGTGGTGGTGGTGGGAGCGGGACACACCCGCGAGTACGAACTCAAGGCGGCGCTGGAGAACGTGGACGGCTCCCAGTACGTCGGGCTGGTCCTCAACATGAGCCAGTTGCCGGCAATCGAGAACCATTACTACAGCCGTTACAGCCACGACAGTCCCTATCCCTTCCCGGATCGCTGAAAGGAATCAGGAATGCGCGCAGCGTCGGTTCCGGTCGTGTTGTCGTCCATCGTTCTCTCGGGTTGGCTGGGTACCGCCGCCGCCCAGGACGCGGGCGCACGGCCGCCGCAATCGTCGAATCCGACCGGTGAACAGGCGCCGGGCTCCGAAAACCTGCCGCCGGGCGTCATCCCGCAACCGACGCCCGCCGATCCGGGCCTGGTCACCGGGATCACGCTGGGCGAGCTGTACACCGACAACCTGAAACTCGCTTCCTCCGGCACGCCCAAGGAAACCAGCTGGATCACGGTGATCCGGCCGTTCGTGAAGGCGGCGTGGGGCGGTCCGCGATTTTCCGGAATGCTGGACTACACGCTCAGCGGATACCTGTACGCGGGACAGGGCAGCAACAACCAGCTGGCGCACGACCTCAACGCGCAGGGCACGCTGGCCATCGTCCCGCAACATTTCTATCTCGACGGCACCGCGATCTACGGTCGCGCGATCGTCAACAACGCGTTGCCGTCCGGCGCGGGCACGTTTTTTCTGAACAACAACCAGGCCAACGTGGCGCGCGGCACGCTCAGCCCCTGGTGGACCCAGGATCTCGGCTCCATCGGCACCATGACGCTGCGCTACACCCGCGGACGCGTGGTGTACAACCGCCGCGGCATCCCGGATCAGAGCAGCGCCGTGCTGACCGGCATTCCCAACGTCACCAGCAACGGCGTGCAGTTCAGTCTGGTCAGTCCCAAGTACGGGACATGGGGCTGGGACTTCGAGTATTCGGATCAGCGGCTGAGCCCCGATTCCGGACAGGGTATCGATTTCGCGATCGCCAAGGCGGGCATCTCCAGGCAAGTCAATCCCAGCCTCCGGCTGCTGGCCGACGCCGGCAAGGAAAACCAGTTCCTGCCCGACGGCACCTATCACCATCTGGGCGCCTATTTCTGGGATGCGGGCTTCGAGTGGGCCACGACCCGGGACGAGGTCAAGCTGCTGGTCGGGCACCGGTTCTACGGGCGCAGCGGGCAGTTTTCATGGACCCACACCGCCGCGCTGCTGACCGCGACGTTGAGCTATGTCGAGCAGCCGACCAACCTCAACCAGCAGTTGCTGGGGCAGAACGCGGGCCAGATCGTGGTCACACCGATCGGTGAACAGCCGCTTCCCTCGCTGGTGGAACGGCGCGCCTACCTGATGAAACGCGCCACGGCCTCGGCGGACTACCAGATGCCGCGGGGCACGCTGAACGTCACGGTGTACGACGAATCGCGCCGCTATTTCATGCTGGACAACCAGCGCGAGAAGGTGGCGAACGCCAGCGTGTCGTGGCTTTACGACCTCGGCCCGTTCACCACGTTCACGCCCACCTTCGGCTGGGAGCGCTACCGGTTCCTGAGCCAGGAGGTCAATTACACGCGTTATCTGCAACTGGCGCTGGTGCACCAGTTCAACGCCGGCAACTTCGCGAGCCTCCAGCTCCGCAACGATTCCAGGAACGTGTTCGCAGCGCAGCCCGGTGCGCACGATTACCGGGTGAACGTGATCTATTTCCAGTGGACCCATCTGTTCTGAGGCCGACATGTACGAGGCGTTCTACAGGCTGCACGGCAAGCCGTTCCGGTTGACGCCCGATCCGGCCATGCTGTTCCCGAGACGGGACCACAAGCGGGCCATGTCCTACCTGCTGTACGGGTTCGAGCAGGGCGAAGGCTTCGTGATGATCACCGGCGCGGTCGGCACCGGCAAGACGCTGCTGATCCAGAAGCTCTTCGAGGAACTCGCGCAGCGCAACATCGCGATCGCCTGCATCGCCTCGGCCAATCTCGACGGTGAGGATGTCCTGCCGGCGGTGGCGTCGGAATTCGAGCTGCCCTACGAGGGGCGCAGCAAGGAAGCCCTGTTGCAGGACCTGAAACGGCACCTGGTCGATCTGGGCAGCCGGCACACGCACGCCCTGCTGGTGGTGGACGAGGCGCAGACGCTGACGCCCTCGGCGCTGGAAATGCTGCGCATCCTCTCGAACCTCGAGCTCAACGGACGCGCGCTGCTGCAGGTGTTCCTGGTCGGCCAGACCGAACTGCGGCGCACCATCGTCGCCAACCGCCTGGAGCAGTTGCGCCAGCGCATCATCGCGTCGTACCGGCTGGAGCCGATGGAAGCGGACGAAAGCCGGGACTACATCCTGCACCGCCTGCACCGGGTCGGCTGGAACAACGACCCGCAGCTGACGCCCGGCCTGCTCGCGGGCGTGCACCGCGCCGGCCGCGGCATTCCGCGCCGGATCAACCTGATCATGGACAGGCTGCTGCTGTACGGCTACCTGGAAGAGCTGCACAGTCTGGACGAAACCGCGCTGGGGACGGTGCTCAACGAAATCCGCGACGAGATGCCCGAGGCGCCGCCCACGCTGGAACCGCCGGTCTTGCGGCATCGCGCCGAGCCCGCGCCGGCCGCCGAGCAGGCGGGACGCGACAGCGAGCTGGCCGCGCTGGATGCCAAGCGCAACGACATCCTGCTGCAGTTGATGCGCGAGGAAGTCCGGCTCAGGGAAATGCTGCGCTCCGAATCGCCGTCTGCCGGCGATGACGTCGCGGTCGCCGACGCGGGACAGACGCATCGCGGGCGGGGCAAGCCATGAACGCCGCACCGCCGCGAGCCGGCGCAGTCACCAACGCCATGACGGTGGACGTGGAGGATTACTTCCAGGTTTCGGCTTTCGAAACGTGCATCCCCCGCGAGGACTGGCCGCGCTGGCCCGCGCGCGTCGATGCCAACACCCGCCGGATACTCGGGCTTTTCGACCGCCACGGTGTCACCGGAACCTTTTTCGTGCTCGGCTGGGTCGCCGAACGTTTTCCCGCGCTGGTGCGCGAGATCAGCGCCGCCGGCCACGAGGTCGCCAGCCACGGTTTCGGCCACGAACGCCTGACCGCCCTCAGCCGGAGCCAGTTCCGCGAAGGCATCGTGCGCACCAAGCACATGCTGGAAGACCTGACCGGCGTCGCGGTGTACGGCTATCGCGCGCCCAGTTACTCCATCGGTCCTTCCACGCTGTGGGCGCACGAAGCCCTGCGCGAGGCCGGCTATCGCTACAGCTCCAGCATCGTGCCCATCCACCACGACCTTTACGGGATGCCCGCGGCGCCGCGCTTCGCGTTCTACCCGGGGCGTTCCGGATTGCTGGAAATCCCGGTGACCACGGTGCGCCTGCTGGG
Source organism: Gammaproteobacteria bacterium (assembly GCA_021325195.1). GTDB lineage: Bacteria > Pseudomonadota > Gammaproteobacteria > Xanthomonadales > Rhodanobacteraceae > 66-474. The sequence goes on along the minus strand of JAJPHQ010000032.1, from coordinate 19,937 downwards.
GCGCAACTGGCCCTGCGGCGGCGGCGGCTATTTCCGGCTGCTGCCCTACGCGCTGTTCAGGCGCGGCCTGCGGCGCGTCAACCAGCGCGAGCACCGCTCCGGCGTGTTCTATTTCCATCCGTGGGAAATCGATCCCGGACAGCCGCGGGTGCCCGGCGCGACGCTCAAGAACCGCGTGCGCCATTACCTGAATCTTTCGCGCACGGAATCGCGCATCGAGCGGTTGCTGCGCGATTTCCGTTTCGACCGCATGGATCGCGTGTTTCTCGCGCCCAACCATGCCGGGTATTCGGTGGCGACGCTCGGGGCCGCTGAACTGTGTGTGCAATGAGGGAGATGCGGCATGCCGGACCACCTCAGCGACGGTTGTCCCGTCAGCACCTGCGCCGTCAGGCGCCTGCAACCAGGCGACGAGAAGCGCTGGGATGCCTTCGTCGCGGACGCGCCGCAGGCCACGTTTTTCCATCGCGCCGGCTGGCGCGACATCATCGGGCACCTCGGGCATCGTGATCATTATCTGTTCGCGGAAAGGGACGGCGTCATCACCGGCATCCTGCCGCTGGCCGAGCTGCGCAGCCGGCTGTTCGGCCATTCGCTGATCTCGACGCCGTTCTGCGTGTACGGCGGCGTGGTCGCGAACGACCCCGACAGCGAGACGGCCCTGACGCAGGCGGCGGTCGCGCTGGCCGACAGGCTGCGCGTGGATTACCTCGAACTGCGCGAGCGCGAGCCGCGCCACCCCGGCTGGCCGGTCAAGGACCTGTACGTCGGTTTCCGCAAGCCGCTGCTGCCCGATCACGAGGCCAATCTCAAGGCGATCCCGCGCAAGCAGCGCGCGATGGTCCGCAAGGGCAGCGGTTTCAACCTCGAGGCGCGCCACGACGGCGATCTGGCCGCGTTCTACCGCGTGTACGCCGAAAGCGTGCGCAACCTCGGCACGCCGGTGCTGCCCCGCCGCCACTATGAACGATTGCAGCAGACCTTCGGCAAGGATTGCGAGATCACCGTGATAAGTCACGCCGGACAACCGGTGGCCGCGGTCATGAGCTTCTACTTCCGCGACGAGGTGCATCCCTATTACGGCGGCAGCGTGTGGCGGGGCCGCGATCTCGCGGCCAACGACTTCATGTACTGGTCGGTGATGCAGCGCGCGGTGGAACGCGGCGCGCGCGCGTTCGATTTCGGCCGCAGCAAGCAGGACACCGGCTCGTACCACTTCAAGAAGCACTGGGGTTTCGAGCCCCGGCCGCTGCCCTATGCGTATCACTTGGTGCGAGCCAGGGAGGTTCCAAACGTCAGTCCGGCCAACAGGAAATACAGCCTGTTCATCAAGGCCTGGCAGCGGCTGCCGTTGCCCGTGAGTTGCGCGCTGGGCCCGTGGCTCGCGCGGGATCTGGGTTAGCCATGCCATCGTCCGTCCTGTTTCTCTGCCACCGGCTTCCCTGGCCACCCAGCAAAGGCGACAAGATCCGTTCGTACCACGTGCTGCGCCGGCTGGCGGAGCATCATCGGGTGTACCTCGGCACCTTCATCGACGATCCGGCCGACTGGCAATACGCCGGCGCGGTCGAGGCGGTGTGTGCGGGAACCTGCATCCGGCCGCTGTCGCCGTGGCGCGCGCGTCGGCGTGCGCTCGCCGCGCTGACGCGCGGCGAAGCGCTCACGCTGGGCTGCTACCGCGACCGCGCGATGCAGCGCTGGATCGATCGGGTGCTTTCCGAGCACAAGCCGGACCTGGTGCTGTGCTACTCGTCCGGCGTGGCGCCGTTGGTGATGCGGCACCCGGGCTTGCGCCGCGTGATGGATTTCGTGGACGCCGATTCCGACAAATGGCGGCAGTACGCGCAATCCCGACACGGTCTGGCGCGCACGGTCTATGCGCGCGAGGCGCGCCGGTTGGCCGCGTTCGAACGCGCCATTGCAACGCAGTTCGATGCCAGCCTGTTCGTCTCCGAAGCGGAGGCGGCCTTTTTCCGCAAGCACACACCGGCCGTGGCCGGCAAGGTGCACGGCATTCCCAATGGCGTGGACGCGGCGTACTGGAACCCGCGGCGGACGTATCCCGACCCCTATCCGGAGGGAGCGCGTGTCGTGGTGTTCACGGGCGCGATGGATTACCGCGCCAACGTGCACGCGGTGGAATGGTTCGCGCGCGCGGTGTGGCCGCGGATCGTCGAACGGCGGCAGGATGCGCGCTTCTGCATCGTCGGCAGCAATCCGGCGCCCGCGGTCCGCGCGCTGGGTCGCTTGCCCGGCATCGTGGTGACCGGACGCGTGGACGACGTGCGGCCCTATCTCGCGCACGCGCACGTGGTCACCGCGCCGCTGCGGATCGCGCGCGGCATCCAGAACAAGGTGCTGGAAGCGCTGGCAATGGAAAAGGTGGTGCTGGCGACGCCCGCAGCCTGGGAGGGCATCGACGATTTCGCGGGTCGCGAAGGCTGCATCACGGACTCGACCGAGACCATGGCAGCCGAAGTCCTGCGTTGGCTGGATCAGGCGCGGCCAGTGCGCGTGCCCGCGGCGCGGACCATGGTGCAGTCGCGTTTCGACTGGGCACGCAATCTGGACGCGTACGAAGCCGTGCTGCGCGGCGGCCGGCGTGATGCCGCGCCCGTGCCTGCGATGCGCAACGCGCAGGTGGAGGCGTGCTCGTGAACCGGGTGATCGCGGCCAAGGCCGGCATCTTCGAGCGCGTGTCCGGCTGGACGCAGGCGGTGATCGCGTTCGCGATCGCGGCGGTCGTGCTGCTGGCTTGTTACTGGTCGACCGTTCAATCGCTGGTGTGGGTGTGGGGCCACGACGGAACCTACCAGTACGCGTTCCTGATCTTTCCGCTGAGCCTGTGGACGGCGTTCAACCTGCGGCACCGCTTGCGCGCGACGGCGCCCGTGCCCAGCATCTGGGGTGTGGCGGCGGTGGCGGCGCTGGTGTTCACCTGGTACTGCGGCCACCTGCTCGACGTGAATCTGGCGCAGCATTTCGCATTCGTGGCGCTGTTTCCCGCGCTGGTGCTGGCATGCTGGGGCTGGCGCGCGCTGCGGGTGCTGGCATTCCCGCTCGGCTATCTGCTTTTCGCGGTGCCGTGGGGCGACGCACTGGTCGGACCCTTGCAGGACATCACCGCGCATTTCGCGGTGCGCGCACTGGAATTGACCGGCACGCCGGTGCTGCTCAACGGCCGCGAGATCGTCACGCCCTCGGCGGTGTGGATGGTGGCCGACGCGTGCAGCGGCGTGAAGTTCTTCCTCGCCTGCACCGCGCTGGGTTGCCTGTACGCCTATCTGATGTACCGGCGCTGGTGGAAGCGCGTGTTGTTCGTGGTGCTGGCGGCGGTGGTGCCGATCGTCGCCAACGGCTTCCGGGTGTATTTCACCGTGCTGATCGGCGACACCTGGGGGATGAAGTACGCCACCGGCACGGACCACCTGATTTTCGGCTGGCAATTCTTCGGCACGGTGCTGGTGTTGCTGTTGCTGGCCGGATGGTTTTTCCGCGACCGCGTCGTTGCACGCGAGGCGCTACCCGCGACAGACGGGCGGTCCGTGGGCACGCGCGCGCTGCTGTGGCCGGCAGCGCTCGCGCTGCTGGTCGCGGGGCCGCTGCTGGCTGCGGGCAACACGGCAACGCCGCCACCGGAACGGTTGGACGTGGCGGCTCCCGTCCTGACGGGCTGGAACGGACCGCGGACGCCGGAGGACGGCTGGCGGCCGATCTTCAAGGGCGCGACGGGACAATTCCAGGCCGAGTATCGGGTGCCCGGAGGCGGCGCGGCGGTCGAGCTGTTTCACGCCATCTATGGCGGCAAGCCGCGCCGAGGGCACACCTTGATCACCTACGGCAACAACGTCTATGACCCGGCCCGGGCGCGCATTCTTGCAAGCGCAAGCCGGCGCGTCGCTTTCGCCGAGGGGTTGGACGTGACGGTCCGGGAACTCAGCCTGGCCGACGAAAACGGTACGCGCCTGGTGTGGTACTGGTATTGCGTGGATCGCCGTTGCACCGCCTCGCCGGTGCTGACCAAGCTGTGGCAGGCGTGGAAAGTGTTGCGCGGCGACGATCTGCGTTCATCGGTGTGGGCCGTGTCGGCGCGGGTCGACAACGGCGATCCGGACGAGGTGCGGGCCCGTTTGCGTGCGTTGGCGCGTGCGTTGCCTGTCGCGCAGGCGCCGGATTCGGCCCTCGGACGCGGGCGGGACACGGCGGAGGACCGGCCGTGAACGACAGACCGCTGATCGCGCACGTGCTGTACCGCCTGGATACCGGCGGCATGGAACGGATCGCCCTGTCGGTCATCCTTCGCACCGGCGAGCGGTATCGCCACGCGGTGATCTGTCTGGCCGGGTTCGGCGCGATGCACGGCGAGATCGGAGACGCAACCGTCCCCTGCCTGTCGCTGGACAAACGACCGGGCAAGGACCCCGGTTGCTATTTCCGGCTGTGGCGCGCCCTGCGCGCGCTGAAACCGGATCTGGTGCAGACGTACAACCTCGGCGCGCTGGACACGGCACCCATCGCCAGACTTGCGGGGGTACGCGCGGTGGTGCACGCCGAACACGGGCGCGATGCTTCCGATCCGTTCGGCCGCAGCCGCAAATACCGCCTGCTGCGGCGCTGGCTGCAACCGTTCATCGCGCGCTTCGTTGCGGTTTCCGGCGATCTGCAACGCTGGCTGCGTGACGACGTGGGTATCGCGGCCTCCCGGATCGTTCTCATTCCCAACGGCATCGACACGGCACGCCATGTTGCGGTTGCCGGTGCGCGGCAGCGCCGGCCGTTGCTGGGGGATTTCGCGCCGCCCGGCACGCTGCTGATCGCCACCGTCGGACGGCTCGATGCGGTCAAGAATCAGGCAAGCCTGATCACCGCCTTCCGGATGCTGTGCGACTCGCAGCCGCGGACGGGCACGCCGTTGCGCCTCGTCATCGTCGGCGAGGGCGGGGAGCGCAAGCGGCTCGAAGCGCATGTCGCCCGCTTTAATCTGGGCGACCGGGTGAAACTGCTGGGCAACCGCGAAGACGTCGCGGCGCTGCTGGCCGAGTGCGATGTGTTCGCGCTGTCGTCGTTGGCCGAAGGCATCCCGCTTACCGTACTCGAAGCCATGGCGATGGATCTGCCGGTGGTCGCCACCGATGTCGGCGGCGTGGGCGAGGCGGTGATCGACGGCACGACCGGCACACTGGTGGCTCCCGGCGATCCCGCCGCGATGGCGGCGGCGCTGGATCGCTACATCCGGAATCCCGATTTGCGGCTGCGACACGGCCGCGCCGGCAGTGAACGCGTGCGGTCCAGGTTCAGCGTTTCGGCAATGGTGTCGGCCTACGCCGCCCTCTACGATCAGTTGCTGGCGGGGCGCCGGAACACCATGCCGTTGCGCCCGTCCGTCGAGCCGGCAGAGCGAAGGGGGCACTGAGCGTGTGCGGTCTGGCCGGCATCGTGTTGTCACGCGGCGGCAGCGTGAATGAGCGCATCCTGCTTGCCATGCGGGACGTGCAGCGTCATCGCGGGCCGGACGAGGCAGGCCTTTACCTTGCCGAAGGCGTGGGCCTGGGCCATCGCCGCCTGTCGATCATCGATCTGGCGCACGGCCGGCAACCGATGGTGGACGAGGCTGCCGGTCTGGCGCTGGCCTACAACGGCGAGCTGTACAACTTCGAACAACTCAAAACCGAACTGGAAGCCGCAGGCCTGGCGTTCCACAGCCGTTGCGATACCGAGGTCCTGCTGCGTGCGTGGCAACACTGGGGCGAGTCGTGCCTGACGCGCTTGCGGGGCATGTTTGCGTTTGCGGTGTGGGATCTGCGCCGCCAACGGATTTGTCTGGCACGCGATCCCCTCGGCATCAAGCCGCTGTATTACGGGTTCACGCGCGGCGGTGACCTGGTCTTTGCCTCCGAGCTCAAGGGGCTGCTGGCACATCCCGGCGTGGAGCGCGACCTCGACCCGCAGGCGCTGGAGGACTATCTGGCGCTCGGCTATGTGCCCGACCCGAAGTGCATCTACCGCGGCATCTTCAAACTGCCGCCGGGCCACTGGCTGAGCTGGCGCGCGGGCGAGCCCGTTCCGGCACCTCGCCAGTATTGGGATGTGCCGTTTGCCGTGTCCGACGACGTCACGGTCGACGAGGCGGCTGCACGGCTGCGCGACCTGCTGGACCAGGCGGTGGCAAGCCAGATGGTGGCGGACGTGCCGCTGGGAGCATTTCTTTCCGGCGGCGTCGATTCGAGCGCGGTGGTCTCGAGCATGAGCCGCGCCTCGCGCGAACCGGTGCGCACCTGTTCGATCGGCTTCGATCACGGCGCCTTCGATGAAACCGGTTACGCGCGCCGGGTCGCCGGACATCTGGGTACGCGCCACTTCGAGGAGCGGGTCGATTCGCAGGACCACGACCTGCTGGACACGCTGGCCGGCATCTACGACGAACCGTTTGCCGACAGTTCGGCGCTGCCCACCTGGCGGGTGTGCCAGCTCGCGCGCAAGCATGTCACGGTGGCGCTTTCCGGCGGCGGCGGCGACGAGAATTTCGCCGGCTACCGGCGCTACCGGTTGCACGCGTGGGAAAGCAGCCTGCGTGCGCGCCTGCCGTCGGGGCTGAGGAGGCCGCTGTTCGGCTTGTTGGGAAACCTGTATCCCAAGGCCGACTGGGCGCCGCAGCCGTTGCGCGCCAAGACCACCTTGCAGGCGCTGGCCCGCGACGACGTGGAAGCCTACTTCCACGGCGTCAGCACCACGCCGGCCGCGTTGCGCGGGCAGCTTTACAGCCCCGCGTTCAAGCGCGAGCTTCAGGGTTACGGTGCGCTCGAGGTGTTTCGTGCGCACGCCGCACGCGCACCCACCGACCATCCGTTGTCGCTGGCGCAATACCTGGACTTCAAGACCTGGCTGCCCGGCGACATCCTGACCAAGGTGGATCGCGCCAGCATGGCCCACAGCCTCGAGGTGCGCGTGCCGGTGCTCGATCAACCGCTGGTCGAGTGGGCCTCCGGCCTGCCGCCTTCACTGAAGCTGCGACGGGGCGAAGGCAAGTTCGTCTTCAAGAAGGCACTGGAGCCGCACCTGCCGCACGACGTGCTGTACCGGCCCAAGATGGGTTTCCGGGTGCCGCTGGCTGCATGGTTCCGTGGCCCGCTGCGCGCGCACCTGCAGGACGCGATCCGCGACGGCGCGCTTGTCGAATGCGGCTGCTTCGAGCCGGCGGCGCTGGACCGGCTGGTGCGCCAACACGTCTCGGGCCGGCGCGATTACAGCGCGACCCTGTGGAGCCTGCTGATGCTGGATGCCTTCTTGCGCCGGATGCAGCAGCCCGCGGTTGCGCCGATCGCGGACCAGCCGGTGCGCGAGTCGCGCGTCATTGCCGGAGTGCAGACATGAAGCCCTGCATTCTCGTGTTCGGCATGCCGCGCTCCGGCACGACCTGGATCGGCAAACTGTTCGACAGCCATCCGGACACGCTGTATCGCCACGAGCCCGACAGCGTGCGACGCTTGACGATACCGCTGTTCCCCGAAAAGGAAGACGCATCCCGCCATCGCGGAGAGCTGGAGCAATTCATCGCGACGTTGCCGCGGCAGCGTTCTCCCGAAGTGGTCGGCAAACAGCCGCTGTTCCCCAAGAGCTACCTGTCCGCCGCCGGACTTGCGGCGTACCGCGCCGGCGTGGTGGTCGCCAAGGCGGCGAGTCGTGTTCGCCGGCACTTTCCCTGCATGTATCGGCCGACCGGCGAAAGTCGCGCGCGCGCGCGCGTCGTGTGGAAATCCATCGAGTCGTCGGGACGACTGGGTGTATGCGTCGATGCACTGCCCACTGTCCGGGCCATTCACCTGATGCGTCATCCTTGTGGTTATGTCGCATCGGTGTTGCGCGGCGAGGCAGCGAGGCGTTTCGGTAATTCAACACCCAGTGCGGACGATCTCTGGTTGCTGAAACTCTTGCTGGCAACGGGCACGGCGAAGAAATACGGTCTGGCCGCGGCAGATCTGGCGCGACTTGCACCCGAGGAACGGTTGGCATGGCGCTGGGTGCTGCTCCAGGAAAAAATCCTTGCGGACGTTGCGGGCAGCGACCGCGTGCTCACGGTTCGGTATGAAGACGTCTGCGCCGAGCCGGTCAAGATGACCCGGCGCATGTTCGAATTTGCCGGTCTCGACTGGCAGGTTCAGACCGAACGGTTCGTTCAATCAAGTACCCAAGCCAGCCGTTCCGGCTACTACAGCGTCTTCAAGAGCCCGCAGGCGTCGGCGGAGCGCTGGCGTTCCGAACTGGCGCCGGACGTCATCGAACGCATCCAGCGGGTGCTTCGCGGCAGTCCTCTGAACCGCTTCTATGACGAAGGTGCGCGGACCCGTGCGACCCCGCCGGAGGTCACGGCGTGAAGACCGGATTGGCCATCGGTATTGCAGGTGATGCCGGACCTTCGGCCAAAGCAAGGACCGGCGTCGCGTGCCGCGGTCCGGAAGTCCCGCCACGGGCAGAGAGCGGCCGGACGATTCGTCTCCTGGTCTTCACCAGTCTCTATCCGAATGCCGAACAGCCGCGCCACGGCGTATTCGTCGAGGAACGGCTGCGTCACCTGCTGGCTTCCGGCCGGATCGCCGCAACCGTGGTCGCGCCGGTGCCGTGGTTTCCGTTCCGGCATCGCCGCTTCGGTGCCCATGCCAGGTTTGCACGGGTGCCCGAACGCGAGAGGCGCCACGGCATCGACATCGTCCATCCGCGCTATCCGGTGATTCCCAAGCTGGGCATGAACATTGCGCCCGCACTCATGTACCGCGCGCTGTTGCCGGTGGTGCGCGAACTCGCGGCGCGCGAGCCGGCCTTCGACCTGATCGACGCGCACTACTTCTATCCGGATGGCGTGGCCGCGGTGCGCCTGGGTCTCGCGCTGGACAAACCGGTCGTGGTCACGGCGCGCGGCAGCGACGTGAACGCGATTCCACGACACCGCCTGCCCGCGCGGCAAATCCGGTGGGCCGCGAAGCATGCCGCCGCCATCGTGACCGTATCCGGCGCGCTGAAGGACAGGATGGAAAGCCTGGGCGCAAATCCGGACAGGATCGTGACACTGCGCAACGGTGTCGATCTCGACCGCTTCCGGCCGCTGGACCGCCAAGCCATCCGTGCCGGGCTCGGTCTCGCCGGGCCGGTCTGGCTGGCGGTGGGCAACCTGGTCGAGCTCAAGGGCGTGCACGTCAGCCTTGCGGCGCTGGCGATGACGGCCGACGCGACCCTGCTGATTGCAGGCGAAGGTCCCGAGGAGACGCGTCTGCGGCAACTGGCGGCCCGCCTGGGCGTCGCGGCACGTGTCCGGTTTCTCGGCTCGGTTTCCCGTGCGGAGCTGGGCCGCTACTACAACGCCGCGGACGCGATGCTGCTTGCCTCGAGCCGCGAGGGCATGCCCAACGTGGTGCTGGAGTCGCTCGCCTGCGGCACGCCCGTGATCGCCGCGCCGTTCGAGAGCGCGGCGGAATTGATAAGCGCGCCGGAAGCCGGGGAAATCGCCGAAAGCCGCACGCCCGAGGCGATCATGGCCGCATGGCAGCGGCTGCGCTTGCGACAGCCTGAGCGCGCCGCCACGCGCCGCCATGCCGAGCGACTGGGCTGGCCGCCGGTGGTCGAGGCACAGTGCGCCCTGTACGAGCGCGTGCTCGCTGCCCGGGCAGGCAATTCGCCGGGAGCGCCGCGATGAACGAGACCGCAAGTCTCGCGCTGCAACCCATCCGGCCGGCGGCGAACGCCGGGCGGCCCTTGCGCATCCTGCACGTGCTGGATCATTCGCTGCCGCTGCACAGCGGTTACACGTTCCGCACGCTCGCCATTCTCGGACAGCAACGCGCCCTGGGTTGGGAAACCTTCCAGGTTACCGGGCCCAAACAGGGCAGCGGTGATCAGCGTGAGGAACGCATCGGGGAATGGACGTTCCATCGCACGCCGCCCGCATCCGGTTTCGCCGCGATGCTGCCGTTGATCCGGCACCGTCAACTGATGCACGCGTTGCGTGCGCGGCTTGCCGAAGTGGTGCGGGAAGTGCGCCCCGATATCCTGCACGCACACTCGCCGGTGCTGAATGCCTTGCCTGCGCTCGACGTGGGCCGGGCCGCCGGCATTCCGGTGGTCTATGAGGTCCGCGCGTTCTGGGAAGACGCCGCCGCCGATCATGGCACGGCGCGCGAATGGGGCGCACGCTATCGCCTGACGCGCGCGCTGGAAACCCGCGCGCTGCGGCGCGCGGATGCCGTCACCACGATTTGCGAAGGCCTGCGCGGCGACATGCTGGCGCGGGGCATTCCCGCGGACAGGATCACCGTGATCCCCAACGCCGTGGATCCCTCGCAATTCCGGATTGCCGGCGCCCCCGATGCGGAATTGGTGGCGAAATACGGGCTCGCGCGTGGCGCGACGCTCGGATTCGCCGGCTCGTTCTACGCGTACGAAGGACTGGACCTGCTGCTGCGGGCGATGCCGCTGGTCCTGCGCAGCGTGCCGCAGGCGCGCTTGCTGCTGCTGGGCGGTGGCCCCCAGGATGCAAACCTGCGTGCGCTGGCCGCACGAATGGGCATCGAGGACACCGTGCATTTCATTGGGCGCGTGCCGCATGCCGAGGTGGCGCGCTACTACGGCGCGATGGACGTGATGGTGTATCCGCGCATTTCGCGGCGGCTCACGGAACTGGTGACGCCCCTGAAACCGCTGGAAGCGATGGCGATGGGCAAGCTGGTGGTGGCATCGGACGTCGGCGGGCACCGTGAGTTGATTCGCGACGGTGACAACGGCCATCTGTTCCGTGCGGGTTCGAGCGAGGCCCTGGCGCGCTGCCTGGTCGGCGTGCTGCAGAATCCCGGCGCGTGGCACGCGGTGGTGGCGCGCGGTCGGGAATACGTGGAGCGCGAGCGCACCTGGCAGGCCAGCGTGGCGCGCTATCGTGCGGTGTACGACCGCGTGCTGCGCGGTGTTCGACACGAGGGGATCGCATGACTGTCAACACGCCGGCGGTGGTGCTGGGCGCGGGCGCCAACGGACTCGGCGTCGCCCGCAGTCTCGCGCGCGGGGGGGTGCAGACCTGGTTGCTGGACACCGATTCAAGGCGTCCCGAGATGTTCACGCGCACGGCGCGGCCGCTGGCGATACGCGCGTTGCAGGGCGATGCGCTGATCGAGGATCTCGAACGGTATGCAGGTACGCAGTTCCGCGGCGCGCGCCCGGTGTTGTTCCTGACCCAGGAAGAGACGGTGAAGACCGTGTCGCGGCAACGCGAGCGTCTGGAGGACCTTTACCGCTTCGCGTTGCCGGCGAAAACCACGGTGGATGCCCTGCAGCACAAGAGCGGGTTCCAGCAGCTTGCCGAACAGCACGGCGCGCCGATCCCGCCGCTGGTGCACGTGCGTGCGTCCGGCGACCTGCCGAAACTCGAGCGGCTGCACTACCCGGCCGTGGTCAAGCCCGGCGGGCGCCACGCGGGCTACGCGCGGCAGTTCAAGAAGGCCTATCGCGTGGAGGATGCAGCGCAGGCCGCGGAACTGGTGCGCCGCATCCTGCCGGTGATGGCCGACGTGGTGGTGCAGGAGTGGATCGAGGGTCCCGATTCCGGCATTTATTTCTGCCTGCTGTACCTCGACCGGCAAAGTCACGTCGCGGCGTCGTTCACCGGACGCAAGATCCGCTCGTGGCCGCCGCAGACCGGCGGCACCGCAAGCTGCACGGCCGCGCCGGAGGCACACGCCGAACTGTCGCGGCTCACCGAACGTTTTTTCCGCGATACCGGCGTCGTCGGCATGGCCAGCATGGAATACAAGCGCGATGCGCGCAGCGGCACGTTCCGGATGGTGGAGCCCACCATCGGCCGTACCGATTACCAGGAGGAGGTCGCGACCTTGAACGGTGTCAATCTGCCGTACGCCGCATGGTGTTCCGAAACCGGCATGGCCTGTCCCGGCTTCACGCCGAAGCAGCGGCCGCGGGTCTGGCGTGTGCGCTCCGAGGACCGGCAGTCGGCCGCCGCACAGAAGCAGTCGGTGCGGGACGGCTTCGAGGGTGCGCGTGTCGTCGATGCCCTGTGGCGCTGGTCGGATCCGTTGCCGGGTCTGGCACACGTCGCGCGGCGCATGCAACGCGCGTGGCGAAGCCGCACCGCGAAGACCGTGCCCGGATCGCAAGCAGTCGGAAGCAAGCCATGAACGTGCTCGCGAGACTTCTGCCCCGACGATCGACCCGGCCCGGCGCGGACACGGATCCGGGGCTCGGCTTGCAGGCTGCCGCCGAATGGCTGGCACGCGCACAGGACGCGACCGGAGCGGGCGGTGTCAGCGCGTACTACGACGTGGCGAAACGCCGGTGGGCGGCCGCTTATCCGGAAACCACCGGCTACATCATTCCCACGTTTTTTCGCTATGCGGATTTTTCCGGCGACCATGAATATCGCGAACGCGCCGTCAGGATGGCCGTGTGGGAATCCGGCATCCAGCTTCCCGAAGGCGGCGTGCGCGCCGGCACGCTGGATGCGGACAAGGCGGTGCCAACCATTTTCAATACCGGGCAGGTTCTGTTCGGCTGGCTGGCAGCCTGGCAACGGACACGCGATGCACGCTTTCGCGACTCGCTGGTGCGCGCGGCCGACTGGCTTCTGGCGGCGCAGGAGCCGGATGGCGCGTGGCGGCGCTTCGCTTCGCCGTTCGCCGCGCATACCCTGAACACTTACAACACACGCGTGGCCTTCGGATTGGCCGAGGCCGGGCGTGATCTGGGCGAACCTCGCTACGTCGATGCCGCGGTACGCAACGTGCAATGGGCGCTCACCCAGATGCACGGAAACGGCTGGCTGGAGAACAACGATCTCGAGGACAACCGCCGTCCGCTCACGCACACCATCGCCTACGCCGCGCGCGGCATCCTGGAAGTCGGATTGATTGCTTCCAACAGCGGTTTCGTGGATGCCGCCGCGCGCATCGCACGAGCCGTCGCCGGCACGCAACGCCGCGACGGCGCCTTGCCGGGACGATTGGATGCCGAGTGGCGTCCGGCCTGCCGCTGGACCTGCGTGACCGGCAACGTGCAGATGGCCATCGTCTGGCAACGGCTGGCCGCGGAAACCGGCGATCGTTCCTGGCTGCCGGCGGCCGACCGCGCGATCCGCTTCAGCCTGTCGGTCCAGGACCCCTCCGCACGCGATCCCGGCGTGCGCGGTGGCATGCCGGGTTCTCATCCCCGATCCGGCGGCTACATGACGAACCGCTATCCGAACTGGGCAGCCAAGTTCTTCATGGACGCCGTCATGCTGCAACTGGAACGGAGCCAGAGACATGCGTGACATCGTCCTCGCCCTGTTCGTCTTCGGGACGATTCCCTTCATCCTGACCCGCCCGTACATCGGCCTGCTGGTGTGGTCGTGGCTCGGCTACATGAATCCGAACCGGCTGTGCTATGGATTCGCGATCACCTTCCCGTGGGTGCAATTGATTGCGATCGTCACCCTGGTGAGTCTGATCGTCGGCAAGGAAAGAAAAAGGATTCCGATCTCCGCGGTCAGCATCCTGTTGTTCCTGTTCCTTGCGTGGACCGGAATCACGACCTTTTTCGCGGCGGTTCCGGATTCCGCCTGGGAGAGATGGGAGGAATTCGCCAAAATCCTGGTGATGGTGTTCGTCACGCTGATGCTGGTCAACAATCGCGAGCGCGTGCACTGGCTGGTGTGGATGATCGTGGTATCGCTGGGATTTTACGGCGTCAAGGGCGGCATTTTCACTGCATTGAAAGGCGGCAACTACCACGTGCTGGGGCCGGCTGCGAGCTTCATCGCGGACAACAATGCATTGGCTCTGGCTCTTTGCATGATTTTGCCGTTGATGCGGTATCTGCAGTTGCATTCGTCGCGGAAGGCCGTACGGGTGGGTCTGGGCTTCGGCATGCTGTTCACGGGCATCGGGATATTGGGCACTTATTCGCGTGGCGGACTCATAGGCTTGGCAATAGTCGCCGGTACCTTGTTCCTGAAAAGCCGGCATCGACTGGCCATCGTTTTGGTCATCGTTGCGCTGGGAATGACTGCCTACCATTTCATGCCTCCCCAGTGGACAGAACGCATGGATACGTTGCATCACGCGCAAGAGACCGCTTCCGGCCAGGAGCGCATCCAATCGTGGGAGTTCGCAACGAATGTGGCCCTGCATCGGCCTTTGCTCGGTGGCGGGTTCGACGATTACAAAAGCGCGTATTTGTGGTCGATGTACGCCCCGGCCGGCTCGATCCAGCGCGCGATCCACAGCATCTATTTCCGGGTCTTGAGCGAACAGGGCTTTCCGGGGCTGGTCATGTTCCTCGGACTGCTTTTTGCGAGCTGGCGCAACTGCAGCCGAGTGCGCAGAGAGACGCGGGACTCACCGGAACAAAAATGGGCTTTCGACCTCGCCTCGATGTTGCAGGCATCCCTGGCCGCGTTCATGGCGGCGGGCGCCTTTCTGCCCATGACTTATTTCGATCTCACTTACCAGCTGATGGCGCTTTCGGCGCTGCTGGCCGACCAGCTGTTGAGCGAAGCCTTGACCGCTGAAGCCGTGCAGGGTCGGATCCTGCCGAAACGCGAATCGGCCGTGTCCCTGAAGTCGCATCATGCGGCTTAGGCAGCGAGCGTGTCCCGCACCATCCTCATGATTGCTTTTCATTTTCCGCCCGCCGCCATGGGGAGTGGACATTTGCGCACGCTGGGCTTTGCTCGATATCTCCCCGCGTCCGGCTGGAATCCCGTCATCCTCTCGGCGTTGCCCATGGCTTACCCGCTCACCAAGCCCGTGCGTGACGACGCCATTCCGCGGGGCTGCCGTGTGCACCGTGCCCTGGCATTCGACGCGCGGCGGCATTTCGGAATCCGCGGGAAATATCCGGGCTTTCTGGCACGGCCGGACCGTTGGGTCTCCTGGTGGCCGTCCGCCGTTCTTCAGGGCTTGCGTCTCATCCGGCGCTATCGCGCGCAGGCAATCTGGTCCACGTACCCCATCATGACGGCCCACCGCATCGCTTACACCCTGAGCTCCATGACGCGTCTGCCCTGGATCGCGGATTTCCGGGATCCGGTGTCGAGTTCCGTATCGGCGGAGAACCGGTACTCGGCTGCTTCCCAGCACTTGTGGGAGCAGCGTGTCTTGCAGCGCGCTGCGCGAGTGGTGTTCACGACCCCCGGAGCCGCACACGAATATGCCGAGCGTTACCCGGAATTCGAGCTCGGGCAGCGGCTGACGGTCATCCAGAACGGGTACGATGAGGCGGAGTTCGCCTCCGTGCCGACGATTCCGGTGAGGCGCACCGCACCATTTCTCATGGTGCACAGCGGGCTTTTGTATCCGGATGGCCGCGACCCTTCGGCGTTTTTCGCTGCGCTGGCCCGGCTCAAGCGCACGGGCAAGGCCGGCCCGGACAGATTCCGGGTGGTGTTGCGTGCAAGCGGTTGCGAGGCACGGTACCAACAGCGAATCGATCAACTCGGGATCGCCGACATCGTCACGCTGGCGCCACCGATCGGCAATCACGAGGCATTGCTGGAACAGGTTTCCGCCGACGCATTGCTGTTGTTCCAGGGCAGCCGCTTCGATCGGCAGATTCCTGCCAAGCTCTACGAGTACCTGCGCGCAGGCAGGCCGATTTTTGCGCTGGTTGGCGAAAACGGTGACACCGCCTCGGTGTTGCGCGAAGCGGGCGGTGCGGTGTTGGTGCCGCTCGACGATGAGTCGAAAATAGCGCAGGAGTTGGCGCGCTTCGTGGACTCTCTGGCCGGAGAGCGGAATCCGCAGGAAGGGGGACCTGACATTTCGAGATGGTCGCGCCGCCGCCGAGCTGCCGAGCTGGCGCAGCTGCTCGACAGGGTAGTGTCGTGAGCTACCGCCAACCGATACGTGACGAGGGATCGTGCAGCAATATCTTGCACGGATGTTTCTGTCGTCATTCGCGCCTTGCACCATGCATGCTACGGGTCTCCTCCGGCCCATCACGGACCCCTCCGAGAGGTATCTACCGGGTTCCTCGAACAAGCGCGTGGACCGGGCGACAAGCAATGGTCCTCCGCGGTCGTTGGGCGTTGTCAGGTGGAACGGGGGAAAGCGCGTGAACAAGAGCGGCACCAGCGTACGCAAGGCCTTGTCGCTGCGTTTCGTGCAAACCGGCGTAGGCTCGGCGGTGGCGGTCGCCACCGTCACGATCGTCAGCCGGTTGCTGACGCCCTCGGAAATCGGGGTGTATTCAGTTGCCGTCGCGTTCGTGGCGCTGGTTCAAATGCTCCGCGATTTCGGGGTCAGCGAATTCGTCGTCCAGGAGAAGGTGCTCAGCGACGATCTCGTCCGTTCCGCGTTTACCTTGAACCTCATCATCGCCTGGGTTCTGGCGGTGGCACTGTTCGGACTCAGTGGTCTCATCGGAGATTTCTACGGAGATCCCGGAGTCGCACGGGTCACGCGTGTGATCAGCCTGGTTTTCGTATTGATGCCCTTCGGTACGACCACCATGGCGTGCATGAGACGCGAGATGCACTTCGACGTCATTCTCATGATTCAAACCGCCGAAACGCTTGCGAGAGGCGGCACCACAATCGCCCTGGCTTACCTGGGGTTCTCCTACATGAGCATGGCATGGGCGTCGGTGGCGGGAATGCTGGTACTGGTGACCGGCTGCGCGTTCTTTGGGGGGTTCTATCGCGTACGCGGGCTTGGATTCACAGACTGGAAACGCGTGCTGCACTTCGGAACAAACCGTACGATCGCGGATATCGCCGCACAGTTGGGCGAGCAATCAGCCAACATCGTGGTCGGAAGGATGCTGGGCATGGCAGCCGCGGGGTTCTATTCCCGGGGCTATGGCATCGTGAACATCTTCCGCACCAACGTTGTCGGAGCGATAGGCACCGTGGCATTTCCGGCCTATGCACGCGAGCATCGGGACAGCAACACTGCGCCGCAGTTGTACAAGAAATCCCTTGTTTATATGACAGGGATCTGTTGGCCTTTCTTCGCGTTTTGCACCCTCATGGCGTACCCGATCATCCGGATCACGTTCGGCAGCCAGTGGGACGCCTCCGTGCCGCTCATGCGCTGGCTATGCGGTGCAGCAATCCTGGGAACGCTGATTTATCAATGCAATGGTCTTTTGACCGCAGTAGGTTGCTATCGCGAAGTTACGCGGATCGAGATCCAGTACCAGCTGGCGCGGCTCGTGTTGGCCGTGCTCGCGGCGTTTTACAGCCTCGCGGCGGTAGCGGCCTCGCAGATTCTGGTTTACGTGGTTGCGATCACGCTGTATTACCGAAAACTTGGCCGATATGAAGTGCTCAAGCTTGGTCCATTGATGGATGCGCTGAAGCCCAGTGCGGCACTGACGGTTTTTACCTGTCTTGCCCCCGCTGCAGTCCTGCTGCTGTGGGGGGAGTCTTCCGTCAGTCACTATATAGCCGCGTTCTTCGTTGCCACGGCGGGTGCGGGCGCAGCATGGCTGTCGGGGATTTTCCTGTTCAAGCACCCGATGTCATCCGAAATCAAAAATGCGCTGTCAGCAATGCGTATCCGGTTAGGAACGATCAGAACCGGGCTGACACGATGATGGTCATTGCGTGACGGCACTCGTTTTTCAATCTTGTGTGCAGGCCGGTTACCGGACGAGCATGATGGCAATTGCTTCCATAGCCGATGGCGTCGCCACCACGGCGCGCAACAAGGCACTGCACGCATTTCAATTTCATGAAGCGGAATGTGCATGCCATGGAGGGTGTCGTGGCTGAAAGGCAGCGCCAATCGGTTGCATCGAAGTTATCCGTTGACGTGATCGTTCGTACATTGGCGGACGCGCGGCGGTCCGACCTGCTGTTCCGGGCCCTGGACAGCATACGCAGCCAGAAAGGTGTCGAGGCGCGCCCGATCGTCGTCGTCAATGGGGATCGCGGCGATCCCCGCACGCTGGAATTGCTGAAAAACCGGTCCGAAGTCCTTCTGCATCGTGTGGTGCAGGCTTCGGCAGGAATAGCCAAGGTCGAAGGCAGGCGGCTCGTGACGGCGGATTTTTTCGCCTATCTGGACGATGACGATGAATTGATTCCGGACTCCCTGCGGGAGCCCTTGGACTGGCTCGAGAGTCATCCGGATTGCGACGTGGTGATAAGCAACGGGTACTTCGTAAAAGCGGACGGCAAGTTGTCCGAGCTCATTCACATCGCCGACCATTTGAAAACCGGAGATCCTGCACTCAGCCTGCTGGAAGACAGTTGGCTTCAACCGGGCGCGTTCGTGTGTCGCACGAAAAGCATCCCTCCCGACATGATGTCCGGAGATTGGAGCTACATGGAATGGACCCGCCTCGCCTATGAAATCTGTGCCGCCAACAAGCGGCTGCATTTCATGGACGTACCTACGGTGCTTTATCACGATACGCCGGGCTCCATGTCCAAGCAGCTGCAACAGGACAAGGCGGCGCTGGAGCTGATGCGGTCCATTCGTACGGACAGCCGGGCGAGCCGGAAGGTGCGTGCCAGAGCGAACAGCAAATATCACAACATCCTGCACGTGCTGGCGATGGTGAGCTTGATGCGAGGCGATCCATGGCGGGCATGGCTTTATCATCTCGCCAGTATGCAGCCGCCGCATACCTTCAAATATTTGTTGTTTTCACGCAAGCTGCTGTGGCCCAAATATCGCGGTGGCAATGGATCGCCGGGTTAACTCTGCTCATTTGTTGAGGCGTTGCCATGGCAGGTACTCCAAGATCGTTTCCCGTACCGACGGCGAGTGGGCGATGAGGTGCGCAACCGTGCATGGCCGTACCCGCGTTTTCGAACCTGCCTCGACAGTCGATGCCCGGCGTCGCGCCTCAGGTTTTGGCGCCAGCAGGATTCGGTGGCTGGCATTGCTTTCTGCATGGGTTAGCCTGTATCTGAATGCGGCGAATGCCGCAACCATCGTGACCAACCATGTGATCAGTGAGACGCGGCATGTGCAAACCGGCGTCCCGGTCACCTTCGGCCAGATCTTCAAGGCCGGTGATGTGGCCAAGGGGGAATCCTTGACGGCGACGTTGCAGGGACGTCCCGTCCCGTTGCAGGTGGATGTCAAGGCAGCAAACCCCGACGGCAGCCTGCGTCATGCGGTGCTGACCGTGCTCATTCCCGCGCTTGCCGGCGGTGCGAATGATGCGCTGACGATTTCCACTGCTTCTCGGCCAGCTGCGCGCGAACCCGTGACACTTGCACGGCTTCTGGCGTCGCACTATGACGCGACGGCATCGCTTGACATCAACGGTACCCATTACACGATTGGTGCGCGCGCCTTGTTGATGGCCGCAAACAGCGCCGGCACCTGCAAACAGTGGGGAGCGACTTGCAACCTGTGGCTGTCTGGCCCTTTGGTTGGTGCATGGGTGGTCAACGGCTCCCTGACGTCCGCCAGCGGGGCTACCAACCCGGACTTGCGTGTCTATTTCGCTGTGCGCGCCTACGCCGGCACCACGCCCGGCAGCATCGGCTTCGTGCGCACCGACATCATCGT
Source organism: Gammaproteobacteria bacterium (assembly GCA_021325195.1). Taxonomy (GTDB): domain Bacteria; phylum Pseudomonadota; class Gammaproteobacteria; order Xanthomonadales; family Rhodanobacteraceae; genus 66-474. Next base: position 435 of record JAJPHQ010000032.1, on the reverse strand, counting down.
CGAGAACACCCGTGCGTTCTCGCCGCAGGCGCAGCCGCAGTACACCGCGACCCTGACCTCGGGCAGTGCCAGCTACACCAGCCCCGTGCTCACCCAATACGCCTACACCCGCTGGCACAAGGTACTGTGGTGGAACAACGTGCAGCCCGTGGTGTATCTGCAGCAGGACACCCGGTACATCCAGAACAGCATGGCAGTATCGCGCTACATGGCATTGAAGCCGGACGAGCCGTTCCTGGCCGGACTGAGACAGTCATGCGCGCCAATGGACCATTGCGACCAGACGCAGGCGATGGGCACCACCGGCGCCCAGGCCGCGATCGGCCCGCTGCCGCGCTGGACCAGCGTGTACATCGTCGATCCCGACGTGCGTGCCTACAACTGGATGCTGGCCAACACCGACGCACTCGGTGCCTACAGCATCCATTACCGCGA